>NZ_JAAAFU010000038.1:0-109921 GCF_019352905.1 Pseudomonas sp. Xaverov 83 | reverse complement strand
CAGTGCCGGTGGTTTTACCGGCATCAATGGTGATCACCTGGCCGTTGGACAGGGTCACGGTCACCGGCGCATGCGCTTCATTAGAAAGCGTGGCGGTGTAAGTGATCTGGCCGCCTTCAGTGATCGCAGTGTCGTTAGTCGACAAGGTCACGGTGGTGGTATCGATCGAGTCCGAAATAACGGTGGTCGGCGGATTAGTGTTATCCGGTACCAACTTCTCGAAATTGCCGCCAGTAGCGGTGGTAATCGTGGTGCTAACGGTCGAACCGTTGTTGTAAACGTCATTGACCGGAGTCTGGAAAACCACGGTGCCCGTGGTTTTACCCGCGTCGATAGTGATCACCTGACCGTTAGACAAAGTCACGGTCACCGGCGCATGCGCTTCATTCGAAAGCGTGGCGGTGTAAGTGATCTGACCGCCTTCAGTGATCGCTGTGTCGTTAGTCGACAGCGTTACCGTCGTGGTATCGATCGAGTCGGTGATCGTAGTCACCGCTGGCGTAGTGCTCGGCACCAGGTTCTCAAAATTACCGCCAGTCGCCGCCGTAATGGTGGTGCTAACGGTCGAGCCATTGTTGTAAACATCATTGGCTGGCGTATCGACCACGATCGTCCCGGTGGACTTCCCGGCTTCAATGGTAATCACCGAGCCATTGCTCAAAGTGACAGTCACCGGTGTCTGCGCTGGGTTGGTCAGGGTGGCGGTGTAAGTAATCTGGCCGCCTTCGGTCACGCTTTCGCCCGCCGTCAGGGTGACGGTGGTGTTGTCGATCGAATCGGTAATGGTGGTAACCGCTGGCGTAGTCGCTGGCACCAGGTTCTCGAAGTTGCCGCCGGTAGCCCCGGTAATCGTGGTGCTGATGGTTGAGCCATTGTTGTAAACATCATTGGCTGGGGTTTCGACGACCACCGTCCCGGTGGACTTCCCGGCTTCAATGGTAATCACCGAGCCATTGCTCAAAGTGACAGTCACCGGTGTCTGTGCTGGATTAGTCAGGGTCGCGGTGTAGGTAATCTGACCGCCTTCGGTCACGGTATTCCCGGCTGTCAGCGTGACAGTGGTGGTATCGATCGAATCGGTAATGGTGGTAACCGCTGGCGTAGTCGCCGGCACCAGGTTCTCGAAGTTACCCCCGGTAGCCCCGGTAATCGTGGTGCTGATGGTCGAGCCGTTGTTGTAAACATCATTGGCTGGCGTATCGACCACGACCGTCCCGGTGGACTTCCCGGCTTCAATGGTAATCACCGAGCCATTGCTCAAAGTGACAGTCACTGGTGTCTGCGCGGGATTGGTCAGGGTAGCGGTGTAAGTGATCTGACCGCCTTCGGTCACGGTATTACCGGCTGTCAGCGTGACAGTGGTGGTGTCGACGGTGTCGGTGATTTGGGTCACCGCCGGCGCGGGGTCGGTGGTCAGCACCAGGTTGTTGCCACCGGTGGTGCCGGTGACGGTGACGCTGATCTGGCTTGCATCGATGTACGGGGTGTCGTTGGGTGCCAGGGGCACATTCACGGTGCCCGTCAATTGGCCGGCCGGGATGGTGATCACCGCGCCATTGGACAGGGTGATGCTCAGGTCGCTGGTGGGCGCCTGCGTCACCGTGGCGGTGTAGGTCAGCACGCCGCCCGCTTCGGTGATGGTCGGGGTCGCGCCCAGGGTCAGCGTGGAGGCTTGCAGCACCAGGCCGCCCGCGTCGCTCGCCTGTGCGCCCGCGTTCTGGGTCAGGGCCGAGGTGGTCACACCCAGGCCGGCCGTTGGGAAACCAATGGTCGGTGCAACGCTGGCCGCTGTCGCATCCAGCACCACGAAACTATGGCCGCCACCCGCTGCGCCCGTGCCGGCCGCAGTCGGCCCTGCTGCGGTAGCTTCCAGGTCGGTGGTCGGGTCGGCGCCGGCAGCGATGGCTTGCTGCAGCTCGGCAACCGACGGCGCGGCCTGGGCTGTTGCTTGGGCCAAGTCGAGGCTGGAGTCCGGCGTTTCGGCGCTCCACTGGGTTTCACGGCCCAGGTCCAGTGTGCGGCCGTCGGCCAGCTCCAGGCTAACGGCGCCCGAGAGGCCGGTGTCTACCTGATCCCCTGCGAACAGTCGGTCGCCTTCGACAAGTACACGTCTGACTCCTTCTGGAGAAATGACGAAAACTTGGCCAACAATGCTTTTGACGATGGCAACAACACTGCTCATTGAAGATTTCTCCGGCGATCCGTTCGGGTAACTTCCATAGACCTGAGCACTAGTTAGCGCCAGTTTGGAGGTGTTAAGACTTTTGACAGGTGATTCGTCAATAATTTGGCTATATTTTTTCGGAATTAACTTTATGCCAAACTATTGACCTTGTGGCCGCCATCCTAAACAATCGCCCCACTAATGTCACATTGATATTTATGCGGCGAACCGTCCTACATGTGTGAACCAGTTCCGATTTTGAACTTTCCGACGTACGGTCATTACGGTTGCCATTTTCCGACACAGCTACTCGATCTGCTGTGATTTGAGACAAGAAGTCCTGGGGAATTTTTGAAATGCGTTTGCACCTGTTTAAGGCACTGCCGTTCGTCCTCGCCGCGAGTTTCGTACACGCCCAAACATTGCCACAGGCCATGCAGCAAGCGCTCGACGTGCACCCTGAGATTCAGGCCGGCGTAAATAGTCGTATCGCCGCCGACTACCAATTACGCGCCGCCCAAGGTGGCTACCTGCCGAAGGTAGACTTGGCCGGTGGCTACGGTCGTGAAGGTGTGGACAACTCGTCCACTCGTGCCGCCAACGGTCGTGGCAGCAACCAATGGGATACGCTCAACCGCGGCGAATCGAGCCTGCGTCTGCAGCAAATGATTTTTGACGGTTTTGCCACTTCCAGCGAAGTAGGGCGTCAACAAGCCACCGTCAACTCCCGTGCTTATTCGTTGCTCGGCACCTCCGAGCGCACTGGCCTGACCGTTGCCCAGGTCTATCTGGACGTGCTGACCCGGCGTGAATTCGTACGCCTGGCTGAAGAGAACCTGCGCAACCACGAGCGCATCTACGACCAGATCAAACTGCGCACCCAGCGCGGCGTCGGTAACGGTGCTGACCAGGACCAGGCTGAAGCCCGTCTGGCTCAAGCCCGTAACAACCTGATCACCGAACAGACCAACCTGGCCGACTCCCAGACTAACTATCTGAGTGCCGTGGGCCAGATGCCTGACCAGTTGGAGCGCCCGGCACCGTTCATGGCCATGCTGCCAGCCGACCTGAACGAAGCACGTCGCCAGATGCTCGACAACAGCCCGATCCTGCGCTCGGCCGAATCCGATATCGTCGCGACCGAACAGCAGTACCAAGCCGCCAAGTCGGCGTTCTACCCGCGTTTTGATGCTGAACTCGGCACCAATGCCGACAACAACGTCAACGGTGACCCGTCCCACAACAATGGCTGGGAAGCCATGTTGCGCATGCGCTTCAACCTTTACTCCGGCGGCAGCAACAAAGCTGATCTGGAATCCAAATCGGCCCTGTCCAACCAGGCCCTGGATATCCGCAATAACGCCTTGCGCCAGTTGAACGAAGAGCTGGGCCTGGCCTGGAATGCCCTGAACAACGCCAACGCCCAAGTGCCGATCGCCCAGCAATACGTTGATCACAGCACCCGAGTACGCACTTCTTACCAGCAGCAATTCAGTTTGGGCCAACGTACCCTGCTCGATTTGCTCGACAGCGAGAACGAACTGTTCACCGCTTCCCGCCGTTTGGAAGAGATCAAAAACATTCAGTTATTTACTCAATACCGAATCAAGGCGACCATGGGCGAATTGCTCAAAAGCCAGGGAGTGGTCGCGCCAATGGCCTCCGTCGTGCAAAACGACGTGAAGCCTAAAGTCCAACTGCCAGGGATGAATTGAGCCACCCCTCCAAGCCCCATCTGTTAGTCGAGAGTACCCGCGTGGAATCAGAAGTCAGTCGAGTTCATCTCAGTCATGATCCACGCACGCTGCATGACGACCCGTTACTCGACGGGTTGCTTGCGCTTTGTGCACTGCATCAGAAACCTGCCAGTGCGGCGATGCTCACCACCGGCCTGCCGTTGCCTGCGCAACGCCTGAGCGCCGAACTGCTGCCTCGCGCCGCTGCACGCGCGGGGCTCCAGGGGCGTTTGTTGCAACGCAAGCTGGAACAGATTCCGACCATCGCCCTGCCGGCCTTGCTGTTGCTCAAGGACGGTCGCAGCACGGTGTTGGTCGGTTGGCATGGCGAGGACGAAGCTCGCATTTTGCTCAGCGAAAGCGACGGCGGTGAAGTCGTCGTCAAACGCGACGTGCTGGCCGATGATTACACCGGCAAAGTGTTCTTCGCCCAACCCCAGCACAAGTTCGATGTCAACCACGGCACCCTGATCCCCCGTGCCCGCTCCTGGTTCCGCGACACCTTGAAGCGCTCGCGCTGGCTTTACACAGACGCCATCGCTGCCAGTTTCCTGATCAACATCATCGCCATGGCCGCACCGCTGTTCGTGATGAACGTCTATGACCGTGTAGTGCCGAACCAGGCCACGGCCACCTTGTGGGTGCTGGCTATCGGCATTGGTGGCGCCTATCTGTTCGATCTGATCCTCAAGAGTCTGCGCAGTTTGTGCCTGGACCTGGCCGGGAAAAAAACCGACCTGATTATCTCGGCGACGCTGTTCGAGCGCATTGTCGGGATGTCCATGAAATACCGCCCGGCGCGGGTGGGCAGCTTCGCCCAAAATATCCACGAGTTTCAGAGCCTGCGGGATTTCCTCGCGTCACTGACCCTCACCAGCCTGATCGACCTGCCGTTCACCCTGCTGATTTTCCTGGTGATCGCTATCCTCGGCGGGCACCTGGTGTGGATTCCCGTGCTGGCGTTCCCGCTGGCCCTGGGCATCGGTTACGCCCTGCAAAAGCCCCTGGTGGCAACCATGGAGCGAACCATGGCCCTGGCCGCCGAGCGTCAGTCGAGCCTGATCGAAACCCTCGCCGGGCTGGACGCGGTCAAGGTCAATAACGCCGAAAGTGAACGCCAATACCAGTGGGAGCAAACCATTGGCACCCTCAGCCGTCTGGAACTGCGGGTGAAGTTGCTGTCGGGCCTGTCGATGAACATGACGCTGCTGATTCAGCAATTGGCGGGCGTCGTGATGATTTGCTTCGGTGTTTACCAGATCATCGACGGCAACCTGAGCATGGGCGGCCTGATTGCCTGCTACATGCTCAGTGGCCGTGCCTTGAGCCCGCTGGCTTCGCTGTCCGGCCTGCTGACCCGTTACCAGCAAGCCAAAGTCACCATGAAATCGGTAGACCAGATGATGGAGTTGCCCCAAGAGCGCAACTTCGAAGAGCGTCCGATGAGCCGCCGCACGCTGCAAGGTGCGATCGAATGCCGGGGCTTGAACTTCACCTACCCGGACCAGCAAAACGCCGCACTGAAAAACCTCAACCTGGTGATCAAGCCTGGGGAAAAGATCGGCATTATCGGGCGCAGTGGTTCGGGTAAAAGCTCACTGGCCAAATTGATTGTCGGCCTCTACCAACCCGACTCCGGCGCCTTGCTGGTGGACGGCGTGGACGTTCGCCAGATTGACGTCAGCGAGCTGCGCCACAACATCGGCTACGTCCCCCAGGATATCCAACTGCTGGCCGGCACCCTGCGGGACAACCTGGTATCCGGTGCCCGCTATGTCGAAGACGAAATGGTCCTGCAAGCCGCAGAATTGGCCGGTGTCCACGAGTTCGCCCGCCTGCACCCCCAAGGTTACGAACTGCAAGTCGGCGAGCGCGGGCAGAACCTGTCCGGCGGCCAGCGGCAGAACGTCGCGCTGGCCCGTGCCTTATTGCTCAACCCGCCTATTCTGCTGCTCGACGAACCGACCAGCGCCATGGACAACACCGGTGAAGAACGCTTGAAACAACGCCTGCAAGCTGTGGTGCAAAACAAGACGGTCGTGCTGGTCACGCACCGCGCCTCGCTGCTGTCCCTGGTGGACCGCCTGTTGGTGGTCGATCGTGGTCAGATTCTCGCCGATGGCCCGAAAGCCGCCGTCATGGAAGCGTTGAAAAAGGGGCAAATCAGTGTCGCTTAAGTCCTTCAAAAACGCGGTTGGCCGCTACTTCAAAGGCTCCGAATCCCTGCAAGACCAGCCGCTGCCCGAGGTCAACAAAGCACTGATCGAAGATGCGCCGCGGGTCATCCGCCTGACCATCTGGGCGATCATCGCGTTTTTCCTGTTCCTGGTGGGCTGGGCGTATTTCTCCAGTATCGACGAAGTGACGCGCGGCGACGGCAAGGCGATTCCGTCCTCCAAACTGCAGAAAATCCAAAACCTTGAAGGCGGTATCGTCGCAGAGCTGTACGTCAAGGAAGGCCAGATCGTCGAAGCCGGGGCGCCGTTGATTCGTCTGGATGACACGCGCTTTGTGTCCAACGCCGGCGAAACCGAAGCCTTGCGGTTGTCGATGTTGCTGCGGGTCGAACGCTTGAGCGCGCAGGTGGATGACCGTCCGCTGAATATTCCGGACGACGTGCTCAAGGCCGCGCCGAGCCAGGCCGCCAGTGAGCGCTCGCTCTACGAGAGCCGTCGTCAGCAGCTCAAGGACGAAGTCGGCGGGTTGCAGGAGCAACTGGTGCAGCGTCAACAGGAACTGCGCGAGTTCTCCTCCAAGCAAGGCCAATACCGCAACCAGCTGTCGTTGCAGCGCCAGGAAATCAACATGTCCGAGCCGTTGGTGGCCCAGGGCGCGGTCTCGCCGGTTGAAGTGCTGCGGCTCAAGCGTGCGGAAATGGAAACCCGTGGCCAACTCGATGCAACTACCCTGGCGATTCCCCGTGCCGAATCGGCGATCAAGGAAGTGCAGCGCAAGATCGACGAAACCCGCGGCAAATTCCGCAGTGAGGCCCTGACGCAACTCAACGAAGCCCGTACCGAACTGAACAAGGCTGCGTCTACCGGCAAGGCCCTGGAAGATCGGGTAAGCCGCACCCTGGTGACCTCGCCGGTGCGTGGCATCGTCAAGCAGCTGCTGGTGAATACCGTTGGCGGCGTGATCCAGCCAGGCAGCGACATGGTGGAAATCGTGCCGCTGAATGACACCTTGCTGGTGGAAGCCAAGATACGTCCGCAAGACATCGCCTTCCTGCACCCGGGGCAAGAAGCGGTGGTCAAGTTCACCGCCTATGACTACACCATCTACGGCGGCCTCAAGGCCAAGCTCGAGCGCATCGGTGCCGACACCATCACCGACGAAGACAAGAAAACCACCTACTACATGATCACCCTGCGCACTGACCGCAGCCACCTGGGCACCGATGAGAAGCCGCTGATCATCATCCCCGGCATGGTGGCGTCGGTCGACATCATCACCGGCCAGAAAAGCATCCTCAGCTACCTGCTCAAGCCGATCCTTCGGGCGCGGGCAGAGGCGTTGCACGAGCGCTGATCCCGATTGCACGCACAGGCAAGCCCGGCCGCCCCCTGTGGGAGCCGGGCTCGCCCGCGATGAGGCCCTCCAAAACACCCAAGTGCCATGGGCTGTACAAAAGCCATATCGATATTCATTAACGGTATTTAAAATGCCGTTCTTATGACTATAAAGTCACTCTCCTGACTGTCCGGGAGTGAACTCATGTCTGCCACCTCTACTGTTCCAACAGCGAACGACACTGCACAAACCTTTGAGATCCGTCCATTTCCCGGCAGCGTCGGCGCCGAGATCATTGGCCTGGACCTGACCCGCCCGGTCAGCGACCAGGACTTCGCCCGCATCCATCGCGCGCACCTGGACCACCATGTCGTCGTCTTCCGCGACCAACGCATCACTCCCGAGCAACAGATCGCCTTCAGCCGCCGCTTCGGTGTGCTGCAAATCCACGTGCTCAAACAATTCCTGCTGGCCAACCACCCGGAAATCCTGATCGTCTCCAACATCATCGAAAATGGCCAATCCATCGGCCTGGGGGACGCCGGCAAGTTCTGGCACTCGGATCTCTCCTACAAAGAGCTGCCGAGCCTCGGCTCAATGCTCCATGCCCAGGAGCTGCCGTCCGAAGGCGGCGACACCTTGTTCGCCGACATGCACAAAGCCTGGGACCACCTGCCCGAGCACCTGCGAAAGGCTGTCGAAGGTCGCAGCGCCGCACACTCCTACACGGCGCGTTACAGCGAAACCAAATTCGAAGGCAACTGGCGCCCGACCCTCACGCCTGAGCAGCTGGCTCAAGTGGCGGAAGTGGTGCACCCGATCGTACGTACCCATCCGGAAAATGGCCGCAAGGCGCTGTTCGTCAGTGAGGGCTTCACCACCCGTATCGTCGGCCTGCCGGAAGACGAAAGCCGCGACTTGCTGGCCCAGCTCTACGCCCACAGCGTGCTGCCCGAAAACATCTACCGCCATCAGTGGCAGCCCCACGACCTGGTGTTCTGGGACAACCGCTCGCTGATCCACCTGGCGGCCGGCTGCCCGAGTCACCTGCGGCGCAAGCTGTTCCGCACCACCATCCAGGGCGACGCGCCTTTCTGATCCGGAGCAAGACCATGTCCAAGAAAATCCCATTTGCGCGCCTGGCCGCCACGGTCGGCCTGGGCGTCAGCCTGCTGGCCGGCAGCCTTGTTGCACCTGCGGCCGCCCAGGCCGAAGGAGAGATTCGCATTGCCGAGCAGTTCGGCATCGTCTACCTGTTGCTCAACGTGGTGCGTGACCAGAACCTGATCGAAAAATACGGCAAGCAGGAAGGCATCGACATCAAGGTCGACTGGACCCAACTGTCCGGCGGCGCCGCCGTCAACGATGCGTTGCTCTCCGGCTCCATCGACATCGCCGGCGCTGGCGTCGGCCCGCTGCTGACCATCTGGGACCGCACCCACGGCAAGCAGAACGTGAAAGCCGTCGCTTCCCTGGGCAACTTCCCTTACTACCTGGTGAGCAACAATCCCAAGGTCAAGACCATTGCCGACTTCACCGAAAAAGACCGCATCGCCGTACCCGCAGTGGGCGTCTCCGTGCAGTCGCGCTTCCTGCAATACGCCGCGGCCAAGCAGTGGGGCGACAAGGAATTCAATCGCCTCGACAAGTACACCGTCGCCGTCCCGCACCCGGACGCCACGGCTGCGTTGATCGCCGGTGGTACCGAGCTGACCGGGCACTTCTCCAACCCGCCGTTCCAGGAGCAGGCCCTGACCAACCCGAACGTGCACGTGGTGCTCAATTCCTACGACATCCTCGGCCCCAACTCGCCGACGGTGCTGTTCGCCACCGAGAAATTCCGCAACGACAACCCGAAAACCTACAAGGCGTTCGTCGAGGCGCTGACCGAAGCGGCCCAATTCGCCCAGAACGATAAAGGCGCCGCCGCCGATACCTACATTCGCGTGACGAAGGCCAAGATCGACCGCGCCGAACTGCTGAAAATCATCGAAAACCCGCAATTCGAATTCAGCGTCACACCGAAAAATACCTACCCGCTGGCGGAATTCCTCTACCGCGTCGGCGCGATCAAAAACAAACCCGAATCGTGGAAGGATTACTTCTTCCAGGACACCAAGCCGCTGCAAGGGAGCTGACATGAACGCGCCCTTGCAAGGCCACACGGCCAGCAACCCGACGACCACCGAAGCACTGCTTTCGGTGGATAAAGTCAGCCTTGAATACCGCACACCAGAACGGGTCGTGCGGGCCACCCACCAGGTCAGTTTCGAGATCGACCCGGCGGACCGCTTTGTACTGCTGGGGCCTTCGGGCTGCGGCAAATCCACGCTGCTGAAATCCATCGCCGGCTTTATCAAGCCGTGTGAGGGCGAGATCCGTCTGCTTGGGCAAAAAGTCGAGCAGCCAGGGCCGGACCGCATCGTGGTGTTCCAGGAGTTCGACCAACTGCCGCCGTGGAAAACCGTCAAGCAGAACGTCATGTTCCCGCTGCTCGCCTCCAAGACCCTGAAGCGTCGCGAGGCTGAAGAGCGGGCCCTGTACTACCTGGAAAAAGTCGGCCTTACGGCCTTTGCCGATGCCTATCCACACACCCTGTCCGGCGGCATGAAGGCCCGCGTGGCAATCGCCCGGGCGTTGGCCATGCAGCCGAAAATCCTGCTGATGGACGAACCCTTCGCCGCCCTCGACGCCCTGACCCGACGCAAGATGCAGGAAGAGTTGCTGCTGCTCTGGGAAGAGGTGCGCTTCACGCTGTTGTTCGTCACCCACTCCATTGAAGAAGCGCTGGTGGTGGGCAACCGCATCCTGTTGCTGTCGCCGCACCCGGGGCGGGTGCGAGCGGAAATCCACAGCCATCAATACGACCTGCACAGCCTTGGCGGTGTGGCGTTCCAGGCTTCGGCGCGGCGCATTCATCGGCTGTTGTTTGATGAAGCGCCCGAGGCGGAAACCGAGCTGGGTTTCGCCGATATCCGCATCGCTTATTGAAGGGTTTCCACCATGCGCCAGGAATATGAAATCACCCTCGAACCGTTGCCCGGTGTTCGCGTAGAGCGCGAGTTGCCGCTGCGTCAGCGCCTGTGGCAACAAGGCTGGCTGCGTAAAAGCCTGATCCTGATCGTGCTCGCGATCCTCTGGGAAGCGGCCGCCCGTTATCAAAACAATGACCTGCTGCTGCCGAGCTTCCTGCAGACCCTGAGCGCGTTCTACGACGGCATGGCCAGTGGCGAGCTGTTGAGCAAGGTCAGCATCTCGCTGGTGGTGCTGATCAAGGGTTACCTGATCGGCATTGTGCTGGCGTTCGCCCTGACCACCCTGGCGGTGTCGACCCAATTGGGTCGCGACCTGCTGAGCACCCTGACCTCAATGTTCAACCCGTTGCCGGCGATTGCCCTGCTGCCGCTGGCGCTGTTGTGGTTTGGCCTGGGGCAGAACAGCCTGATCTTCGTGCTGGTGCATTCAGTGCTGTGGGCGCTGGCGCTCAACACCTATTCCGGGTTTCTCGGTGTCTCGGAAACCCTGCGCATGGCCGGTCGCAATTACGGCCTCAAGGGCATGCGTTTTGTGCTGTTCATCCTGATCCCGGCGGCGCTGCCTTCGATCCTCGCCGGGCTGAAAATCGGCTGGGCGTTTGCCTGGCGCACACTGATTGCTGCCGAGCTGGTATTCGGCGCCACCAGCGGCAAGGGCGGGCTGGGCTGGTACATCTTCCAGAACCGCAACGAGCTGTACACCGACAAGGTGTTTGCCGGCTTGGCAGTGGTGATCCTGATCGGTCTGCTGGTAGAGAACCTGGTGTTCGACACCCTGGAGCGCGTCACCGTGAAGCGTTGGGGCATGCAACGCTAATCACCTGCTGCTCCCTGTAGGAGCGAGCTTGCTCGCGAAAAAAGCCCAGGCGACGCGTCCCTTCAGGATGCCCGCGTTACCGTTAACGTTCTTCGCGAGCAAGCTCGCTCCTACAGAGAAGCCTGCTACGATTGCGCCAAGTTCACTCCCAACCCATCACGAGTGCTTGGCATGCAATTACCGGACATGAACCTGCTGGTCGCCCTCGACGCCTTGCTCGACGAGGGCAGTGTGGTGGGTGCCGCACGGCGGATGAACCTGAGCCCGGCCGCCATGAGCCGCACCCTCACGCGAATCCGCGAGGCGGTGGGCGATCCGATCCTGGTGCGCGCCGGTCGCGGCCTGGTGCCGACGCCCAAGGCCCTGGAGCTACAAGGCCAGGTGCGTAACGTGGTGGAACAGGCGGCGCTGCTGTTCCGCTCGGCGGACGAAGTGGACTTGCGCACCCTGCGCCGGCGGTTCAGCGTGCGGGCCAATGACTTTTTTGTCGGGGTGTATGGCGGTCGGCTGTTCGACACCATGGAGCGCATGGCGCCGCTGTGCGAGCTACGCTTCGTGCCCGAAGGCGACACAGACGACGAAGCCCTGCGGGAAGGCCGTCTCGATCTGCGGGTGGGTAACACCATGCCGATCACTCCGGAAGTGAAGGTGCAAAACCTGTTCACCACCACCTTCGTCGGGCTGGCGCGGGAAGGGCATCCGTTGTTCGATGGAGAAATCACCGCTGCACGGTTCGCCAGCTACTCCCACATTAGCATCTCCCGGCGCGGCATCGCCCGTGGTCCGATCGACACGGCGCTCAACGCCCAGGGCCTGGAACGTCGAGTCGCCATGATCGCCCCGGGGTTTCACGGCGCGATGTTCATGCTGCCGGACTCCGACCTGATCCTGCCGGTGCCCAAGGAAGCGCTCTACAGCGCCAATCGCCTGAAGCTGCCGTTGCGCGCCTTCACCCTGCCGATCTCCCTGCCGACCCTGGTGTTGACCCAGGCCTGGCACCCGCGTTTCGACAAGGACCCGGCCCATAAATGGCTGCGCGAAACCATGCGTGAATGCTGCGAGGCGACGTGGCAAGAAGCGCAGCCCACGTGAGTCGCAAGTGAGCTCGGTCAATGTGGGAGCTGGCTTGCCTGCGATGCGGGCGACCCGGCTTTTCAGGAATAGCGAGGTGATGCCGTCGCGGGCAAGCCCGGCTCCCACTGCGATTGCCTACATTTTGATCATTGCGTCTGGTGCACTTATAAGCTTCCTATAAGTCACTTTCTGTCATGTCTAAGCCTGATTAAACTGCTCGGGTATTTCTTATTCCGAGTTGTAGTTCATGACGTCCCTCGCTGCTCCCGCACCCCTGGCCGCAGCCAAGCCGACCGCCATCACCCCGCCCGTTTTCGGCCCGCGCATCATCATCGGCCTGGTGGGCGTTTTGCTCGCGGTACTGGTGTCCGGCCTCAACGAGATGGTGACCAAAGTCGCCCTCGCCGATATTCGCGGCGCGATGTACATCGGCTTCGACGAAGGCACCTGGCTGGTGGCCGCGTACACCGCCACCTCCGTCTCGGCGATGGCCTTTGCACCCTGGTGTTCGGTGACGTTCTCTCTGCGCCGTTTCACCCTGTGCGCCATCGGCCTGTTCACCGTGCTTGGCGTGCTTTGCCCGTTCGCACCGAATTACGAAAGCCTGCTGATTTTGCGCACCGTGCAAGGCCTGGCCGGCGGCGCTTTGCCGCCGATGCTGATGACTGTGGCCCTGCGGTTCCTGCCGGCCAACGTCAAGCTGTACGGCCTGGCCGGCTACGCCCTGACCGCAACCTTCGGCCCTAGCCTCGGCACACCGCTGGCGGCCATGTGGACCGAATACGTCGGTTGGCAATGGGCGTTCTGGCAGATTGTCGGGCCGTGCCTGTTGGCCATGGCCGCCGTAGCCTACGGCTTGCCCCAGGACCCGTTGCGCCTGGAGCGCTTCAAGCAGTTCAACTGGCGGGGCCTGCTGCTGGGTTTTCCGGCGATCTGCATGCTGGTGATCGGCCTGTTGCAGGGCAACCGCCTGGACTGGTTCGAATCACCGCTGATCACCTCGTTGCTGATCGGCGGCCTGGTGTTGCTGGTGTTGTTCATGATCAACGAGTGGTCGCACCCGATGCCGTTTTTCAAGTTGCAGATGCTCGGCATCCGCAACCTGGCGTTCGCGCTGATCGTGCTCGCCGGCGTGCTGATCGTGCTGCTGGCGGTGACCATCATTCCGTCCAGCTACCTGGCTCAGGTACAAGGCTACCGCCCGCTGCAAACTGCCCCGGTGATGCTGATCATGGCGCTGCCGCAGTTGATCGCGCTGCCGTTGGTGGCGGCGCTGTGCAACCTGCGTTGGGTCGATTGCCGTTGGGTATTGGGCATCGGCTTGAGCATGCTGATCCTGTCCTGCGTGGGCGGGGCCCAACTGACGTCGGCGTGGATCCGCGATGACTTCTATGCGCTGCAATTGCTGCAAATTTTCGGGCAACCGATGGCGGTGTTGCCGCTGTTGATGCTCTCCACCGGCAGCATTACGCCGCAGGACGGGCCGTTCGCCTCGGCGTGGTTCAACACCGTCAAAGGCCTGGCCGCCGTGGTCGCCACAGGCGTGATCGACGCCCTGACCACCCACCGCCTGCATTTCCACTCGACCATGTTGGTGGACAGCCTGGGCAACTCGCCCCTGGCCGACAGCGATGCCGCCGGCCTTGCCCATCGCTTGCACCAGCAGGCCGTGGTGCTCACTTCTTCGGATCTCTACTACGTCATGGCCGGTGTCGCGGCGGTGTTGATCCTGCTGATTTTCTGGATGCCTACGCGGATTTATCCGCCCCGCGCGCCGACTTGATTGCTCACTGAGCCAAAGGGATCGTTATGAAACGCAAAGACAAAATCGCTGTAACCGTCATCACCGTGTTCGCCGTGGGTGTGCTGGTTTACCTGCTGGCGCCGGGCGTGTTCGGCAGCAAGCGCCAGACCACCAACGACGCCTTCGTCGCCGCCGACTACACCCTGGTGGCGCCACGCGTGGCCGGGTTTATCAAGGAAGTGCTGGTGGAAGACAACCAGCGGGTCAAGGCCGGCCAGTTGCTGGCGCTGATCGATGACCGCGACTTCCGCGCCGCAGCCCAGGCGGCTGATGCCGATACGTTGGTGGCCCAGGCGCAACTGAAAAACGCCACGGCGACCCTGGAGCGGCAAAGCTCGGTGATCGCCCAGGCCCAGGCCACGGTGGCGGCAGATCGCGCCGAAGTGGCGTTTGCCGAACACGAACTGAACCGCTACAACCACCTCGCGGGCGTAGGCGCCGGTACTGTGCAGAACGCTCAGCAAGCCAAGACCCGCATCGACCAGGCTACCGCGCGCCTGGCGAATGCCACGGCGGTACTGGCTGCCGAACGCAAGCAAGTGGAAATCCTCAGCGCCCAGCAGGATGCGGCGCAAGGCGGTTTGAAACGTGCCCAGGCCGCACTGGAAATGGCCAGCTTTCAGCTGTCGTACACCCGCATCGTCGCGCCGGTGGACGGCATGGTCGGCGAGCGTGCGGTGCGGGTTGGCGCCTATGTGACGCCGGGCAGCAAGATCCTCGCCGTGGTGCCGCTGGCCGAGGCCTACGTGGTGGCCAATTTCCAGGAGACCCAACTGTCCCACATGCACGCAGGCCAAGCGGTTGAAGTGCGGGTCGACAGCCTCGACGGTGATGTGCTCAAGGGGCACCTTGAAAGCCTGGCGCCGGCCACTGGCGTGACGTTCGCCTCGGTCAAGCCGGACAACGCCACCGGCAACTTCACCAAGGTGGTGCAGCGCATTCCGGTGAAAATCATCCTGGAGCCCGGCCAGGCGCTGACCGAACGCCTGCGGGTCGGCATGTCGGTGGAAGCCAGCGTCGACACCCACGCCGCCGCCCAGCCACGCGAGGTCGCCCAGCAATGAGACATCTCGCCTGGATCACCTTGAGTTTGCTCAGCCTGAGTGCCTGCACCGTCGGCCCGGACTTTCAGCGCCCGCAAAACCCGCTGGGCAAATGGACCGAGCCTCAGGGCCGACAAGCCGCCAGTCATGCGGTCAACGAGCCGTTGGAAGAGCGTTGGTGGGAAGTGTTCCATGACCAGCAACTCACCGCGCTGACGCGTCGTGCACTGACCGACAACCTCGACCTGAAACTCGCCAGCAGTCGCCTGCAACAAAGCCGCGCGGCGCGCCAGGTGATCACTTCCGAGCGCTACCCGACCGTCAACGCCACCGGGGATTATCTGCGCCAACGCAACAGCGCCGATGGCTTGAGCGATCCCTCCGGCAAGAATGGCCGCTCGGCCTTCAACCAATGGGACATGGGTTTCTCCGCCGCCTGGGAACTGGACTTCTGGGGCCGGGTAAAGCGCGAAACCGAAGCCGCCGACGCCACCCTGCAAGTCGCCGAAAACGACCGCCGCGCCGTGCTGTTGTCAGTGCTGGCGGAAACCGCCCAGGACTACATCCAACTGCGCGGCGTACAGAACACCCGGGCCGTCACCGAGCAAAACCTCGACGTCGCCCGCCACAGCCTCAAGCTGTCGCAACTGCGTTTGGCCGACGGGGTTGCTACTGATCTGGACGTCGCCGAAGCCGCCGCTCAAGTCGCCGCCATCGAGGCGCGCCTGCCGGACTTGCAGCAACGCCAGGACCAACTGATCAACGCCCTGAGCTTGTTGATGGGCGAACCGCCACAAGCTCTGTATGCCGAACTGTCCAAGGACGCCGCCGTGCCGCAAACCCAACGTCAGGTTGCTATTGGCCTGCCGTCGCAACTGGCCGAACGGCGCCCCGATATCCGCCAGGCCGAAGCGCGCTTGCATGCCGCCACCGCTTCCATCGGCGTGGCCAAGGGCGACTTCTACCCGCGCATCACCCTGTCCGGCAGCGTGGGCTCCCAGGCGTTGCAGCTGGCGGATCTCGGCTCGTGGAGTTCTCGTGCATTCGCCTTTGGCCCGCAACTGAGCTTGCCGATTTTCAACGGTGGCCGGCTGCAAGGCATGCTCGATTTGCGCGAAGCCCAGCAACAGGAAGCGGCTTTGGCCTACCAGCAAACTGTGCTGCGGGCCTGGCATGAAATCGACGACCAGCTGACTCGCTACAACGCCAGCCAACTGCGCCGCGACAGCCTCGCCGAAGCCGTCCGGCAGAACCAGATCGCCCTTGCCACGGCGCAGCATCAATACGTCGAAGGCGTGGTGGATTTCGTTAACGTGCTGACCGTGCAAAGTGCGTTGCTGGCGACGCAGGAACAGTGGGTGGAAAGCTCCACCGGGGTTTCCCTGGCCATGGTCGGGTTGTACAAGGCATTGGGCGGGGGCTGGGAGTCGGTGTATCCGGAACAGACGGCAGGGCGTTAATACCAGTGCCCACAGTCCAGGGACTGTGGGCATTCAAGGATTCTGCAAAAACACCACATACCCACGAAACCACTCATTTCCCTTCAAATACCCCGGCTCCTCCCACGCCCCACCCTGAATCAACCCAATCTTGAATGGCACTCCCAGCCGGTTCATGCGTGGCAGGTACGCCGCGTAATCCGGGATGCTGTGGCGGCCCTGGTAGGTCTGCACCACCACTTCATCAATCACGCCTTTGAGTTGGGCGATGGCGGCCGGGTCAGCGTTGCTGCTCCAGTCCATCAGCCCGGTGATGCTCAGGCGCAAATCCTTGGGCAGGCGCTGGCGCAAGTCGCGCAGGAAGTCGGCGTATTCGTTGAGGTATTGCGTGCGTGCGTCGAAGTCGATCTGGATGCCAACCACCGGGTTGCCCGCGTCTCGCCAACGTTGTACCTGGCCGAGCATCTGGCTGTAGACCGACTCGGGCCAGTGCAGGGTGTGGGCGCGGTACACCACCCAGATTTCACCTTGGGTGAGGCGCGGCACACTCATGCCCTGGGCGATGAACTGCACGCCACGCTGGGGTGCGCGGCGGGTTGAGTTGATCTGGCCCTGGAGGATGTACAGGGTTTTGGCCTGCTTGAGCACCGGCTGCGGCGCGACGCCGCTCCACAGCCAGAACGCATCATGGTCGCGGGCGTCCACCGCACCGAAAGCCGGGCTTGCCAGCAGGAGCAGGGCCAGCCAGAAACGCTTCACGGCTTACCAGTAGTACTGCAGCGACTTGCCCCACTGGGTATCGGCAAACCCGGTCTTCAACTGGCGGAACCAACCTTTGCGCACGGCCTTGTCGACGTCTTCCCCACCGCAGCTGTTGTAGCCCGAAGGCCCATAGCAGTTGATGGCGCGAAACAGTGCGTAGGCCTTGTCGTTGTGAGGGGCCTTGGGATTGCCGATCACCCGTTTATAGCCTTCGAGCCGCGAGAAGGTTTCGCCCTTGAAGGGCGAGGCGGTACTGCCCAGGCTGCCGGCGGAGCGCGCTTGTTCCAGGGGCATGCCGTCCAGGCCGTTACGCAGGATGAATTCACCCAGGCAGTTCAGGCCTTGCGGGTTTTTCGGATCGGCCTGCAGGGTGCTGGCGATTTGCGCGATGCTCGGGCAGGTGTAGCCGGACTCGGCCTTGTCACCGTTCCATTGGAACAGTTTCAACGACTGGCCGCCGCTGTAGACGTAACCCAGGCTGGTGCCGAGCTTGTCATCGGGAACCGAGGCGGGCAGTTGCTTCAGGTCCTTGGCAAAGGTCTCAAACTGGCCGCGCAGCAGGTCTTTATAAAGCAGCGTGAATTGCGCGGTCTGGCGCTCTACTGGGTCGCTGGAATCGGCAAGCTGTTGGCGCAGCAGATCGGGACCGGCGACGTTGCGCAGCAGGATATAGCGCACCTGTTTGGCACTGATCGGCGAGTCGGCGGCGAATACCTTGGCCAGTTGGCCGCTGCGTTCGTAGTTCATCGCCAAGGCCAGCTCCAGCTGGTCACGTTGCAACGGTTGCTTGGCCAACGGCAGCAGTTGCAGCCACAGTGCTTCGGCGGTTTTCCAGTCTTCCTTGGCTTCCAATGCCAGGCCGCGCAGGGTCTGCTGGCTGAAGGCGAAGTAATCGAGGTTCGACGGCACGTCTTGCGGCAACAACTTCAAGGCGCGATCGGGTTGGTGCTCGACGTACACGGCAAACGCCGCCTGTACGTAGGCATATAGCGCCGGTTCCTGGGCGAATGTCGACTTCTGCCCATCGAGGGCTTCACGGGTGAGCTTCGGCGGGTCACCGGCGCGCATCCACATCAGGTCGTTGAGGGCCAGGATCAACGGATTGCCTACGGGTGCCGTGGTGCTGGTCAGCAATTTGGTGTCGGCTTCCTGCACCAGTTCATCCAGCGATACGTTGCGCTGGGCCTCGGTGGCCTGGGTCAGTTGCCAGGCGAAGTCGTCCGCCAGTTTGTCGGGGTTGGGCGCCAGCCAGTGCACCCGGCGCAGCAGGCCGCGGGCGGAGGCGGCGTATTCGCCCTGTGGATAAGTTTTCAGGTAATCATCGAATCCAGTCTCGGCCTGTTGCAGCGCGGACTTATCCACATGCTCAAGCGAGGGCGTGCCGTATTCGTCGAAGGCATTTTGCTGGGCGTCGTTCAGCGCGGTGCGCGCCGTCATATATAACGCTGTTTCCTTGAGCCAAGGCAGCGAACTGCTCGTCAGCCCGGCAAAGCCTTTTTGCGCATCGCCGAAGCGCCCGCTGTAAAAGTCCCCGGCGGCTTTCAGGTAGGCGAGCAATGCCTGGCCGTCTGCGGATTTAATTGAGTCGGCCTCGCCTGCCGCTACGCCGTCCGAGGAACAACTGCCGAGCATCTGCAACCGCAGTTTGGCCAGTAGTTGGCGCTCGGCTTGCGGTACATCGGCCTTCACCACCTGGCTGATAAACGCGGCGGCGCTGTCATCGGCGTTGCTGCGGCAACGGCTGCCTTCGCCGGAAAGGAAGGCTTCACCGGCGGCCTTGTAGTCATCGCGCTTGATGCCGAGTGGGCTGAGCAGTTCATCCAGTTCGGCGGTACGCGAGTCGTCGGGTTTGTTGTCGGGCTCATCCGCTGCGGGCGTGAGCCGATACACCGGGAATGGCACCGGGCCAAAGCCTTCGGAAAAGTCCTGCTCGCCCAGGGCATTCGGTGCCAGCGGCATGACGTTTTTGTCCGCCAGCAGCAGCCGCAGGTTGACCCGGCTGTCATTGCCCGGGCTCAAAAATGGCAGGTTGCTGCACACGTCCAGGCTGTTACGCGACACCCGCCAATCCGGGTAGCACGAGTCATCGCCGCTGGCGTGGGCCTGAAGGGGCAGGGAGGCGAGCAATGCCAGTGCCAGGGGTGACAGAAGACCGATGCGCATGAAGTGTCCTTGATCCTGAATCCATGGAAGGCAGCAATCATAGCCTGATCCGACCAAAGCGTCGGAGACACCCTGCGCAAAATTCAGATTTGTCCGATTGGCGGATGACGGCTCAAAACGAGCAAAACAGCGGGCGAATCAAGGCCTTTTCACCTAGAGTGGCGGGTGTTCGCGCAAGCGCAGGTTCAGTAGTGGGTGAGGAAGTAGAGGTGCGACGCTCTGTGGCGGAACAAGACAACAAGGCCGGGGCATTTCCCGTGGTCAATCCTGGTCTTTGGGAGAATGCCGGCTGGCTGGCTCGATTGTGGTGGGTGCCGCTGGTGGCGTTGGCCATGGCCGTGCGCTTCTATGGCCTGACCGCCTCCGCAATCTGGGGCGATGAAGGTTCAAGCCTGCTGCTCGCTGAGTATTCCCTGGAGGACCTGTGGTTTCACGCCGCCCATGACGTTCACCCGCCGCTGTATTTCTTCATGCTGCGCGGCTGGATCGAGGTGTTTGGCGACAGTATTTTCTCCCTGCGCAGCATGAGTGCGATCCCCGGTGTGGTTGCGGTCGGCCTGGGGGTCTGGCTGACGCGGCTGATCGCGACCCGCCGCGCGGCGGTACTGGCGGGGATTCTGCTGGCGTTGCTGCCCACGGCGGTGCGCTACAGCCAGGAAGTGCGAATGTATTCGCTGCTGGGCGTGTGGCTGCTGGCCGCCACCCTGGCATTGGTGTATTGGGTCCGCCAGCCTGAACGCAAGCGCTATCTGGTGGCCTATGCGCTGTTGATGACGGCGGCTTTCTACACCCACTACTTCACTGCCTTGTGCGTACTGGTGCATTGGTCATGGCTGCTGTTGCTGCGCCAGCCACGGACCGGCGGCCTGCGCCTTGTCACACGTCCGGGCTGGTGGTTGGCCAACGTTGCCATTGTCTTGCTGTACCTGCCCTGGCTCCCGAATTTGCTGGGCCTGGTGCAGCACACCGAAGAACTCAAGGTGGGCGGTGATATTGGCTGGGAGGATCCGGTCAACCTGTATTCCGTGCCATCGATGGTGTGGCAGTTCCTCATTCAGGACCCGGGCGACCATTTGTGGCGCCCCCTCTTCATTGCGTTTCCTTTACTACTGATAGCACTGGTAGGCGTGACCGCCTGGCGCGATCAAAGCCGCTATCGCTTCGGCTGGCTGCTGGCGCTGTTTTTCATCCTGCCGGTGCTGCTGGTCTATGGGGTGTCGTTTATTTCCCCGGTGTTTATCGAGCGTTATCTCACCGCCTACGCGATGAGTTTGCCGATCATCGTGGCGGTGGCTGTCGACCGTCTGTCGCCACGCCTGCCGCTCGCCGGGGCAGCACTGCTAGTGCTGTTTGTCGGGGTCGAGTGGGTGGGCGTGAAGACCAACGCCACCGTCGATGAACATGACCAATTCAACGTGGTGGTGGAGTTCGTCAATCGTAACTACCAGGAAGATGACCGCATCGTCATCAGCGACATGCTGTGGTACCTGCCCTACGTCTATTACGATGAGACCGACGCCCAGTTGCAGCTCTTCACACCGCCGACCGCCTCCGGCAAGTCCACACGGCCGAACGCCTATGGTTTTGGCACCTTGGTGGACCAGGACGGCGGGCGTATTTACCTTGATCGCTTGTCGGCGTTACCCGCCGAGACCCAGCGTGTATGGCTGATCAGCGGCACGGAGCCGCCGGATGAGTTTGCTCCGTTACCGACAGGGTGGCGCCAGCTCAGCCAGCAGGATGGCGGTGGCGCACGAGCCCGGCTGTTCGTGCTGTGTAACGCGCCAGCGGGCGTGCACCGCGAGGGTTGCGATTAATCTGCGCAACACCGGAGAGGTTTATGTTCGCCTGGGGGGCTAGACTCAGGTGAACCATTTCTCCAGGAACGCCTCATGGAATCCCCAGTCCACAACTTGCCATCGTTGTTCAAACAGCTCGGTTTGCCCGATGACCCGGTCAGCATTGAGCGGTTCATCGCGGTCCACTCCCCACTCAAGCCCGAACTGCACCTGGCGGAAGCGTTTTTCTGGACGCCAGGCCAGCGGGCGTTTTTGCGCGAAGAGATTTTGGAGGATGCGGATTGGGCGGAGGTGGTGGATGAGTTGAATTTGCGGTTGAGAGAGGGGCGAGGAGTCTAAGCCGTCAAGAGGCGGTTGCTTTCTCTGGTGGCCATTGGCGAGCGGTGTGCACAAGCGCTACGACCCTTACTACGTCGGGCTCAAGTTGGTAAACAAGGCGGTAGCTTGGATGAGGAATGACTTCGCGTGTGCCCGTGATCCTGCCGAGTGGACCGATTTCTGGGTGTTTTGCCAGTCCCAGCACTGCACTGCTGAAGCGTCGATCCATATCGGCTGCGGCTTGTGGGCTTTTCTCAAATAAAAAGTCCCAGATATCCCTACGGTCCTGCGCCGCTTCCGGCGTCCAGGCAACCCTCATTCCTGACTATCTACGTGAGCACGTTTCGCAGAAAACTCAGCTTCCAAATCCTCATTGGAAATCTCTCTGCCTGCCTGTATCGAGGCGCGAGAGGCGTCTACTTTACGCTGCAAGAACGCATCGTACTCCCGTGATTCCTGCTGGGCCTGGACAAACTGACGCATCATATCTCGTACGATTTGCGATGCAGGACGGTGGGTAGCCTCGCACTCGGCCATGAATTGGTCGCGTAGTTCCGACTCAAGCTTCAAGGTGAAAACGGCTAGTTTCGACATAAGTGAATGCTCTAGATTGGTATGTACGAAGTATATACAACGTGCATACCTGACGACGCATGTGAGCTGAGTGAGGCGACTGACGGTTGCTGGCAGCAAACCACCTTTCCCCAAACCAGCTTTACTTAGCCCACGGGCCATCCACCCATCCGCAAATTTGTATCAAAACTTGACTGCTTTGTATCCATCGACCATATTGATAGTTAGCAAACTAACTGTATGCGAAGAGTCCAGTGTCCCAGACCCTCGAACAACTCCAGATGAACATCAGCAGCAGCATGGTGGTAGGTGCCAGGACCTGGCGCAAAATCTGCCAGACCACGCTCGTCAGCTATGGCATCTCTGAAGCCTGCGCCGTGCCGCTGCTGATGATCGGCCGCCTCGGTGACGGCGTGCACCAGGTCAAGGTGGCCCAGGCCGCCGGGATGGAAAGCCCGTCCCTGGTGCGCCTGTTGGACCAGCTGTGCAGTTCCGGCTATGTGTGCCGCACCGAAGACATCCACGACCGCCGTGCCAAGGCCTTGAGCCTCACCGAGCGTGGCCGCGAGCTGGTGCAGGCGGTGGAAGAACAGCTGGTGCGCCTGCGCCGCGAGGTGCTGGCGACGATCGATCCCGATGACCTGGAAGCTGCGCTGCGTGTACTGCGGGCCTTCGAAGGCGCCAATCAACATCCCATGGTTGTGAGTTCTTGAACGGATTTTTTACCGGCATGCCGCCGGCCAAGGATTGGTTCTATGGCGTAAGGACATTCGCCGCTTCAATGATCGCGTTGTACATCGCCATGCTGATGCAAATGCCGCGTCCGTATTGGGCGATGGCCACGGTGTATATCGTTTCCAGCCCGTTTGTCGGCCCTACCAGCTCCAAGGCGCTGTACCGGGCGGTCGGTACCTTCATGGGGGCGGCCGCTGCGGTGTTTTTTGTGCCGATGTTTGTACAGACGCCTTACATGCTGGTGGTGGTGATCGCGCTGTGGACCGGGATTCTGCTGTTCCTGTCACTGCACCTGCGCACCGCCAACAGCTATGCGCTGATGCTGGCCGGCTACACCTTGCCGCTGATCGCCCTGCCGGTGGTGGATAACCCGCTGGCGGTGTGGGATGTGGCCGAAGCGCGTACTGAAGAAATTTTCCTCGGTATCGCCGTGGCAGCCGTAGTGGGCGCGATGTTCTGGCCGCGACGCCTGGCGCCGGTGTTCGATGACTCGGTGAGCAAGTGGTTTGCCGACGCCCAGGTCTACAGCCAGCGCTTTCTCAGCCGCGACGTGCAACCCGATGAAATCAGCACCCTGCGCGGTGGCATGGTTGCCACCTTCAACACCCTGGAATTGATGATCGGCCAACTGCCCCACGAGGGCTCGCGGCCGCAAACGGTGCGCAACACCAAGGAGCTGCGCGGGCGGATGATCCACCTGCTGCCGGTGATCGATGCTCTCGACGATGCCGTGTATGCCCTGGAACACCGCGCGCCGGAATTGCTCGACCGTTTCACACCGTTGCTGACCGCCGCCAACGAGTGGCTGGCCAGCACGCAAAAGGACGCGCCCCTCGAACGCTGGCGTGTTCTGCGTGACCAGATCGAAGCCCTGCAACCCGATGCCGACGCCCTGGATGACCGCCATCAGTTGCTGTTCTCCAACGCCCTGTATCGTCTGGGCGAGTGGGTGGATTTGTGGCAAGACTGCCGCAGCCTGCAAGCCGCCATCCAGTGCGAAAGCCAGGACAGCTGGCGCGCGGTGTACCGCCATTGGCGCCTGGGCCGGCTGACCCCGTTTCTCGACCGTGGCTTGATGTTCTACTCGGCGTTTTCCACCGTCACCGCGATCATCGTCGCCTCGGTGCTGTGGATCCTGCTGGGCTGGACCGACGGTGGCAGCGCGGTGATCCTGGCGGCGGTGGCCTGCAGCTTTTTTGCCTCCATGGACGATCCGGCGCCGCAGATCTACCGGTTCTTTTTCTGGACCGCAATGTCGGTGCTGTTCGCCAGCCTCTACCTGTTTCTGGTGCTGCCCAACCTGCATGATTTCCCGATGCTGGTGCTGGCGTTTTCGGTGCCCTTTATCTGCATCGGCACGCTGACGGTACAGCCGCGCTTCTACCTCGGCATGCTGCTGACGCTGGTCAACACCTCGTCGTTCATCAGCATCCAGGGCGCCTATGATGCGGACTTCCTGGCCTTCGCCAACTCCAACCTGGCGGGCCCGGTGGGCCTGTTGTTCGCCTTCGTCTGGACCCTGATTGCCCGGCCGTTCGGCGCCGAGCTGGCGGCCAAGCGCCTGACCCGTTTCAGCTGGCGCGACATCGTCACCCTCACCGAGCCTGCGACCCTGGCCGAGCACCGCAAGATGGGCGTGCAAATGCTCGACCGCCTGATGCAGCACCTGCCGCGCCTGGCCATGACCGGCCAGGACACCGGCATCGCGTTGCGGGAAGTACGGGTGGCGCTGAACCTGCTGGACCTGCTGGCGTACTCGCCGCGCATCCTCGGGGTTCCGCGTGTGTTGTTGAACCAGGTGGTGGAAGGCGTCGGCGGTTACTTCAAGGCCTGCCTGAAAGCCGGTGAACGTCTGCCGGCCCCCAGCGGTCTGCTGATGACCCTCGACCGTACCCGCCGCGCCCTCAACGGCCAGGGCCTGCAAGGTGAGGACGAAACCCGCCTGCACTTGCTGCACGCCCTCAGTGGCTTGCGCCTGGCGTTGTTGCCCGGCGTGGAATTTCTCGGCGGCACAGAAATGGAAGCGCCGTTACCCGATGGAGCGCCTTTATGATCGGTGATCTGGATATCAGCGGGGTGTTCCTGCCCACGCTGCTGGTGCTGATGGGCATTACGTATGTGTTGTACCTGGTGGTGCACGGGCTGTTGACCCGCGTCCACTTCTATCGCCTGGTCTGGCACCGGGCATTGTTCAATGTGGGTCTCTACGCTCTGTTGCTGGGCGCAGTGGATTCACTCAGTCGATACCTCATGACATGAAAAAACCTTTTTTGACCATCGGCCGTGTAGTCCTGACGTTATTGGTGGTGACCTTCGCCTGCGTCGTCGTATGGCGCATGGTGATGTACTACATGTTCGCCCCCTGGACCCGTGACGGCCACATCCGTGCCGACATCGTGCAGATCGCCCCGGACGTGTCCGGGCTGATCCAGCAAGTGGACGTGCGTGACAACCAGTTGGTGGTGCGCGGCCAGGTGCTGTTCTCTGTCGACCAGGACCGCTTCAAGCTGGCCCTGCGCCAAGCCCAGGCCGCCGTGGCCGACCGCCAGGAAACCCTGGCCCAGGCCGTGCGCGAGAACAAGCGTAACCGTGGCCTCGGCAACCTGGTGGCCAGCGAGCAACTGGAAGAAAGCCAGTCCCGCGTGGCCCGTGCCCAATCGGCCCTGGCGGAGTCGCAAGTGGCGGTGGATGCCGCGCAGCTCAACCTGGACCGCTCGGTGATCCGCAGCCCGGTGGACGGCTACATCAACGACCGTGCGCCACGTAACCAGGAGTTCGTGACCGCCGGGCGTCCGGTGTTGTCGGTGGTGGACAGCAACTCCTTCCACATCGACGGCTATTTCGAAGAGACCAAGCTCGACGGCATCCACGTCGGCCAGAGCGTCGACATCCGCGTGATCGGCGACAACGCTCGCCTGCGCGGGCATGTGCAGAGCATTGTCGCCGGTATCGAAGACCGTGACCGCACCAGCGGCTCCAACCTGCTGCCCAACGTCAACCCGGCGTTCAGCTGGGTGCGCCTGGCCCAGCGGATTCCGGTGCGCATCGCCTTTGACGACGTGCCGGCGGACTTCCGCATGATTGCCGGGCGCACTGCCACGGTGTCGATCATCGGCGATAAACCCAAGTCGGAGAACCAGCCATGAAACGGCTTTTAGCAACCGCCGGGCTGGGGTTGTTGCTGTCGGCCTGCCAAGTGGTGGGCCCCGATTACAAGCTGCCGGACAAGGCGGCCGTGAACCGTGGTGACCTTCAGGGCCAGTTGGCCGGGGAGGGCAACAATGTGGTGTCGGCGCCGGTGCCGGCGGACTGGTGGAAGCTCTATCAAGACCCGCGCCTGGATAAGCTGGTGGAGCAGGCCATGGCCTCCAACACCGACCTGCGGGTGGCTGCGGCCAACTTGCAGCGCTCGCGCTATCAAGTGCAGCAAGCCGAATCTGCCGGCGGCTGGAGTGCTGGCGCCAAAGCGGAAGCCCAGCGCCTGCAAGAATCCGGTGAGGCCTATTTGCTGACGGAAAAAGTCCCGGTGGCCAATATCGGCGCCGCGAGCATCAGCACGTCCTACCAATTCGATTTGTTCGGCACCTTGCAGCGCGGCATTGAAAGCTCCCAGGCCAGCGCCGACGCGGCCCAGGCGGCGGCCGATATCGCCCGTATCACCCTGGTGGCCGACGTGGTGCGCTCCTACACCCAAGTGTGCGCGGCCAATGAAGAGCTGGCGATCGCCAACGAGTCCCTCGACCTGCAAGCCCAGAGCACGCACCTGACCCAGCGCCTGCGGGATGCCGGGCGGGGTGATGAAACCCAGGTCACCCGTTCGCAAACCCAGTACAAATCCTTGCGCGCCGAAATGCCGCGCTATGAAGCACTGCGCCAGGCGGGGCTGTTCCGCCTGTCGATGCTGCTGGCCAAGCCACTGAATCAACTGCCGGCCGGCACCGCGCAATGCGCCGAACTGCCGCATATCGCCCAATTGCTGCCGGTAGGCGACGGCGCCACGCTGCTCAAGCGTCGCCCTGATGTGCGCCAGGCCGAACGCCAACTGGCGGCTGCCACTGCGCGCATCGGTGTGGCCACCGGCGCGCTGTACCCGGACATCAGCATCGGGGCCACCGTCGGCACCGTGGGTATCCTGGATGACCTGGGCACGCCGGCCACCAACCGCTGGGGCTTTGGCCCGCTGATCAGTTGGACGCTGCCGACCAACGGCGCCCGCGCGCGCATCCATGAAGCCGAAGCCGCGACCCAGGGCGCCCTGGCGCATTTCGACGGCGTGGTGCTCAACGCCATCCGCGAAACCCAGACGGGCCTGGCGCAATACACCGCGCAACTGCAACGTCGCGATGCCCTGGCGGATGCCGGCGCCTCGGCCAAAGAGGCCGCGGAGCAGACGCACCGCTTCTTCCAGGCCGGTCGCGCGTCGTTCCTGGCCGACCTGCAAGCCACCCGCACCTACACCGATGTGCGGGCGCAACTGGCGGCGGCGAACACCCAGGTTGCCATGAGCCAGATCGATTTGTTCCTGGCCCTGGGCGGCGGCTGGGAAAGTGGACGAACGCAAGCCACACAAGCCAGCAAACCCTGAGCTGATTGCTATGCTTTGACTGGCGGGTTCTGTTGATGACCCGCTTGTCACTGCTCGCGTTTGCTCATGGGGATTCCAATAATGAAAAACCCTTATGCTCCCGCTTTCTGGTGCGTGTTCTTCGCACTGGTGTTGCTATCGGCGACTTACTTCTACGGCATCATGTTGGCCCATCAAATCGACAAGGCCATGGTGTTCCTCGACAGCGCCAGCGCGCTGATCGCGGTGCTGTCCATCGGCGTGGTGGCCTGGGCTTCTTACCAGGGCCAGCGAATCAAGCGAAGACTGCTCGAACAAGGCAAGACCCGCGTGGCGATCTGGGACACCAAGGTTGCCCTGCGTCGGGTCGAGACAGTGTTCGACCGCTACTTCTGGGGCAGCTACTGGCAACCTGGGCGCACCTTCCAGGAAGTCATGGGTGAACTGACCGGCACCCCGCTGGAAAAAAGCCTCGAAGCCCTGAAAAAACAGTGCGTGATGCTTGATCGGCAAGTCGCCGACGGACGGCATTGGCTGAATAACGCCCGGGAATTATCCGACGTGGCCACCGCGATGGCGCGGGAGCGTTACCAGCTGGATTTTTATGATCCCAAATCGGATACGCCGGGCAATGCGGTGATTCACCGTGAGTTTGAAGTGCTGGTGTATACGTGGACGGCGCGGCTGAAGAGCTTTGACCATCAACTCGATGAGATCGAAACCGAGTATTCCTGAATTCTGTGGTGTCTGTACTGACGCCTTCGCGAGCAAGCCCGCTCCCACATTTGATCGAGTTCCATCTTTGGAATGCAGTCGAATGTGGGAGCGGGCTTGCTCGCGAAGGCACTTTACCGTTCACCGCTGAAGCCTGCGCCTATTGAAAAATTGGGCTGCATACGCCAGCCAATGCTAATCTTCCCCGGATTTCGGCGGGCTTGAGCCGACACCCTTCGGGGTTCAGGGAAGACAGCCCACTTCACAGGATTTGATCAGGTCACTACATGAATAAGCCAGCAGTCGTTCTCTTGGGTATCGTCGTCGCCATTGGTGCAATCAGCGCAGGCGGTGCCTGGTACACCGGCAAGCAACTGGAGCCGGTGCTGCAAACCGCCATCCAGGACGCCAACAAGGAACTGCAGACCTCCATGGCCGGTGTCGACGGCACCGTGACCCTCGAACTGGTCTCCCTCGACCGCCAGCTGTTCAGCAGCACCGCCCACTATCGCCTCAAGGCCCAGGGCGCAGTGTTCGGCGAAAACCATCAGGACACCGAACTGCTGTTCGTCGACCATATCGAACACGGCCCGCTGCCGTTCTCGCGCCTGGTATCGCTGAAGTGGTTGCCGGTCATGGCCACCAGTCACTACGAGCTTGAGAAAAACGCCACCACCGAAAAATGGTTCGCCGCCAGCAAAGACGTGTCGCCGCTCAAAGGCGTGGCCAACATCGGCTACAACCGCTCGGTGAACGGCAACGTTGAACTGCTGCCCCTGGAACTCAAGGACGACAAGTCGGCCGTGAGCTTCTCCGGCGCCAACCTGGACTTCGATTCGACTGCTGAAGGCAAGAAGGTGAAGGCCAGCGGCTACATGGACAGCCTCAAAGTCTCGGTGGTCGATGCCAACAACGCCAAGCTGGATGCCGAGCTGAGTGGCCTGACCATCGCCAGCAACCTGGAAAAAACCACCTTTGGTTTCTACACCGGGCAAAACACGGTCGAGTTGACCAACACCAAGGTCACCTTCGGTCCGCAGCAAGCGGTGCTGACCCTCAAGAACTTTGAGCAGAAAGACAGCAGCGAAACCAAGGACAACAACCTGGCCGGCCGTGTCGACTACAAGATCGACGAGATCGGTTACCAGGGCAAGCCAGTGGGTTCGGCGGCCATGGCGGTCAGCATGAAGAACGTCGACATCCCGTCGATGCTGGTGCTGACCAAGCTCTATCAGGAAAAAGTGCAACCGGCCCAAGCCGCTGCGGCGGCTGGCCAGCCCGTACCTGAGTTGCAACTGACCGAAGCCGAGCAGACCCTGGCCCAGGCCAACGTCGACCAACTGCTGGCTGCCAAGCCGCAAGTGGCGGTAGAAAACCTGTCGCTGAAAACCACCAATGGCGAGAGCCGTTTCAACCTGGTGCTGGACCTGGCCAAACCGTCGAGCATGGAACTGCCGCCGGTTGAGCTGGGCAAGCAAATTGTTGCGCTGCTGGATGCCAACCTGACCCTGTCCAAGCCGATGGTCCAGGACGTTGCCGCCCTGCAAGCGCAGATCGGTGGTGTGACCGACCCGAAAGCCATCGAGCAGCAATCCCAGATGGCCAGCGAGATGATCAGCGGCATGGCCGTGGGCACTCAACTGGCGACTCTGGTGGGCACCGATATCGTGTCCAAGCTGCACTACGCCAACAATGAAGTGACCTTCAACGGCCAGAAAATGACCGTCGAGCAATTCATTGGGTTTGTGCTGGGCAAGTTCGGCGCGGTCAGCGGCGCTCAATAAGAATCAGCTCAAAGTGATGTAGGCCAATTCTGAATAATTGTTCGGAATTGGCCTTTTTTGTACCCCTCTCAAGGATATTGCGCCCCAGGAAAGCTTGGCCGCGTCATCAGATGCTGGCCGCCTGGAGTGTCGTGCAGGTGAATTTATCGCTACAGCTTTCCCTGGTGAGGAAGCTGACGACATGTCGCGTAATGTTCATCCCTTTATCCGTCTGGCCCTGTGTAGCCAGTTGCTCTGGCCTGTCGTGGCGTCGGCGGATGCTGCCTATGATTCGCTGATCAACCAGGCCCGCAGCGGCAACTATGGCCCGGCCCTCAACCTGTTGCGCCAATTGCCCGCCGAGCGCCAGACGCCCGGGCAGGTCAGTGATCACCTGTTGATTGCCAGTTGGGCACGCCAGGACACCGAGGTGCTGACGGTCTACGAGGCTCAGGGCCGCAGTCGCACCCTAACTACCCAAGCGTTGGTCACCGTCGCCCGTACCTATCGCAACCAGCAGCGTTGGGAGCCGGCGATTGCCGTGTATCGCCAGGCGCTGCAACGCGAGCCGAATAACCCGGACCTTCAATTGGGCCTGGCCCTGACCCAGGCCGACGCCGGCCAAACCGCCGAGGCCGTACAGCGCACCCGAGCTCTGGTGGCCGCCAAGCCCGACGACGCCGACCGCCGCATGGCCTTGGGTTATGCCCTGACCCGTGCCGGTTCAACCTATGATGCGCTGTTCGAATTCGACCAGGCGTTCATCCGCGCCGGCAACAAACCCGAAGTCGCCCGCGAATACATCATCGCCCTGCAACGCGCGCGCCTGCCGGAACCGGCCCTGCGCCTGGCCGCCCGGCGCCCGGGCCTGTTGGACCCGGTCACCCAGCGCCGCCTCGAAGGCGACCTGGCCGCCGAGCGCGTGCGCCTGGCCGAGTTCGCCTCGCGCAGTGAAAAAGAGCGCTACGTCATCGCCGACCGCGCCCTCAAGGATTACGACCAACTGCTCACTACCTGGACACCGGATGCCACCGCCCATGATGACGTGGTGCGCTGGCGCATCGATCGCCTGGGTGCGCTGAAGGCTCGGGCGCGCACCGCCGAGGTGATCCGCGATTACGAAGTGCTGAAGGGCGAAGGTGTGCAGCTGCCGACCTACGCGCTGCGCTGGGTCGCTGCCGCTTACCTTGACCAGCGCCAGCCGGAAAAGGCCGCGCCGCTGTATCGCCAGGCCTTGGCGGCGAGCGATGCGGACGCCGGCGATCACGTCGAAGACAGCACCGCGTTGTTCTACGCCTTGCTTGAAAACGATCAAGTGGTGGAGGCCCGCGAAGTCGCCGACAACCTGGCGAGCACCCAGAAACCCCGGGTCGAACTCAAGGGCCTGCCCATCGGCAACCCCAACGACGCCTGGATGGACGCCCAACAATTGGCCGCCCAGGCCGGCACCTATGGCGCCGACCTGCCCGCCAGCGAAAAAGGCCTGGAAGCTCTGGTGCAACAGGCGCCCGGTAACATTGGCCTGCGCCTGGCCCAAGCTGATATGTACCGCGCCCGCGACTGGCCACGGCGCGCCGAAAACACCCTCAAGGAAACCGAAGCCCAGGCCCCGCGCGACATCGGCCTGGAAGTCTCCCAAGGCCATACCGCCCTGGATCTGCAGGAGTGGCGCCAGCTCGATGCGCTCACCGACGACGTGGTCGACCGCGCCCCGGACAACCGCCAGGTACAGCGCCTCAGCCGCCTGCGGGATGTGCATGACATGGCCGAATTGCGCGTCGAGGCCTACACCGGCAAAAGCAACGGTGGCGGCGATAACGGTGCGGGCGCGGTGTCCGGCAGCCGCGATTTCGGCATCGAAACCTTGCTCTACAGCCCGCCCATCGATGAAGACTGGCGCGTGTTCGGCGGTGTCGGCTACGCCACTGCCGATTTCCAGGAAGGCACCGGCCAACACCGCTGGCAGCGCCTCGGTGTCGAGCGGCGCACCCGCGACATGACCCTCGAAGCCGAGGTCTCCAATCACTCCTACGGCTTTGGCGACAAGCAGGGCGCGCGCATCGCGATTGCCCGGGACATCAATGACCAATGGCAGTACGGCGGTAGCCTCGACTACCTCTCCGCCAGCACTCCGTTGCGGGCGCTGAATGCCGACATTACTGCCAACGGCGGCAGCGGTTTTATCCGCTGGCACGCCAACGAAAGCCGCGAATGGAAACTGGCCCTGAGCCCGTCCCATTTCAGCGACGGCAACAACCGTCTCGAAGCACTGCTCACCGGTCGCCAGGGCGTGTACAGCTCGCCGGGGGTGCAAGTCGATCTGGGCCTGGAAGTCGGCACCAGCCGCAACACCAAGGAAGACACGCCGTACTTCAACCCGCGCTCGGACTTCAGCGTGCTGCCCACGGCGACCGTCAACCACGTGCTCTACCACCGCTACGAAACCCAGTGGAGCCAGCAGTTCCAGGTGGGGGCGGGCACCTACAGCCAGCGCGATTACGGCACCGGCGGCGTTGCATTGGTGGGCTACGGCCAGCGGTTTCGCTGGAACGACGTGCTCGAAACCGGCGCCAACCTCAGCTGGATCAGCCGACCTTATGACGGTGAGCGCGAAAGCGATCTGCGCCTGATCGTCGACCTCACCTACCGCTTCTAGAAGAGTCCGATCATGCCTGTCTTGTCCCGTTGCCTGTTGGCCCTGGGGTTAATGCTGAGCAGCGCTTGCGCCCAGCAACCCGCGCCTTTCACTCCACCCGCCGAGCGGCTCAAGCCCGCCAACGAAGCGGCGTGGCCGAAGAACCACTTTCTCGGTATCGCCTACCACGACATCGAGGACCGCGACCCTGATCAGGCGGTGGTGGCCGTACGTACCGAGCGTTTGATCGAACAGCTGGCGTGGTTGCGGGAGAACGGCTACCAGCCGGTCACCGTCGACCAGATCCTCGCCGCCCGCAACGGCGGCCCGGAGCTGCCGGCGAAGGCGATCATGCTCAGCTTCGATGACGGCTACGCGAGCTTCTACACCCGTGTGATGCCGATCCTGCGCAGCTACAACTGGCACGCATTGCTGGCGCCGGTGGGTTCGTGGGTGGATACGCCGCTGAACCAACCGGTGGATTTCGCCGGCACGCCACGGCCGCGTTCGGACTTCCTGACCTGGCAGCAGGTGCGTGAAATCGCCCAATCCGGCCTGGTGGAAATCGCCGCGCACACCGACGCCAACCACAAGGGCGTACTGGCCAACCCACAGGGCAACCTGCAACCGGCCGCCACCACCCGACGCTTTGACCCGGCCACCCATCGCTACGAAACCGAAGCCCAGTTCCAGGCGCGGATGCGCACCGACGTGACGGCCATCTCCAACAAGATCCGCGCCGTCACCGGCAAGGCGCCGCGCGTGTGGGTGTGGCCTTACGGCGCTGCCGATGGCACCTCGCTGGCGGTGGTAGGCGAGCAGGGTTACCAGATGGCCCTGACCCTGGAAGACGGTCTCGACAGCCTCGGCAACCTGATGAGCAGCCCGCGCTTCCTGGTGGCCTCCGACCCGGACGGCGAACACTACGCCAACGCCATCGTCGCGACCCAGACTGAAGCCCCGCTGCGGGTGCTGCATGTGGACCTGGACAACGTCTACGACCCGGACCCGGAGCAGCAGGCGCGCAACCTCGACAAACTGGTCCAGCGCGTGGTCGACATGGGCGCCAGCACCGTGTTCCTGCAAGCCTTCGCCGACCCCAAGGGCGATGGCCTGGTGCGTTCGCTGTACTTCCCCAACCGCCATTTGCCGGTGCGCGCCGACCTGTTCAACCGTGTCACCTGGCAACTGCGCACCCGGGCTCACGTGAACGTATTTGCCTGGATGCCGGTGCTCAGCTTCGCCCTCGATGCGAAGCTGCCCCGTGTCACCCGTTGGGACCCGGAAACCGGCAAGGTCGCCATCGACCCGGACCAGTACCAGCGCCTGTCGCCGTTCGATCCGAAGGTGCGGCAGATCATCGGCGAAATCTACGAAGACCTGGCCCGCACCAGTGCCATCGACGGCGTGCTGTTCCACGACGACGCGGTGCTGTCGGACTTCGAAGACGCCAGCCCGCTGGCGCTCAAGGCCTACGCCGCCAATGGCCTGCCGGACACCATCGAAGCCCTGCGCGCCGACCCTGCGGTGATGCAGCGCTGGACGCGTTTCAAGAGCCGCTACCTGATTGACTTCACCCATGAACTGACCGCCAAGGTCCGCACGCTGCGCGGCCCGCAGGTGCAGACCGCACGCAACATCTTCGCCGAGCCGATGCTCAACCCGGGCAGCGAAGCCTGGTTCGCGCAGAACCTCGACGACTTCCTCACCAGCTACGACTGGACCGCGCCCATGGCCATGCCGCTGATGGAAGGCCAGGACCTCAAAGGCTCCAACGCCTGGCTGGAAAAGCTCGTGGCCACCGTCAAGGCCCGCCCCGGCGCGCTGCAACGCACAGTCTTCGAGTTGCAAGCCAAAGACTGGCGCACCTCGGCCGCTCCCGATCTGGACGGTGCGCAAATGGCCGAGTGGATGGGCGTGCTCAAGCGTCAGGGCGTGACCAGTTTTGGCTACTACCCCGACAACTTCCTGGAGAACTCGCCGGATCTGAAAACCGTGCGTCCGGCCCTTTCCAACCAGTGGAATCCTTGACTCATGTTCGACAGAATCCTCGCGCTTATCGTCTTGTCATTGGTATTGGGTGTGCCCCTTGGGCTGATCTTTTTGGTCACCGGGCAGTTCCTGATGGACTTCGTATTCTTCTATCCGCTGTTCATGTCCGGCTTGTGGATCGCTGGCGGCCTGTACTTCTGGCTGCACTGGGAGCGCCATTGGCCGTGGGCGGATGACACGCCGGCGCCGGTGCTGGCCGGTGAGCCACTGATCTCGATCCTGATCCCTTGCTACAACGAAGGCGACAACGCCGCCGAAACCATCGGCGCCGCGTTGGCCCAGCAGTACCGCAACATTGAAGTGATCGCGATCAACGACGGCTCCAGCGACAACACCGCCGCCGTGCTCGATGCGCTGGCGCTGAAAGAACCGCGTCTGCGGGTGCTGCACCTTGCGCAAAACCAGGGCAAGGCCGTGGCCTTGCGCATGGGTGCGGTAGCCGCGCGCAGCGAATACCTGGTGTGCATCGACGGCGATGCATTGCTCTCGCCGAACACGGCGGCGTACTTGGTGGCGCCGATGCTCGACAACCCGCGCCTCGGTGCCGTCACCGGCAACCCGCGGATTCGCACGCGCTCCACCTTGATCGGCCGGGTGCAGGTGGGCGAGTTCTCTTCGATCATCGGCTTGATCAAGCGCACCCAGCGGGTCTTCGGGCGGATCTTCACCGTCTCCGGCGTGGTGGTGGCGTTTCGGCGGGCGGCCCTGGACCGGGTCGACTACTGGAGCACCGACATGATCACCGAAGACATTGACGTGAGCTGGAAGCTGCAACTGGACCACTGGAGCATCTTCTACGAGCCCCGCGCGCTGTGCTGGATCCTGATGCCGGAAACCCTCGGCGGCCTGTGGAAGCAGCGCCTGCGCTGGGCCCAGGGCGGCGCCGAAGTGCTGTTCAAGAACATCCGGGGCATCTGGCAATGGCGCCATCGCTACCTGTGGCCGCTGCTGTTCGAGTACTGCCTGTCCACCGGCTGGGCCTTCACCTTTTTGCTTTCGGTGATCTTTTGGGCCGTGGGCAAAGTCGTGACGCTGCCCGCCGCCATCGCCGTTGACTCGCTGATGCCGCCGGCCTTCACCGGCTTGCTGTTGGCGGTGGTGTGCCTGGTGCAGTTCGCGGTGAGCATCATGATCGACCGGCGCTATGAAAAGGGCCTGTGGAAAACCCTGTTCTGGACCGTCTGGTACCCGCTGGTGTTCTGGTTGGTGAGCCTGTTCACCACCCTGGTCAGCTTCCCCAAAGTGTTGTTCCGCCAACACCAGAAACGCGCGCGCTGGGTCAGCCCGGATCGCGGTATCAAAGCCCCCACTACGGATGTGCAGCCATGAACCTGATCCGAACCCAACAGCGCCCGGTGATGTGGGCGATCGACGTATTCCTGACCCTGCTGGCCTGGGCCGGGCTGATCCTCCTGCTGGTGCGCGGCATGGTGCCGATGCTCGACAGCCACGGCGGCCCGCGGATCGAAGCGCCGATTTTTGCGGCGCTGGACACCTTGCAGATCTACCTGTGGATCGCCGTGTTCAACGCGGTGGTGCTGATCGGTTGGGCGCGTTACCAGCAGCAACGCGGCAAGCGGTTTGCCCAGCGCCGTTCGGCGGCCAAGGCCCTGAGCGACCAGCGTTTGAGCGACAGCTTCAGCCTGGGGGAAGGTGACCTGGAGCAACTGCGCCGCCCGGGTGTGCTGGTGATTCATAACGACCACGAAGGGGGCGTGCAGGAAGTGACAGCCCATGTGTCCCGGCATGTGGAGCGGCCAGGGTTGAAGTTGGTAGCGGGGCAGGAGCGGACCAAGGAGGTTGGTTAACCGGGATGCCGAAAAATGGGATCCAATTCACAAAATAACTGCGAACTTTTCCCATCTTTTGGCTACTAACCAGTCTGGATACCAGATTGATGGCCAAATAATGGCAATTGTAAGCGCCATAGTTGGAGTTGTATCAAAACTGTTACCGCTTGTCGGAATAAAAATTCCAATTGCAAGCACTTAAGCGTTGCTTGATTTATTTATTGTTAATAATCAGCAACTTATAGGCCTGCGAAATATAACTTCCAATAAAGCCAGAATGTTGGCCCACCGGAAGTTCGATGTTAGTTTGCCGGCCCCCGCTTTTTCGACGGATCGAACATGTCTTTATTATTGCCACGGACTCGGCTGCTGCTGGGCGTTTGCCTGCTGACTTGCTTCGCACTCAATAGTGCGACGGCTGCGCCCACGCCTGGCGATCAGGACCTGATCCGTGATCGGCAAAACCGTCTGCTGGAAGAACAGCGCCGGCGCCTTGAAGACCTCAAGGAACTGCCCGGCAAAGAAGCCAAGCCCGAAGCGCCTGCCACCCCGGCTGACACCCGCTGCTTCCCGATCAAAGACATCGAACTCAAGGGCGCCGACAGCCTGCCTGCACCGGACCGCGATCGCCTGCTCAAGCCGTATATCGGCCAGTGTCTGGGCGTGTCCCAGCTCAATCAAGTGCTCAAGGCGATCACGGACTACTACATCGACAAAGGCATGGTCACCAGCCGTGCTTACTTGCCGCAGCAGGACCTGTCCACCGGCCACCTCCAGGTGTTGGTGGTGGAAGGCAAACTCGAAGGCTTGAAGGGCGCCGACGGCAGCAACCTGTCCCAACGCGAGCTGGCCATGGCCTTTCCCGGCAAGGTTGGCGAGCAGCTCAACCTGCGGGAAATCGAGCAGTTGGTGGACCAGTTGAACCGCTTGCCGTCCAAGCAGGCACAAATGGAACTGACCCCCGGCAGCCAGGTGGGCGGCAGTGAAGTACAGGTCAAGAACGTCCCGCAAAAGCCCTGGCGCGCCAGCCTGTCGCGCAATAACGACGGGCAGAAAAGCACCGGCGAACAGCAGTGGGGCGCCGGCCTTGAGTGGGACAGCCCCCTGGGCCTGGCCGACCAGCTTGTGTTGCGCGGCGGCCACGATGCCGTCAGCGACCACCAGAAAACCTCGAAAAACACCATGCTTTACTACAACGTGCCGTGGGGCTGGTGGAACTTCAGCTACACCTACAGCGAGAGTGATTACCGCGCTCTGGGTTACGCCGACACCTTCAAGTTCAAGCAATCTGGCGACAACGAAAACCACCAGTTGCGCGCCGAGCGCGTGATCCATCGCGACGACGTCAGCAAGACCTCGGTCAACGTCGGCCTGGCCCATTTGCGCACCAACAACTACATCAACGACGCCCACCTCGAAACCAGCAGCAACCGCCTCAGCGAACTGCAACTGGGCATCAACCACGGCCGCCGCATCGGCAATGCCTTCGTCAACCTCGACCTGGGCATGCAGAACGGTATCGGCGCCTTCGATGCCCAAGCTGAAAACGAGCGCGATCAGTACGGCAATCGCCTGCCCAACGCGCGCTACCGTAAATACACCGCCACCGTCAGCTACTTGCAGCCGTTCACGCTGTGGGGCGAGTCGTTCAGTTTTTCCAGCCTGGCCACCGGCCAACGCAGTGAAGACATCCTGTTCAGCCCCCAGCGCATGAGCCTCGGCGGCTCGGCCTCGGTGCGCGGTTTCAAAGACCAGCAGCTCACCGGCGACAGCGGCGGCTACTGGCGCAACGACGTGCGCTGGGCGCGCCCGGTGACCTGGGACTGGATGCGCCCGGCCTTTGCCGAATACGGCGCCAGCGTCGGCTACGACCAGGGTGTGATCAGCAATGGCCGCTACAACGACAACGTGCATGGCCGGGTCTCGAGCAATTCGCTGGAGTTCTTCGCCCGTGGCAAATACGTCAGCACCAGCGTGACCTTTGCCCATTCCCTGGAACGCCCGGCAGTGATGAGCGAGCGCGAAGCGCCGATCTACTTCCGCATGGATTTCTTCCTGTAATTCAACGCCCCGTTACATCGAGAATATGACAATGGATGTTCGCCACTTTGCCTTCCTGGCCCGCCAACCTTCTGCTGCGCTGAAACCGCGAGACTCGTTCTTCGGCCTGCCCAAGCGCGGTTTGGTGCTGATCCTGGCCAACGCGCTGTTCTGGCAGCCGCTGCTGGCTCAGGCCGAAGGCATTGTGGTCAGTGCGCCGGGCACCACCGTCGGCCAGGCCGGCAATGGCGTACCGGTGGTGAACATCGCCACCCCCAATGGCAGTGGCTTGTCCCATAACCAATTCAAGGACTACAACGTCGGCCCCAACGGCGTGATCCTCAACAACGCCAACGGCCCCGTGACGAACACCCAGCTGGGTGGCTACATCGTCGGCAACCCCAACCTCAAGGGCGGCGCGGCCAGCGTCATCCTCAACGAAGTCAACGGCGGCAGCCCCAGCCAATTGCGCGGCTACACCGAAGTGGCGGGCCAGTCGGCCAAAGTCATCGTCGCCAACCCGTACGGTGTTACGTGCAGCGGTTGCGGCTTTATCAACACCCCCAACGTAACCCTCACCACCGGCAAACCGGTGCTCGACGCCAGCGGCCAGTTGCAGCGCTACCAGGTTGACGGCGGCGCCGTGACCATCGACGGCGAAGGCTTGAATGCCAGCAACGTCGACCGCTTCGAAATCATCACCCGTTCGGCCAAGATCAATGCGCAGATCAATGCACGGGAATTGACCGTCATTGCCGGGCGTAACGACGTCGATGCCAAAAGCCTGAAAGCCACCGCGCGCGCCGATGACGGCAGCGCAAAGCCCGAGCTGGCCATCGATTCCTCGGCGCTGGGCGGTATGTACGCCGGTACGATCAAACTGGTGGGCACCGAAGCCGGCGTGGGTGTGAAGCTCGACGGTACGCTGGCCGCCAGTGGCGGCGATATCCAGCTGGATGCCAATGGGCACCTGAGCATGGCGCAGACGGCGGCCACCGGTAACCTCAAGGTCACCGCGCAGAACGTGAACCTGACCGACAAGGTCTACGCCACCGGCAATGTGCAGGTGAGCAGTGCTGAAGAACTGGTCAACCAGAAGAGCCTGGCTGCGGGTCAGCGCATCGAACTCAACGCGATCAAGGTCACCAACCCGGGCATCATCGAAGCGGGCGTGCAGGCCGATAACAGCCGCAATGCCACGGGCGACGTGGTGGTTAACGCGCAGACCGTGAACACCAGCGGTGACCTGCTGGCCAGCCGCGCGTTGGCGATCACCGCCGCGCAGGCGCTGACCAACCAGGGCAGCATCATCCAGGGCAAAACCGTCAGCGTCAGCACCGCCAAGCTGACCAACCAAGGCGCCACCGCCCGTGTGTACGGCGAGCAAAGCCTGGCGATCAGCGCGCCGGCCATCGTCAACCTGGGCGGGTTGATTCGCTTTGGCGAAGGCCAGGCCGCGACTCTCGACAGCGCTTCTTTGGACAACCGCCAGGGCCGCATCGAAATGTCCGGTGGCAGCCTGGTGCTGACCAGCGCCGCACTCAACAACAGCGGCGGGCAAGTGATCGCCAACAGCCTGACCGTCAACGCAGGCAGCCTGAATAACCAGAACGGCAAGCTGATTGCCGGCGCCCTCACGGTGAACGCCAGCGACCTCGACAACAGCCTCAAGGGCCTGATCCAGGCCGACAACGGTGCACTGAACCTCACCGTCGCCAATGGGTTCAACAACAGCCAGGGTTTTGCCCAGGCCAGCACCGACCTGAACCTCAACGCCGGCAACCTCAGCAGCAACGCCAACGGCGTACTGAGCGCCAACACCGGTAAGTTGACCCTCGTCACCGCGCAACAGCTCAATAACGCCCAAGGCCGCTTGCAGGCCGGGCAGGGCGATGTCGAGCTGCACGCGGCGAACCTGGATAACCAGAGCGGCGTAATTGTCGGCAAACAACTGCTGCTCGACGTGACCGGCGGTGACATCGACAACCGCGCCGGGCGCGTGGTGGGCGACCAACTCGACGTGCGCGCCTCCGGCCTCGACAACCGCAACGCCGGCCTGCTGGCCGGTGGCGCGCCGGGCGTGAGCCTGCTGCTCAAGGGCCCGGGCCAGTTGCTCAATGCCCAAGGCCGTATTCAAAGCGAAGGCCTGTTGCAGGTACAAGGCGAGCGGCTGGACAACAGCGCCGGCATCCTGATCGGCACCTCGGTTGACGTCACCGCGCAGACCCTCAACAACAGCAACAAAGGCTCGCTGGTCAGCAATGGCGGCGACGTGACCCTCAACGTCAGCGACCTGCTGACCAACGCAGGCGGGGTCATCGACGCTGGCGAGCGCAGCGTGCTGGTCAAGGCGCTCACCACCCTCGACAACAGTGGCGGCACCCTGCGCGGCAAGCGCCTCGACATCGCCGCGCAGCACCTGAACAACGATGGCGGCCAGCTGCTGGCCGGTAACCAGGGCCTGAGCTACAGCGGCCAGGACGCGACCAACCGCAAAGGCCTGATGCTCAGCGGCGGCGCACCTACCCAACTGGATACCGGCAGCCTGGATAACACTGGCGGCACCGTGCAAGGCGACACCCTGACCATCACCGCCGACAGCGTGAACAACGCCAGCAACGGCACGTTGGCCAGCCTGGTGGGTAACCTGCAACTGACCGTCGAAGCCCTGGCCAACCAAGGTGGCAAGCTGTTCGGTAAAGAACAGGTGACGATCACCGGCAACACCCTCAACAACAGCGCGGGCGGCCAGATCAGCGGCAACCAGCTCAACCTGACTTCACGCGACACGCTCACCAACCAAGGCGGCCTGATTGAAGCCAACCAGGGCCTGACCCTCAACGGTGGCAACCTCGACAACAGCGCACGCGGGCAACTGCGTGCGCTGGCCGGTGCCAGCAGCAGCCTCAACCTCAGCGGCACCCTGAACAACCAGGACGGCACCCTCGAGTTCGGCAGCACAGCCTTCAGCCTCGATGCCACGCACCTGAACAACCAGGGTGGCCAGTTGCAGCACGCGGGCAACGGCCTGTTCCGCATCAACACCGCCAGCCTCACCGGCAGTCAGGGCAACATCAATGGCATGGGCACCGCTGACTGGGCATTCGGCAGCGTTGACGGCCTGGGCCGTCTGCAACTGAACGAAGTGCTCACGTACAAAAGCAGCCAGGGCCTGACCCTCAAGGCCGGCGACCGCATGGCCAGCAGCAAGGGCCTGATCCTCGACGTGGCCAGCCTTAACAACGGCGGCGAACTGCTCACCGACGGCGACCTCAGCCTCAGGCTGAGCGGCGACCTGAGCAACAGCGGGCGCATTGCAACCCTGCAAAACCTCAGCGTGACCGCCAACAACCTCAGCCAGAACGGCGGTCGCCTCGCGGGCAGCAACACCCAGATCAAACTGAGCGGTACCCTCGACAGCCTCGGTTTCCTCACCGCGCGTCAGCAACTGGATATCGCGGCGGCCCAAATCGGCAACCGTGGCACGATGGGCGCTCAAGGCGCGGTGAACCTCACCGCCGTCAATGGCATCACCAATGGCGCCGATTCGCTGTTGTTCAGCGGCGGCGACATGACGTTGCGCGGTAATGGTTTCAGCAACCTGTATGGCGACGTCTACAGCAAGGGCAACTTGAGTTTTGCGGCGGTGGATGGCGGCAAGGCGGTGCTGTTCAGCAACCGCTCCGGCACCGTAGAAAGCGAAGGTTCCATCGGCATCAACGCCGGCTTTATCGAGAACGCCAAAGACGCATTTGAACTGGGCCAAACCCTCACCACCGGCAGCCTGGCCTGGGTGTGTATGCAGCACTGCGGTGAGGACGACAATTGGCGGCGCGGTGAAATCACCATCAACGAGACTTACCTTGAAACGGCAACCAAGGACTCGGCCTCGGCGCGGCTCGTCGCCGGCAAGGACATGGTGCTGCAAGGCGACAACGTGCAGAACCGCTACAGCCTGCTGGCCGCCAATGGCGACCTGAGCATCACCGCTGGCGACTTGCTCAACCAGGGCGCCGGCACGCGCACCGGGCAACGCAAACTCGTGATCAACACCCCAGGGCATGTGAACGATCACGTGTGGGAAGGCATGGAATACATCGACGTGCCTGCGTTCAATGCCGCCACCGCCGCCGGCAACTTCGACAAGGCGCGTTTTGAAGAGCTCAAAAACCGCTCGCCAAACGTGCGGCCCTTCTCCTACACAAGCGATGTCACCACCTGGACCGACAACGGCGGCCCCGGCTACGCCGCCACGATGCAAGCCGGCGGCACCGTTAACCTCAACGTCGCGCGCACCCTGCAAAACGGCACGCTGCATAACAACACCCTGGCTCAGTTGACTGGCACGCTTGGCGATGACCAGACCGGCATCCCCGTCGGCGGCATCAACATCAACCTGAGCAAACATGCCAACGACCCGAGCGCCCAAGCCGCCGGCAGCGTATTGCCGGTTGCCGCCGTCGCCCCCGGTGGCGGCTTCGTACCCGTGGACTACACCGGCAAGCCGTTCGCCCCGGTCGACCCCACTACCGCCCCGAACTTCCAGCTGCCCAAGGGCGAGTACGGCCTGTTCGTCAAAAACCCCGACCCGACCAGCCACTACCTGATCGAGACCAACCCGGAATTTGCCACCACCTCGGGCTTCTTCAGCTCCGACTACATGCTCGGCAAACTCGGCTTCAACAGCGACAACGCCTGGCGCCGCCTCGGCGATGGCCAATACGAGACCCGCCTGATTCGCGACGCCGTACTCGCACAAACCGGCCAACGCTTCCTGGCCGGCGGCCTGCTCAGCGACGCCGACCAGTTCCGCTACCTGATGGACAACGCCCTCGCCAGCAAAGACGCCCTGCGCCTGAGCGTCGGCGTGTCCCTCACCGGCCAGCAAGTCGGCGCCCTGACCCACGACATCGTGTGGATGGAAAACCGCGTGGTCGACGGCCAGACCGTCCTCGTGCCGGTGCTCTACCTGGCCCAGGCCGAATCGCGCAACGTGCGCGGCAACAGCCTGATCCAGGGCCGCGACCTCAACCTCGTCACCGGTGGCGACCTGGTTAACGTCGGCACCCTGCGCGCCAGCAACAACCTCAGCGCCGCGAGTGGCGGCAGCCTCTACAACGGGGGCCTGATCGAAGCCGGCAACAACCTGAGCCTGCTGGCCCAAGACAGCATCCGTAACGCCATGGGCGGCGAAATTCGAGGCAATCAAGTCAGCCTTACCACCCTCAAAGGCGACATCACCAACGACAACACCGCGATCCAAGTGCGTGAAGGCGTCGGCATGCGCACCCTCACCGATGCCAGCGCGAGCACCATCACCGCCCGCGGCAACCTGGCCATCGATGCCGGCCGCGACCTCAACAACCACGGCGCCCTGGTCGCGGGTAACGACGCCAGCCTCAGCGCCGGCCGCGACCTGAACCTGGTCGCCGTCAGCGACACCAGCGTGATCCACAACACCATTGATGGCGGCGAAAAATCCACCATCACCACCGACGTCAAAAACCTTGCAGCCAGCGTCACGGCGGGCGGCAACGTCAACATGCAGGCCGGGCAAGACGTCAACATTATTGGCAGCACCGCCACCGCCGGTAAGGACCTGAATATTCAGGCTGGGCGCGATTTCAACGTGACCTCTGTCAGCGATGTGCACAACGTCGAGGGCAAAGAAAAAGACGGTAAAAAACGCATCAAGACGGCCGATGAGCAAACCACGCAGTTGGCCAGTGTGCTGACGGCGGGCGCGGACTTTAAGAGCCAGGCCGGGCGCGACACCACGATTGTGGCGAGTAAGATCAGTGCGGGGAATGAGGCTTATCTGTATAGCGGGGATAAGTTGAACCTGCTGGCGGCGCAGAACAGTACGCATACTTTGTATGACATGAAGGAGAACGGTGGCTGGGGCGCGAAAAAAGCCAAGCGCGACGAAGTCACCCAAACCACCAACGTCGGCACTGAGATCAAGACCGCTGGCAACCTGACTCTCGTCAGTAACGGCGACCAGCTCTACCAGGTCGCCAAGCTCAACAGCGGCAACGACCTGATCCTGAAAAGCGGCGGCGCCGTGACGTTTGAAGGCGTGAAGGACTATCACGACGAGAGCCATACCAAGAGCAAGAGCAACATGGCTTGGTTCTCGATGAAGGGCAAAGGCAAAACCGATGAGACCCTGCGCCAGAGCGAACTGGTTGCAAAGGGGCAAACCGTCATCCAAGCCGTGAACGGCCTGAAAATCGACGTCAAGCAGGTCGACCAGCAAACCGTCAGCCAGACCATCGACACGATGGTCAAGGCCGACCCGCAATTGGCCTGGCTCAAGGAAGCCGAGAAGCGCGGCGATGTGGATTGGAGGCAGGTAAAAGAGCTGCATGACTCCTTCAAGTACAGCAACTCTGGCATGGGGCAGGGTGTCATGCTGGCGGTCATTATTATCGTGACCGTGCTGACGGCAGGCGGTGCGAGTGCGATGGCTGGCTGGGCCGCAGGCGCGACAGCGGGCTCAGGGACAGCCATGGCCGCCGGCACAGCTGCGGTTGCGGCAACTAGTACGTCGGCGGCAGTTGCCGCCACCAGTGCCGGGCTAGGCAACATGATGGCCACCGCCGCACTGACCTCGCTGGCCAGCACCGGTGCTGTGAGCACGATCAACAACAAAGGCAACATCGGCGTTGCGCTCAAGGATACCTTCAGCAGCAGTAGCCTGAAAAACGCCGCCATCGCGGGGCTGGCAACCGGGGCGTTGAACTACGCAGACAGTAATTGGTTCAAGGGCGCGAGCCCGGCCGACGGTGCGGGCGCGAAAGTCACCACAGCGGGGCCGGTACAAAACCCAGGCTATTCCAGTGACTGGCTCAGTTGGCAAAAAGCACAGGATGCGGTGCTGCGCGGCGGCACCCATGCCGTCATCGAAAGTGGCATCTCCACCGCCATCAACGGCGGCAGCTTGCAAGACAACCTCGGTTCAGCCTTGGTCTCGCAAGGTTTCGACCTTGCCGCAGCGGCGGGCAATAAGGGCCTTGGCAACCTCGCGAACGAACTGGACCTGAGCCCCGGCTCAACGCAGAAGGTCTTGATGCATGCTCTCCTCGGTGGCGCGCTTTCAGCGGCCCGAGGCGGCGACTTCAAGACCGGCGCCATTGCCGCCGGTGCGGCAGAGGGCTTGACGGCGATTGCGAACGAGAACCTCGGTAAGTACCTGGATGAGCGTTTCGCCACCGATGATCAATTCAAAGTCGCCACCGCGCAGCTCATTGGTATCGCTGCCGGCTCGCTGGTTAACGGCAACCCGAATGACGCCGCGTGGGTGGCGGGCAATGTTGAGCGTTACAACGAGCAGTTGCACCCAAGAGCGCCTGAGCTGATTGAAAAGCAAGCGCCTGCGCTGGCAGCGGAAAAAGGCATCAGTGTCGAAGAAGCCACGCGACTGATGGGCGTTGCCCTGGCGTACAACACCGATGAAGGTTGGAGCAAGTCGATCTCGCAAAAAGACGTAGACGCTATCGACACGGCTACTTTGCAGCATCTGGGTCTTGCGCTTACACCTATTGCAGATCAATACGCCCGAACCGACGCTTCCGCAGACGGCAGTAAGCGGGGGTACTCAGGTAATGAAACAGCGGCCTTGATTCTTGATTTCCGCACGACTCGGCCGACTGCTTACAAAGACAGCACTATAAACATCGACTACCTGGGTGATCCGAAAGGGCGCAACACCCAAGGGTTGGTAGATTTTTACGAGACTAACCTGGATTACAGCGGCAAACCGACTGACTACGGCGACGTTGCCAAAGGCCTGGCAGTAGGGGCTGGCCGCAGTCTATGGGGGTCAGTGCAAGGTCTTGCCAAGACTGCCGGTGGGCTTTTAGGTAATAGCAGCCCACTGGAAATGACCGACGGCCTGCTGGGGCCGATTGCCGACCCGACGGTGGACCGCGGCGGTCAAATGATCACCAGGCAGACGGGCAGGGAATTTGTCTCGAGCTTGCAAGGCAACAGCTATGAGTCAGCGGCGCAAGTCACTGAGTTAATGACTGATGGTTTGACCATGATCGCGCCTTCCGGCCGATTTGGGCAGGTTTCCAAGGTTGGCGAGGCTTCAAGCGTCGTCAGGGCCGACGGCGCACTTGTGGCCCGTAGCGACGTCGGTTTGACCAACGTGGGCCGCCAGGAAACGCTTGGCAGCAGCGGCATCGCACGCGTTGCGGATGACATCCCGAACTATGGCCTGAACCCCAACAGCCTTGACTCCGCCGTGCGCTTCGAGCGCACCGGCGCCAATGCGACAGCCCCGACCACCTCGATTGGGAAATACGAGCAAACCGCCTACACCGGTGATGTGGGCAGCTTCGCCAGGGCCGATGACTTGTTCGCGACCCGACGCGATGACGTCGTTCTCTCGAAATACAAAGAGCCCTGCTGCTTCGCGGCCGGCACCAAAGTCTCGACCCCCAACGGCGACCGCACCATCGAGTCGCTCAAAGTCGGCGACGTGGTTTGGAGCAAACCCGAAAAAGGCGGCAAACCCTTCGCCGCTAAAATTCTGGCCACCCATCAGCGCTCCGACCAACCGATTTACCGCCTCAAGCTGAAAAGCGTTCGCGTAGACGGCAAAGCGGAAGGCGAAACCCTGCTGGTCACCCCTGGCCACCCGTTCTACGTACCGGCCAAGCGCGACTTTATCTCTGTTATTGATCTGAAGCCGGGGGACCTGCTGCAATCCCTGGCAGACGGCGACACGGATAACACCTCGTCCGAAGTTGAGTCGCTGGAGCTTTACCTGCCAGTGGGTGAGACGTACAACCTGACGGTTGATGTGGGGCATACGTTCTACGTTGGGGATCTGAAGACGTGGGTGCACAATACGGGGCCGTGTGCGCTGCCGGAGGGGTATTTCGAAGCTAAAGCAGCAGATACTGCGAAGGTCGGATTTGCTGAAGGCAAAATTGCAGGAGAGGCATCGGACTTACTAGCTCGGCCTGCCCCCGTACATCATATCTGTACCAATAAAAACTGCGTATCTACTGCCCGTGGGGGCCCATGGACTCCGAAATTTGAAGCGATTTTCACAAGAGCTGGACTCGATTTGGATGACGCTATTAACAAAGTAGCTGTTCCTGGTCATAAAGGACCTCACCCTCAAGACTATCACGCCTATATATATGATCAGCTTCAGTCTGCTACTGTCGGTGTTCCGGCCAACACAAGCGCTTATAAAAATGCTATAGAGTTGACCTTGGAACGGATTAAAGTCGAGGCTGTTACGCCAGGCAGTCAAGTAAACCGCTGGTTAAAAAAAGAGTAATATTATGCAATATTTCCGTTTGATAGATGATGTGAATTTTCCGGGTAGGTGGCACTTGGGAGATATACATGAAGTCGATAATTGGGCGTTTATGCATTCCCGTCCCCAATTCTTAAATCATGGAAAAATTGATGTATATGTTGCCGGCGCAAGGATGGACTTTACTTTTTCGGAGGTTTTTGGTGTTCCCATAGTCAGTGAAAAAGTTAGAAAGGAGTTAATGTGTTTCCCTGAAGTAGAATTTTTCCCGGTAAGTATTAACTCTCACGGGTCTGTAGATGACTTTAATGTGATGGTGACCTTGGCGTCCATTGAGTGCGTAGATGAAGAAAGGTCGCAGTTTCAAAAGTTCGAAGAGCTGGATCCGGTTAGGCCGGATAAAGCTGGTGATTATCGCGGTTTTATGAGCTTGTATTTAGATACAAGTAAAGTTAAAGGTTTGCATATTTTTAGACTAAAAAAATTTGAAGTGGCCATTATTGTTAGTTTGGTAGTTAAGGACAAGCTGCAAGCTGCTGGGGTTACAGGTGTGAAATTCTTAGCTGTTTCTTGAATGCGACGAGGAAATAGGGTCCGATCAGAGGAAGTAGCGCTAGCTTTGGGTAAAAACGGGGGCAGGCCACGATTTTATTTATGAGCGTGCAGGAGGCAGATTTATTTAAATGTCGTAAAGGGGACTGCGTAAAGGGGACGGATTTATTTAAATATTTAAAAATTCAGATGAGCTGATTAAATAAATCCGTCCCCTTTGAGTCGGCTTGTCCATTTAGTAGCGGTAAAAAACCATGGCAGCAGAAAAGGAACTTCAACAATGAAATATTGGAACGTATGCCGGAAAGCTCTTTACCTCTTCACCCTGATCAATCTCACTCTATTAACAGGTTGCGCAGGAATTCCCTACGAAAAGCCCGAGGACCAGATTTCCATCCAAAAGGATCTTTCCGTAAGGCCTGACGAGATTGTCACGATGAGTCAGGTGACTTGGTGCACCTATCCTTATGGTGACATGATCCCGTGTCATCCACAGGATGCACTTGCAGTACAGACACGTACAAAGCTGATACTTGCCAGTTATAGCGGTCAGCACTACAAACCCGACTTAACAGTAACAGTCAGTGACGTCATGTGCGCCCACCTCTACGAATCCCGAGAGACATCGCCGAATTTCTATTTATTCACCAAAGAGTATGGGCTGCAGATTTGGACATTCGATGTGCACAATAAACCGGACATGAAGAAGAAAAAGCTCATGCTCGACATCATGGTGCAGCCAGGCAAAAAAGCCTATGTCGGGCCAGAGGGTAATTTTGTAGAAGCCTCCGGGCGGACCAGTGAGGCAACTTATGTTACGAAGTCTCCTGCTATTGTCTATACAACAAATACGGAGATAATGCAGATGATCAATCCATGTGGTGGGGAGCTAAAAAAAGAAAAGCGGGCAGATTTTTCTAATTGAGCGTAAAGGGGGCGGATTTATTTAAATATTAAAAATTCCTTATGAGTTAATTAAATAAATCCGTCCCCTTTGCCCAGTGAGTATAAAAAATGGAAAACTTGGAACCCTCCGAATTAAAATTTCAGAGTATGAGAGAGGAGCTGGTTTCCTATCTGGCAGGTTTGTCGGACTCATATTACCAGTACCGTGCATGGGTAGAACGTTCATCGCCGGATTTAGCTTATGATGAACTTGATTACACAATACATTTTTTATATGACGATACAGGGCTCGCTGAAAACGCATACACTTGGATAGGGCTAGTTTTGAAAAATGATCAGGAAGCTAGAGCCATCGAGGACGTGGTTCAAGCTATTAACGCGCTTTTTGATAAGTATGGTACTGATCTTTCTGATAAAGAGTATTTGGAAAAAGAAGAGTGGGCACGCATAGTGTGCGTTTCTAAAGATGCTTTAAAAGTTTTGCTTCATGGTAAGTGAGGTTGTTTAACCGAGTTAAAGGGGCGGCACCCAGGCCGCCCGGCTTTTACTCAGGATGGATCGGTATTGAGCCTGCGACTGATGACATCCAGCAAATCACACCCATCGCGCAGCGGAATAGCCAGCAATTGGGCGAAGTCTTGAAGCACCACAGCATCGCTGCTGAGCTGTTCGCGAAAGGCCAGGTTTTCCAGCAGTTGGGTGACGGCGCGAATCCGGTACACGGCGGCGTCGTGGAGGACATCGAGGGGCGCATGGGTGTCGATAAGCAGGGCGGGGACGGTGCAGTCGTGGCCCGTGAGGGGCATGTATCGATTCATTGTCAGTACTCTGTTGGTGGATTAAGCCACCACTCATTCGTCGCCAAACGAATGGGTGGCAGCTGTACGCAGGTTGGCGAACCGGCAACAGAGAAAACCGGCAGACCCGAAGGTCTCCCGCGCACAGCCGCCATATCATGCACAGCTTTGCGGGTGCAAAAACACCTGCATAGAAGCGGGATGCTTTTGCGCTCTGTTGTCAGGTCGCCAAACCTGAATCGCCATGTGGGCGACGGCCCGGACTATAAGCCCGCACCCAAACCCACGCAAGGCAGCAAAGTACTGGCCCAATACCAATGCCTCATGTCTTCACCCCCATTGCCGACACCCTGGCGATGATTAAACGCATCCACCCACCACCAACATTAAAGGACTGATGTGAAAAACCTTCTCCTGATTCTCCTCTCCACCCTCATCCTCGGTGGCTGCGTCAGCCAGCCCCTCACGGCCGAGCATCGTGCGCAGGTCAAGACGGTCAAAGTGCTGCCCGTTAAGTGGGAAAAGAACATGGTCTACATGGGCCGTGAACAAGCCTGGGGTGCGGCCCTGGGCGCCGGGCTTGGCGCGGGCGTCGGCATGGCCAGCGGCGCGTCCAAGCTGGGCACGGCGGCCTTGAGCGGCGCGGGGTTTGCCGCCGGCATGAAGGCGGGGCAACTGGCCGAGATGTCGACGCCGGCCGCGATCCTCACGGTGATGGACGCCGAAAATATCGACTTGGGCGTGTTGCTCAAGCAGGCCTTTATCGATGCCTTGGGTAAGACGTCATCGCTCAAGGTGGTGGCTGACGACGAGCCGGCCGATGCACAGATTCAACTAACGGTGGGCGAGTGGGGCTTTCGCCTGACCCAGGGTTTCAGCAGCGTGGTCTACCCAACGCTCACCGTGGTGGCGCGCATGGACCGTGGCGACGAGATGCTCTGGCGCACGGTGGAGACGGTCACGCCGTTCAATGGTCAGAATGTCTACGGCTACACACCGCTCACTTATCGCACTGATCCTGAGGCATTGCGCCGTGCGTTGACGGGTATCACGCAGATCTCCGGTGGGTATCTGGTGAAGGAGCTCAAGTAACTCCGCGATAGGCTCGACATCGCCCCGTGGCTTGCGGTGGCTGATGTCGGCGCGGGTGTTATTGACCGAAACCGCAGGGCATCTTGAACATTTTGTATATCCCAGTGTCTTTACCCCGCCCACCCGCAACCGGTCGGGCTGCATGGACTGCAGCGTTTTCAAAATACATTAAGGATTAATGTGAACCTCGCCCCCTCATTCACTTCTCTGCCACCGCCCGCTGCGGTGCACTCGCTCGCGCCTGCGTTGCAGAAAGACGCCTTGGGGGCATGCACTCGGATCAAGTGATCCTTCGCTCAGTACACCTACAGCCGCCGGGCTTATTGGCGGCTTTGACTGTAGTTCATGGAGTTTTAGATGAAGCGTAAGCCGTTCAAGAAAACCCTGTTAGCCCTCATGGTCAGCGCAGTTGCCGCGCATGTCAGTGCGGTGGAATTTGACGTCAGCACCGGCCAGAACATGTGGAAAGGCCAAGTGTTCAACGAACCTGTCACCTTGACCGGTTCGCGGAATGTGGTGGCCACGCAGCGTTTCGTCGATGGCGCCAGCGTTGCCGAGACGGATATTCAGGGCTCGTTGATCAATCGCGCCGATTACACGATCGATGGCAGCGGCCTCAACATTCGAGGTCTTGTGGTGGACGGCGCGCTGGACTCGGATCTGCGCGCCCGTGGCGGCACCATCACCGGGGATGTGATTCAGGCCGGCACGATCAGGCTGACCAACCAGACCTGGGCCGAAGGTTTTGAAGTGGGCGCCGCCAACATCGGTGGCAGCGTCATCAACTCCGGCAACATCGTGACCGTTGACGTACCGGGTTCGGACAGTGACGGCGAGGGCATGTACCTCAATGGTACGACCGTCGGCGGTGACGTGGTCAACTCCGGGCTGATTGATGTGACGTCCATCTACGGCTACGGCCTTATTCTGGACACTCACAACAATATGCCGGTGACCATCGGCGGCAAGATTCTCAACTCCGGGACCATTCGTGTCACCGGTGAGGAAGCGCTGGGCATCGAGGTTGAAACCGACACCAGTGACCTGCGCATCGAAAACAGCGGGTTGGTGACGGTCAACGGCGGGCTGGCCAAAGCCGTACAGTTCAACTCCGGTACTTACGATTACGTGCTCAACACCGGCACTATTGAAGCCAACGGCACCAACGCGGTGGCCATTAATTTGGCCGGGGCGACCTTTACCCTGAACCCGCAGACGGGCGCGCGCGGCATCGTCAACCGTGGCCTGATCAAGGCCGACAGCACGGCGATCCTGGTGGACGCGAAGTACCAAACCTCGCCTTTCGAAATCAACCAGCAAGCCGGCGAGATCCGCAGTAACTCCGGCACCGCCATCGACGCCGCCAACCTCGCCACGCTGAACTGGACCGGCGGCAAAATCACCGGCGACCTGCTCAACTTGAGCGCGGTGAATGTCGCAGGCCAAGCCGATTTCACCGGCAATCGCATCATCGCCCCGATCTCGATCAACTCCGGCTCGCTGAACCTGTCCGCGCCAGGCACCACGATCACCGGCGACCTTAACGTTGCCAACGGCGCGGGCATCGATATGCACCTGTCCGACAGCGTCGTGCCGACCACGCCGTACCTCAACGTGAATGGCAACGCAACGTTCGCCCAGGCCTCGAAGTTGACGGTAAGCGCGCAGCCAGGCGACTTCGCGCGCACCAACAACGGCACCCAATACACCTTGTTGCAAGCCACCAGCGTGCAGAACAACGGCCTTTCGGTTGCCAGTTCGTCGTCGTTGCTCGACGTGCTCAGCTACTCGGCCGACGCGCAAACCGTCAAGGCGGTGGTGGCGGTCAAGGACAACCAGCAAGTGCAGCAAGAGCTGGCCGGCGTGGGCGCCAGTGCCGCAGCGGCCACGGCGGTCAATACCTTCAAAAATGACGTGCTCGGCGGCCTCAACCAGAACGATCAAGTGTTCCAGGCCCTGGCCAACGCCGGTACTGCGCAGCAACTGGCGCAAGTCAGCGAACAACTCAAGCCAGACGTCAACCGCGGCGCCCTGGACGTGGCGTTGTCGGGCCAAACCGTGATCAACGGTGCGATCTTCAACCGCCTCACCGACCAGCGCGAAAGCCATCAAACCGGCGGCGTGTGGGTGCAGGGCCTGAGCAGCAACATGGACCAGGACGGGCGTGGCGGCAACAACGGCTACTCGGCCAACAGCAGCGGCATGGCCGTGGGTGTGGACGGGCGCTTGAACGACACCACCACGTTGGGCGTGGCGTACAGCTACCTTAACTCCAACATCCATTCCGACCTCGGCAACAAGACCGACGTGGAGGGCCATGCGCTGTCGCTGTACGGCAACTGGTCGCTGCAAAACTGGTTTGTCGACGGCAGCCTCAGCTATGGCCATAACGACAACGACAGCAAACGCCATATCGCCGGCACCACAGCCAAGGGCAGTTACGACAGCAATGTGCTGTCTGCGAGTGTGATCGGCGGCTACAGCTTCAAGCCGTCGCAGGCCGTGGTGATCGAGCCGCGCGTGGCAGCGCGTTACGCCAACGTGCGCATGGACGGTTTCGACGAGAAGGGTTCTTCGGCCGCGCTGAGCACCCAATCGCAACGCTATGAAGTGGGCGAGCTGGGCGCCGGTGTGCGCTTGGCGGGCAACTTGCCCATGGGCGCCGGTAGCCTGCAGCCGGAAGCAACCTTGATGGCGTATCACGACCTGATGGGTGATCGCGTCGCACAAACCTCCAGCTATGTGCTCGGCGGTTCTGCGTTCACCGTCACCGGCGCTTCGGTGGCGCGTGACAGCTATGAAGCCAGTGTCGGCGTGAACTACCAGGTGTCGGACTTTACCGTGGGGGCCAGCTACACCCGCCAGGCCCGCAGTGGGTTTGATGCGGATGGGGTGATGCTCAAGGCGCGGTACGCGTTTTAAGTTTTACAGCCGATAGAAAACGGCGTCGGGCTGCGGTTCTCTTACGTAGCCCGAGCCAGATTTTTAACTGTGTTCAAGGAAGTAACCCATGAAAAAGACCTCACTCCTAATTCTCGCCCTAGCCTTGGCCGGCTGCCACTCCACTGCCAGGAACTCCTCGCCAAGCCTGCTGACGGACGGCGTTCAGTTGCAGCAAAAAAAGGTCGAGGTGGACGCCGAACACGCCAAGGTCATCATGAAGGCAACCGGTTTCACCTACCCGGTGCAGTTCTCCGTACGCCGTAGTTCCGATGTGGACCAGCGTCCGGAAATCCTCGGGACGGTGGTTGATTCCGGCCGCGGCAAGGTATTCGGCTGGATCGCCAAGATGAGCGAAGTGGGCAACAGCGCCGTCGCCAAACGCTTCCCGCAGTTGGAAGTACAGGCTGACCCGGGGCAGCCCTTTGAAGTGATCGGCGAGTCACGGGTCTACAACGCCAACTACGTTGGCCTCGTCAAAACCTATGTGTATGAATGCGGCCCCATGAGTTCGACCTTCAAGCCTGAGAAGCAAAAGGTTTACCTGGTGGAGTTCGTGATTATCGGGAAGGGGTGTGAGCAGCATGTGTATGACGTGACTGCGCCTAATGAGCGTATTCCTGTGGCGACTGTGGCTCCGGCGGCGTGAGCCAGAGCCCGGCGCCAATGCAAATCCGATAGTCGCTCAGGTATCGACGGGTACCGCCGGGCTCCGTGGCAACAGAAGAGGCGCTGATGATTTCTGCAGATGATGTTGATGGCCTGCTTGAAGATATTTTCGAGGGGCACAAGGACTTGGCGGTGTTTGTCGCTGGTGGCAAGTACTACTACCTGGCAGACGACAAGGGAAATTTCTGTATCGATGTCAGGCCTGAATACAGGAGCTATGTCGAAAGTGGCGTCATGGACAGTAGCCTCTATGACCAGGCCGTTTCCGAGTTCAGAGGGGGCGTTCCGGTCCTGGAGGTGAACACCTTTCAGCGTTATCTGGATAACAACAGCGTCAACGTTTATTCGCTGGAGTGGATGGTCAGTTTCTTCACCTACGGTTACTCCGCTGCCTACCTTGGCGAATTTCATAACCATATCGAGGCCGTTCTATCTGGCCACGCGAAGCCTCGTCTGGATGAATGCGAAAAAATGCGGATGAGGCTGCCCCGCTTTTATGTGGACCTGGATAGCAAGGTGTTCCGGCATGTTGATTGGGACAGGTTTCATGAGTCCTATGTGCCCTCGGACTGGGACGGGCAAGCGTCTGGATCATTCGCGGAGCTGATCCCGAAAGAGCAAAGATATTGGGTTGTGGATGGCATGGACTTTTGGACGTTGTACGCCTGATGGCGGGTTAGCTTCGTCGCCTTGGCGATAAGTTGGTCTGTGCCGTCGTGCCCCACTCGAAGTAACACACGCACCCGCGCAGGAGAAATACCGTGGTAATGACATTGGTAATGGTTGGACTGGGCCTGGCGATTTTGATGCAGCTGGCCATTTTTTGTGTGGCCGTAAAAAACTCGCTGGTGCATGCGCTGCTGTGCCTGTTTATCCCTTGTTATGTGTATGTTTATGCCAGAAAGGATCGCCAGGCCAGGCCGTTCCTTTGGGGGTGGTACACCGGTATTGGCTTGCTGGCCGCTGGGGCTATTGCTTCAAATTGAAGCAGGACTCGAAAAGGCGCCGACAACGCCGTAAAATGAAGTCAAATTGACATCATTCAGGGAAGAGTTCAGACATGCGCGTTGTTGCTTTACTCCTGGCGTTCAGCTTTCTGGCTGGCTGCGCCTCCAAGCCGGCTTACTACATTTCCCCCGCACCGGTTCAGATTCCCAAGACCGCTACCTATTGGCTCGATACCTTCGACGTTGAAGTAGTGGGCAAGAACCCACGCTTCCTGCCTGATGACAAAGTCCGCGAGCAACTGGGCGTCGACCTGGTCAACCGGCTGCTCAAGGCCAAGCGATACGCCACCAGCAAGGAAAGCGCCGATTACCTGCTGGATGTGAATCTGGTCTACACCCGCCATATCCAGGACTCCAAGGGCGGACTCGCCACGGTGCTTGTCGACGACAACACCATCTTGCTGAGTGTCGACTTCAACTATCAGGTCAAGGTCAAGAAGGGCGGCGCCGAGGTGTTGCACTTTGCCAAGGACCGCAGTGGTCTGGTGCCGGGTGGTGTGTTGGGTCAGTGGCAGCAGTACAAGACCATGGGTGGGGTTATCTCCAACACGGGCAACACCAGCGTCGAGCCTTTTTACACGGGCGTGTTGAGCCGATTTATCGTCGATGATTTGCGCGATATTCCGTCGCGCTAAGTTGCTTTAACCCGAATCACCAACTCCTTGCGTCTGACCTTGTGAACGGATCATTCACTCACGAGGTTCAGACCATGTCCCGTCCTGTTCTGCTGTTGCGTCCTGCCGCCCAAGGCTTTGCCGTGACCCTGCTGGTGGCGCTCGCCGGGTGTGGGCTTTCTTCATCCCGTGATGTGGCCAAGCCTGCTGAATCGGCACCTGTCGCGGAGCTGCACAGTGAGCCCGCCAGCGTTCAGGGGGCCATGGTCAAGCGGATGGTTGCTCCTGCACCGATGGCGTCGCGGCTGGTCATGAACGACGCCGTCGCCCTGCAATACCAGGCCGAGCCTCGGGAGCAATATCAAAACCTCCCGGACAACCCGATCCGCAGCGTGGCCGAAACACCGGTTTCCACCTTCAGCGTCGACGTCGACACCGGCAGCTATGCCAACGTACGACGTTTCCTCAACCAAGGCAGCCTGCCGCCCGAAGGTGCTGTGCGACTGGAGGAAATGGTCAATTATTTTCCCTACGACTACGCCCTGCCAACCGACGGCTCGCCCTTTGGTGTGACCACGGAAGTGGCCCCCTCACCGTGGAACCCCCACACCCGACTGCTGCGCATCGGCATCAAGGCCTCGGACCGCGCCGTGGCGGACCTGGCACCGGCTAACCTGGTGTTCCTGGTAGACGTGTCCGGCTCGATGAATCGCCGCGAAGGCCTGCCGCTGGTCAAGAGCACCCTGAAACTGTTGGTGGACCAATTGCGCGACCAGGACCGCGTGTCGCTGGTGGTCTATGCCGGCGAATCGCGAGTGGTGCTCAAGCCCACCTCGGGCCGGGACAAAACCAAGATCCGCAACGCCATCGACCAACTCACCGCCGGCGGCTCCACCGCAGGCGCTTCGGGTATCGAAATGGCCTACCAAATGGCCCGCGAAGGGTTTATCGACAAGGGCATCAACCGCATCCTGTTGGCCACCGACGGTGACTTCAACGTAGGCGTGAGCGACTTCGACAGCCTCAAGCAAATGGCGGTCGAGCAGCGCAAAAGCGGCGTGTCCCTGACCACCCTTGGCTTCGGTGTGGATAACTACAACGAACACCTGATGGAACAACTGGCCGATGCCGGTGATGGCAACTACGCCTACATCGACAACCTGCGCGAAGCCCGCAAAGTGCTGGTGGACCAGCTCAGCTCGACCCTCGCTGTGGTGGCCCGGGATGTGAAGCTGCAAGTGGAATTCAATCCGGCGCAGGTCAGTGAATACCGATTGCTCGGCTATGAAAACCGCGCCTTGAAACGTGAGGATTTCAACAACGACAAGGTCGACGCCGGAGAAATCGGTGCCGGGCACACGGTGACCGCGTTGTATGAAATTGTCCCGAAGGGTGAACAGGGCTGGCTGGAGCCACTGCGCTACGCATCGGCGGCCAAGGCTGAGGGTAAAACTGATGAGTTGGCGATGTTGCGGGTACGCTACAAACCAGCGGAAGGCGTCGATAGCCGACTGATCGAACACCCGATCAGCAACCAGCAGAGCGGCAAACCCAGCGACGACCTGCGTTTTTCTGCCGCCGTGGCCGCCTTCGCCCAGCAACTCAAGGGTGATGGCCGCTACACTGGCACCATGAGTTTCAAGGACACGGCCGCACTGGCCCGCTCCGCTCGGGGCGACGACCCCTTCGGCTTGCGCAGCGAGTTTGTGCAACTGGTCGAATTGGCCCAGAGCATCCAGGCCCCGGCCAAACACTGATCCACCTCAAAGGAGTGCGCCACCTGATGGATTCACCCAGCGACGAAGCCCTGCTGTCCCGCTACCGCAGCGGCGACGGTGCAGCGTTCGAAGCCCTGTACGCGCGGCATCGACAGGGCCTGTACCGTTTTCTCGTGTCCTTGAGCAACAAGGCCGAACTGGCCGAGGAAGTGTTTCAGGACACCTGGCTCAGCCTGATCCGCAGCACCAGCGAGCTACAGGGCCGGGCGAGTTTTCGCACCTGGTTATTCCAGATTGCCCGCAACCGCCTGATCGACCACTGGCGCAAACACGGCATCCACAACCCGCTGCACGACAGCTACGATGAGCAGCTTCACGGCCAGCCCGACGACAGCGCCGGGCCCGAGCAACTGCTGAGCCTGAGCCGCGACCAGGCCCGCCTGGACAGCGCGTTGCAAGACTTGCCCGAAGACCAGCGCGAAGTGTTCCTGCTGCGCCTGCATGGCGAGCTGGAAGTGCCACAAATCGCCGCGCTCACCGGCGCCCCACTGGAAACGGTAAAAAGCCGCTTGCGTTACGCCCAGCAGAAACTGCGCCGACTGCTGGCCGAGGAGGTACCCGCATGACTGACCCCCGACATACCCAGGACTCGAACGACGAGCTGCTGATCGAGCATTTCCGTCAACACACCAGCGGCGAGCCGCCGGCTTCCCTGGACGCCTTCATCCTGGCCACCGCCCACCGTGAAGCACCGGTGCGGCAACCCAGCCTGTGGCAGCGCTGGTTGCAGGCCTGCCAACGGCCGCGCTGGCAGATGGCATTTGCCACCGTCGCGGGTATGGCCCTGATGATTGGTTTGGTCACGCGCTCGCCGGTGCCGCAGCCGGAGTTATCCACAGGCACTTACGCGGCGGCTCCGCAAGAACTCGCTCGCCCAGCCCCGGCAGCGGCGCCGATGGCTCGATTCTCCGTGGCTCCGCAGGCTGACAGTGCGCCGCAGGTGCAGGCAGAAGTCGCGGGCTCGCTGGCGGATGAGCCGGTGGCGAAGATGAGCAAGCGCTCGGCTGTTGTGCTGCCGCCATTGGAGCAAGGGCTGCAGGAAATCCTGCGGTTGCGGCAGGCGGGAGAGACGAAGGTGGCGGATGAGAAGCTGCTGGAGTTGCATAAGCGCTTTCCCAACGAGGATCTGCCGGCGCGGTTGGAGGCGTTGAAAAATCCTTGAGGTGGAGGTCGCCAGCCGGCGGTTGACGAGAAACTTCCGGCCTTTATAATCATCCGCAACACGGCCCCTGTCGGTTGATGCGCTTCGGTGCAGCAATTGCTCAGGGGTTTTTTATTGCCTTGATTTTTTCGATTACCAATCGCGCTTCTGCCAGTGGTGATCCACTCCCATGCCCTCCAAATTAAGATCAAGATGGGACAAGTCTGGAAAGTCATTCTCCAATAGTGCTTTCAGCCGTCGTCCCCAGCTTGATGACGGATTGATGACCTTCATCAAGTGGTGGGTGATACACAAGAGCATAAAAGGCCGCGCGCGTCGGTGTGCATCATCATGGAATGCGGCCAATGCAGGAGCCTGTTCCTCAGGTGGCAGTTTTGGCTGATCAACGATGTTCCGATTCCACAGGCGACTGTGATGGGCGCATACGTTTCGCAGGTAGTTCAGGCTGCGCAGCCAACTGGCGAAGACCCTTCCATTGCTGATCCCGTACTCTTGAGATATGGCATCTTGATCCGCCTCAGTCATGCCAGCATAAAGGGTCGACAACGTGCCGAAGTCCCAAACCTCGCAAGCCACCCAAACCGCCAACGGAAGGCCGTATTTTTCCTTGTTATGACGGATAAAGTCTTCGTTCGAGCGGCTGATCAATGCGGCGTGTTTGCCTACCCAGGCATGATGTTTGGTGAGCCCTGTTTTCCCGTCGATTTGGGTAGAAAAACTTTCATGGAAAAGCTCAGGTTTTAGATACGCAAACTTTTCGTGCTTGCCCAGCCCGTGGGATATGTCCACTCGCAATGCGATTTCGATACGTTCCAAGGCGTCCATGGTCAACAGGCGAAGTTTTTTATCAAACACATAAAGATCGACTGCGTTTTGGAAGGTAGTGCCGGGTTTGAAAGTGTCTAGAGGGAGCCGCCCCGGTTTGGTTTTGTTCGGCTTCTGATTTTTGTGCTGAATAAGTGGGCAGCACAGCTCGGTGCGCTCACGAAAGGCGAACCAGTAGCCGCTGAGGCGGTAATAGCCAATGCGCTCCAGATACTCCAAGGCTTTAGATCGCTCAGTAACGATCATTCCGCGAGCTATCAATATCTCAAGTTGGTCCTGGTAGCTCTGCCAAGGTTTAGGGTAACCCTGGATCATTGGTGCATCACTTTAGGCATGTGCAAGTCCCTCCTGCTTGAAATCGATACAAGCGCCCGCCCTTCGATGTGTGGCGTCACTCGGGCTTTCACTTTGCTGGTCGAGAAACTTATGGTCAGCCATAAAACTGTTACTTTATTTACATCTTCTTCCTTATCTTGCGCCCACAAAAAAGCCCCAGGCCTTTCGACCTGGGGCTTTTTCATCTGTATCTGGTGCCCCGGCGAGCTTATAACTGAGTACTTATCATGTTGATTTATATAATAAAAATTCGTTTGGCTGGTGCTAGGGATACAGTTTGGGATACATGGGCAGTCCGCTTATTTTGGATAGTTATAGGTTTTATATAGCCCTTGCACGCCGGGTAGTTGCAGAAAGGCTGATGGCTCTCCACCTTTGGTTTCATCCTTAGCGTTCAGCCGTTGAGCAGTGTGCACCAATAGGCACATTGTTTTGGCCCGAGTAATGCCTACAAAGTGTAAATTTAAATCCTGTTCCCAGCTTGGATATACTTTTTCCGAAAAGCTTTCGCCTACCTGCCTATACGGGAATATCCACTCTCCAAGATCAAGGTGAATTACTGCTTCGAATTCCAAACCTTTGGATTTGTGAAGGGTCATGCATTGGACTTCATTTGTATTAGTTGTGGTGTATTGCTTTAGTGCGTCAGCATTTGACGTGACAATTTTTAGTGCGGCAAGTTCTGAATCTTTCGGATTAGTATTTAAGAGTCTCGTAGATGTCGCATAAAGATAGTCCTCCAGAAGGTGGGGGGCTATGCTTCTTGCTTTTCTAATTGTTCTTCGAATATCTATTAGTTTTGCTTTTGAAATGTTTGACTGGTCAGGTAGCATCTCTATCACTTGCTCAATACTAAAGCTTATGTCGAAACGGTATTTCATTAGTGCCGACCATAAAAAACCTGTCCTGCTTTGTAAGTCATCAATGGCGTCGTCTGCAAATATTCTGCAAGGTATGGAAAGGTGATCTCTCAAATATCCTAAGCTACGATTATTTCTAACAAGAACAGCAATGTCAGACGCTTTAAGCGTTTTGTTTTTTTCCAGAAGTGAAGGGATAATAGTATTAAGGTGAACGGATGCATCCCGCTGCGTGCCTGAAAACTTGCATTGCCATACCTGGATGGAGTCGGTGGGTGTCAGCTCGAACTGAGGATTGAATAAGCGATTGGAATAGTTTGCTATTGAGGCGTGGCATCTGTGGTTATATGATACGGTTCTATGTGTGAAATTCTCTCGCCTTATTAGCTCCTTAAGGTATTCCGGGCTGCACCTTCTCCATCCATATATTGATTGTTGCAGGTCACCAACAGCTATGCCAGTTACTCCGGAGTCTACAATGCTTAAGAAAAGATCATGTTGTGCTTTGGATGAGTCTTGGTATTCGTCAATATATATGCTTGTATATTTTGCCTTTAGGTAGGCTTTGCACGCTGAGCAGTTTTCATGAATATATAAAGCGAGAGCCGGTATAGTTGGGAAGTAAATTGTACCACCCAAATATAAACTTCTAATTGATTTTAGTTTTTCTGCATCGATTTTGTCAATTTCGTTTAAGGGGGCGGCAATTAAATTTTCTGCAGGTAGCAAGTCTGAAGCATATTTTGGTTCGAGGTTTTCGGTGCTGCCGCCCAATATTTGATTTAGGAAAGGATATATAATTTCCGAAAGGCAAAATGAATCAATAGTTCCAAAAAAACTAGACTTGGTGTCTGTACTATCTGCTCGGCATCGGCCTTCTAGTTCTTTGCTAGCTTTGCGAGTGAAGGTTATTGCGATTATTCCTTGGTAGGACTTTAACTCGCCTAGTTCATTTCTAATTTTTTTTGCGATGACTGCGGTTTTGCCGCTTCCAGGACATGCGGTAATGACTAGCGAGCCTTGAGGTTTAATTGCCTCTTTTTGTTCGTCTGTATAGGTTATCATACGGACCCTCTCACTTTCGCTACGCAGTGGTGCAATGGCTGAGCTAGCAAACCTAATTTCGCTGAAGCTAGTGCGGAGCTGTTTTGGGTCAGAAATTCCCTCATGCGAATCGCTTTTTTACCTTGAAGGAATTTGACGGCTGTAGCCAAATCAGTTGTATCGCAATATTTTGTGAGTTGATCTGGAAACTCTTCGCATAAGTCTGTTTCTAAATCTATCTTGGCTAGGTATATGCCGTGGGGGTTTACTGTTTTATTAACTCCAGCCCAAATTCCTTGTTCATAAACGCTTTGATGAGTCGTACCTATCGGCATGTATGCGAATTTTATTTGGCCCGCAAGCGATAGGCATCTATTTATGCCGGCTGGGTTTCGTAGTTCATTTCCTTGCACATGAATTGCTGAAATATCATTGTCGGTACGGATAACCCATGGGATTTCCATTGCATCCAGGATCTGTGCGTAGACCTTAAACTGTATTCCCTCAACATTAAGTATTGAAATATTATAATAGTCTAGATCTATATCGATTTGTTTTGCTAGTTCGTTGTAGAATAATAGTTCTGAAGGGCCTTCGACTAGAAAGACGCACTTGGAGAAAAAAGCTTCCGCTGGCAAAATACTCATTCTATAGCCGAGTTTATCCCACTCACTGCTAATGCAGTCAGAACAACCTTCGCTAGCGGCATAGCTGCCTTTCTGGGAGTTAATAATATGTACAATTGAGTGAGGTGAATAGCGCGCGGTGATTTGCGGCGAGTGACTCGTAATAATTGTCTGTCCAGGTAAATCTTTAATCAAATAGTCCGCTAATTTTCTTTGTTGATGAGGATGGAGGTGAGCTTCTGGTTCTTCGACGCAGTAAAAAACTACTTCGCTTTCAGGATCAAATTCTCGCTGGCTTTTTGCTTTCCATAAAGCCATAAGTATCTGATTGTTTCGGCCGTCACCACCTAGTGATATTTTCGAACCTGCTGTACTTGCGCCTAATTTTAAATTGTCAATAAATTGCTGCGTTTGAATAGCTCCAGAATCTAAATGTACAGAATAGTTTGTCAAGTCATGGGAGAGTTTCAAAAGCTCTTCGTTTACAGCGTTAGTCGCATTGTTTACATAGTGTAGTTTGCTTACTAATCCGTTTATGGTGTCGAGATTTTTTTCTATAACTGAAAGCTGTTCTTGGTCTGATTCAACTTCCTCTTCAGATCTAAGCTCCTGTGATAATTTTAGAAGATGTCTTTTTTCTATGTTGACAAATTTTTCTAAGTCTCGACTAGATTTTACATATTTGAGATTTAGGTATTTTAAATAGAATCTACTATTGACTGTGGATAGGTGTTTGGGGTCAATGCCTAGTTTGAGTGTATAATCTAAGGTTTTTCTATTTGCTTCATATCTTAATACGGATTTACCTTCGTTTGATACATTTCCTTTAAGTACTGAGAGTACTGCATCCTCTGTTATTTCTTTGAAGTAAATATCAATTGATAGTTCTTCGTGTTGTGTTCCTTTTTTATCTATATGGAAGTCTGACTCAGAAGGTTCTAGGTCGCTTTCGGAAAGAGATTTGTCTAATAGGATTCTCAGTGCGTATACGAAGTTAGTTTTTCCTGCGTCGTTAGCACCTATGAGCAATGTTTTACTTTGCAAATTGACAGTGGCGTCAGCGTAATTTCTAAAACCTTTGATAATGACCTTTTCAATCTCCATGCTCTGATTCCTTCCTGTTTTGCATAGATTTAATAGTAAGACGTATTCCGTTCTTCATTTGGGGGTTTGGAAGACGAGTGAAGCCTTCTGAAGCTTCGTAGAGAATGGCATAAAGCTATCTAGTGTTACTAGCATGGAGGTGTCGCTCCAAAAAGCCTGCTTACGAGGTCGCATGTGCAGGGATTTGCAGGTAAGTAATTCAGTGATTAGCTTAGCCCTGAGGTCCATCTTGCTTGGCCGTTAAGTCATGCATCGCTGCGGAAAAAGCAACCTATTTAGACCCCAGGTGTGGTGGGGGGACAACGGCGCGCGCCGGGGTTGAACCCAGTCGCCGAGGTCTCATGTGCTTGATCAGTGGGATCGGCCATTGATTTGGCCTCTGGAATGCCCTACTCCTCGTGACCAGTGCTTTTGCCAAAGAATTAGGTAGGCCTCACTGGACATGAAAAAGCCGCCTTGAGGCGGCTTGTAGGCATTGAGAAGGAAGGTGTTCAGGACGTTTGGGTTTGCGCCTGTTTCTCAATCATGGCATTCAGATCCGAACGTCGACGTGTCCGGTAGATCTTGTTCTTCAACTCGTGCTCGCCAGTCGTGAAGTCATCGCGTGGGACAATAGCAAGCGACTGCCACACGGCATCGTCTTCGGTAGACAATGTAGCGCTTGCCTGGTCAATAAAGCCAAATAGGACCTCGCCCAGTCGACGAGCTTGCTCGCTGTCTGCTGCCTTCGCATCGTCATGAAACAACGCCTCTCGATAGAACGCATCCTTTTCAATGTCCCGCTGAATCATCACCTTCTTGCGCTGCAATGCCTTAAGAAAAACCTTAGCCTCGGGAATTTCGAAAAGAGATGTGGCGGCGTTGGTGAGACAGTAATCACCGTAGAGGGTATATGCCGCATCACGACTGCTTAGGTAGCGTTCCCGGGCCTCATAGGTGTCTATCTGGCACAGCTCTAACTCCGGTTGCAGTTCGCCCGCCAAGCAAGCGTACTCCAATGCCAGTTCGCGATTGTCCAATTCCTGACGTTTGAAGTTGCGGATGTCTTTGGTCAATTCGCCGTCACTTTCCCTGAATAATTTCCGCCAGGTAGCGCCATCCTTAATTGCCTGCTGCTCTGCGGCGTCAGCTGTTTTGCGATGTTTTTCTTCGCGCTTTCTCAGTTCCGAAAAACGCTCACGTAAAGCCAGGTAAATTTCCTTTTTTTCTTCGTGGATTTTGAGTGCCTTCTGAATTTCATCAGGCATCGATACGGGTTGTTCGGTCATAGTTTTCTCCGGAGTGTTTACAGGCCAAGGCTGGCCAGGTTTGAGGTACGCGTTGCCGATCAGTGGAAACTGATAGGGCTGTTGATATGAGTTTGTATTGGTCTGGCGGAACGAATAGTTTTGATGCTGTCAACAAAAACAGCGCATACCCCCCCTTGTTCACACGACTGAATTCAAAATCGGTGGGAACACGGGAACGTGGGTACGAAGGCTCTAAATCGGGGGGTTCACAGCGGGAACATGTTCCCTGTGTTTTCTTCGCGGGAACAAGCAAGGTGGTATGGCTCTTTATTAAACAGAGTTGTGTTCCCTTGTTCCCACTCTTATGTTTTATACGGGAACGCTGAGAGGCACGGTTTTGCTGGGCTGTTCCCGCTGTTCCCGCGTTCCCACTGAAAAACGTGAAGTTTGGATAGCTGCATAGGCTTAACTTCATTGACTTTCCCCTTCGCTTTCCAGCAAGTCGGGGTCAATCACGTAAAAACGGGAACTACCACCACCTGGCGTGCGGTATTTTTTTGTTCTCCGGCTGCCCTTGGTCTCTTCGTCAACCTTGGCCAAGGCTCCGGCGCTAACCAACGTCCTAACGATCCGCTCTTTACCGAAGCCAGAAGCTGCTTCGAGTAATGCCGGTGTGTTGAACAGGTAGAGCCGTTTATCGTCATTCACTTCATAAAAGCCGGCTCGCTCGCGAACCGTCAGGTTGGCGTGTTCCGCGCGAACATCCGAAAAGCGACTGTCACCGTGTAATGCGATGAAGTCGGCAATACCGCGCAGAATCTGGCGGTCTTCTGCGTTACCGTCACCCATGCGGGCCAACCATTCGTTGAACAATAATAGGCAAGCGCGGGTCGCTGATCCAGTTGGCCAGCCAAGAAGATTATGTTCAATTGCCAATTCCCCGGCTAACGCCATGATGGCGAATCGATCAGCCACCCGGCCGGCCTGTGAACTCTCTGTTTCGAAGGTTTTGCGGACCTGTGCAAAGGCGCTATACAGCTCCTTTGGCTGCGCAATCAGTGCCTCAACAAACATGGGACCTAGATGACCATAGTGTTGCGTGACCGCGTCATTAAGAACGCGGTGGAATTCTTGTCCCGTCATGCCATGCACATCATCAAAAGCGCGATGAGTCCGGGTGCCAGCATTCACATCGACCATGCGCAACTCGGCGCCGGCATGCGCGCCATTGCCCCCAATGGCGGCATGCTCCGACAACGACCTTTCGCCGCTGGAAAGGGCAAGCACGCGCCAGGTCAATTTGGCCCGCCCTTCACGTTCGCGAGTCATGGTGCTTTTGCCCATGCCGTTGGCGATTGCGTAGGCCATTTCCTGAACGCGCTTGGGGTCGGCACGCTTGATTTCATCAAGGATCAGCACGGTATCGTTACGAGACGCTGCCTCAATCTCCACCCCACCTTTTGACACGTCCCAAGAGGCTGCGAAGGTGCCAGGATTGCCCCAGATCGATGCCGCCAACAGTTGCGCGAGTGACTTGCCGCTTGATGAGTCGCCGACCAGGTGAATACCGCCACCGTTGACGCCTACCTTGGCAAGCAGCGGTCCTGCCAATGCACAGCACACCGACAAAATCAGTACTGGATTGCCGAGGCAGCGTGCGGCTATCTCGGTCTGCCACCCACTGAGAGAGCCTTTGCAGGTGAAGATGTTTGCTGCACGACCTGAGTCCTGAAAACGAACGTTGTCGCCGCCAATGACCCGTGATGGCAGCACAAATGCTCCTGATTCATGCCAGCCCGGTTTCGTGGTGGTGGCAATCACCAGGTCAGGAGCGTGATGGCTCGCCAGGTACGGCGCGATATGACGACGCTGGTGGTATTCGATTGCCAGTCCCTGGCGCATGAGTGCCTTCATTACCTCATCTGCTTTACCCGCAAGGGATTCCATGGGCATCACCCATTCAATACGCCGACCCCTGTAGTGAAAGGACAGCAGACGGCCAATGCTGCCGTCTTCTGAGTTGATCGTTTCGGCTTCGACGTTCAGCGGCGCACAGATCCAATGATCGACTGGAATGGCTTTTTCTTCCGGCCCGCTTTGCTTCACGCTGTGATACCAGGTGCCGGCCTTGTAGACCTTTCCTTCAACCGTGCAGGCGTGTTCATAGACAGCGAAACGGGGCCGGTCGAGTTTGTCGGGCTCCGGCGCCTTTGGGTCTCCTACAAGACTCAAATCAGCGTGTTTTTCCTTGAGCTTGCTCACGGCTTTGCCTCCCATAGCTGGTTGCGCCAAAGGTGCAAGTCGTTGAAGTCGGATAGCTCAGGCGGTGCCTGTTGGGGCCACTCTGGAAATACCACCAGAGCGCCGGCATCGAACGCTGCACGGTTGGCGGAAGTGCGCCCGGGATTGCCCCGCGTTTGGCGATCATCGTCACCAGCGATCACCAGCTCGACGCTCTGACCATGAAGCGCTCGCATGGCTAGTGCCACGGCGCGCAAGTTGCCGGCGTTCATGGCGCACACCACCGGTTGGCCGGTATGGATATGCAGCGTTGCTCCCGTCGCCCAACCTTCACAGACGTACAGGCGGCTACCCTCGATGACCCGCCCCAATGGCGAGTAACAGCCCAGGACACGGCCACCACTGAGGAAACGTTTTGCGCCGGCACAGTCGATGACTTGCAGGTTTACCAAGCGACCATCAAGGCATAGAGGGACCAGTAATTTCCCCTGAGACATTTGACGCAGTTTGAGTGGGCTCACGCCCTTGGCCACCAGATACGGATGCAGTCGATCAGCAGGCTTTGAGCGCTGCCACAACTGCACTGCCTGCCGAGTCGCTGCTTGCTGCTTTTCCTGCTGTACCGCATCGGACCGGCGTCGGTTTTCTTCCGCCTTGGTGCGGGCAGCTTTGAGCGCTTCTGCTTGCTGGGCGCTCGGTGCGCTCGGGGCTCCAGATGACTCAAACAAACCGAGCGCCAGGCGTTGATCGATTTCCCGCGCAGCTTCGACCTGGCGGCATTGGCGCAGGTACGCCAGAAGTGAAACCAGATCGCCACCGTGCGCTTGATCGTCGGCAAAGTCATTCCACCGGCCAGAGTCGAGGGACACACCAAACGATCCGGCTTGGCGGTCTCCCCGGACATCGTTTCGAGCAACCCATTCACGTCCGTTTGGGCGCCCCTCCGGCAGCCATTCTTTAAGCAGAGTAGGGGCAGCAGGAAGGGCACGAAGTGCCACCAAACGAATCAGGTCTACAGTGTCGTTATCAGTCATGGAACAGGCCCTCTGACGATACGAATGAAGCGTCAGGCATGCTAATAGCCGCGGCCAGATCCGCCGTTTTCACGAGGTGCTGCGCCGCTTCTTCGGTGCAGGGTCGGAGCTCCCCTTTGTTGGCAAGTTGCAGCGTGCTTTCCAGACTCAAACGCATCATTGCGGTGGCACGATTGCCCAGGGCGAGGGCTCCAGTGAACTGCTCAACATTTTTGCATGGTGTTGGGTTTTGGCTGCGTAGCCGTTGTTCCAGGCGGTGCAAGAACCCGAGTTCAAACGCGTCAACGATCCGGCCAGGTAGGCGCTGTTTGTGACTGATTAGGCACCTGGCCAACGGTTCATTTTGCTCGGCCAACCATCGTTCGAAGGCATCAACGCCACCGTCGATTACTTCTTGGTATTTGGCGGGCCACTGCGTTTCGATTGCGGGTTGGCCGTCGGCAGATGGCAGCACGGCGTTGAGTAATTCAGGCATTTTGTACCCCCTCACGTTCCGCTGCTTTTCGGGCTGCGTTGAAGAGGTCGCTGGCGTCCTCCAGGAGCAAGTAGGCGGCATCCGCAATGCCGTTCACATCTTTTGCGTCGGCCCGGTTGATGCCCATGCAGGACAGGCTGAAAAGCAGTGCCTTAGCCGCACAAAGTCGCTGCTCTGCGTATTCCTGAATGTCGGCGTACGCGGCGCTCGTATCAATCAGCAGCACAGGGGTTTGGCTGGGATTTGTTGTGAGCGGAATGAGCTTATTCATGACCCACCTCCACAGAGGTCAGGATGCCCTCTGAGCAAGCGTCAACAGTGGCTTTCGCCATGTCGATCAGGTAGACGATCACATGACAAAGCTGTTGGCTGTTTTCAGTCAGAGCCGCTTGCTCGGCCATCTCCTGGGCAAGATCAAGCAGGCAGTAGGTGCGATCGAGGGCATCGGTTACAGGCACATCAGGCTGAACAGCGAAGAGCGGTAACCGTGAGAGAGGAATGTGGCTGAAGGTTTTGACGGTGGTCTTAAGCATGGCGCACCTCCATAACCATCGCTTGCTCTGAGGCGGCAAGGTGGGCGAGGTGCATATGGTGGTTGTAGCGTTTGAGGCGAGTGGAAAGACTGGAGTTTGCGCGAAGGGCTGCGAAGGCCATGGCCTTGTGCGCGGCGGCGCGGGTAGAACGTGCGGACGGATTGAGGGCGTGCATGGGTAGAGCTCCTTTTGCTGAGGAGCTGCCACGTTCGTTACCAAGCGAATGGGTGGCAGCTGTACGCAGGTTGGTAAACCGGGGCAAAAGGAACCCGGCAGACCCGAAGGTCTCCCACGCACAGCCGCCATAACACGTAACTGCGGGCACAAAAAAAGCGCCTGCAATCATAATGGGGGCGCTGTTGCGCCTTTTGCTGATCGGGTTACCAAGCCCGGTCGCTGAATTGGCAGCGACGGGCAAACTATAGGCCCGACCACATGAAGATTGCAAGTTGATCTGGCTGCCGAAAATGCTCATCCCGTTGCTCGTGGTGATAAACTTCGACCTGTGTGTGGTGTGGTATGTGGCCCTGGCAGCGTTGGCGCGCTTGCCGGGGTTTTGTCTTTTTTTAGGCATGAAAAACTCCAGACCACCCGGCGTTAAGCTAGGCAGCAGCTTGAATACTCAGTGCAGTTAGGGGTTAGCAGTCGGTTAGTTGAATCGCACCGCTACCACTTTCATTGAAGTGATGTTGCCCGCTTGGGCTAGCTGTACTGGTCATGCCGGACTTGGCGGTATTGAGTTCGAGGATGGCTGTCATGCGTCCACTGGCGGTCGCGCAAAATGCCTCCTGACCAGGGCGACGTGCTGCGTTCAGGAGAACCGTCTCCAGGCTGCGTAAGTCGTCTAGGGGAAAACGGATCGAATGCCCGTCGACAGATAATGTGATTGTGGTCATGAGTGAATCTCCGAAAGTAATTCAGCCGAATGCGTCCCCCGCATCGCTTTTTTCTCTCGTGTTTGGTTACGTTCCTCCATACGGTCAGCAATCCACTGATCGATCTCAGCCTCCAGCCAGGCCACGCTGTTGATGCCAATTGGAATAGGTTCCGGGAAGGTGCCGGACCGGATATCTGCATAGATTGCGGCTCTGCTCTTGCCTGTCTTCTGCTCCACGTCGCGGCGGCGTAGGAGGCGGTTTCCCAGCTCCAAACGTTTGATCGGTTGGAATGGTTTACGCACCGCTTTGCTCATGCTCGTTGCTCCCGTGCCTCTATGCGTCCATTGATCCAGGCTTGAACCTCACTCAGCACGAACGCCACTGGCGCATTTCGGGCGCCGCTGTCGTTGAGCTTCACCGGTCGAGGAAACGTAGGGTCGCGCTGAATCATTTTGTAGACAGTGGGGCGTGCTAGCCCGGTGAGCATCTGTAGTTCTGGCATGCGTACCAGTGCGACGACCATGTTGTCTCGTCTATCTATCTGCTTACTCATGGCCGTACCTCGCTTTCGTTTTGAGGCTGGCTGAGGGCGGGTGGATGATCTTCGTGTGTAGGTAGGTCCCGCTCTCTGTGTATGCCTCTGCGAATTGCGCTAGGGGCGTAAGGCAACTGTATTTCTGGATTTGGCCAACTGGGCGGGCTCAGGCGATGGGTGATTTCGTCGACGCCAGTGAACGTGGCACCACAAACTGCGTTCTTGCACACAAGAAGCGTTTTTGACATGAGCAGATGCTCACTGCTTGAGCTGCGTTTGATTAGCGCCGAACCGCAATCTGGACAGCGGCGCTTCGTGCCTTGTTGTGGTCTGCTGGATTGAGCGCTGGTGAGCATCGGGATTTTGCCTCCGGGTCTGGACGCCTCAAGCATCACTAATCCCGCCCTGGCCTGGAACCTTGAGGAGTTGTAGGCGGCGCCGCGACAGGTAGATTCCGCGCTCCAGAAACTGCCAGCAATGAGAGACGTCATCGATTGGTCCCTCCGGAGATACCTGTTAGGTGGCTCTCGAGCCAGGTGCCTACATCTCGCTCGCGATAGCGCACCAGGCGGCCTACTTTCACGTAGGGGAGATTGTGGCGTCCACTGCTACGCCAGGATGCAAGAGTACGAACTGATATGCCCAACTCACGCGCGGCGCGAGCTGGTGTCCAGAGGTCAGCGGTGTGCGATGTAGTGATGGATAGAGGCATCTTCGTCTCCGTAAGTGCGGTTTGCGACTACGTGGCGAGGATGCTTAGAGCCTGAGCCCATTTGGATTCCTTCCGATTTCCGAATTCGGAAATCGGGTTACTCAATCTCCTTCAAAGCTTGCCTGAGTAATTTTTCGAACCCTGCTCCTTGGAAGTTATGGCCATCATGACGAAGCTTGGTGGCGGTGTTCGCTAGCGCTTTGGAGATGGTCGTGATGTTGGGTGAGCCCCCTCGTGTGTATCGTCTACGTCGACTCACTAGCTGCTCGTTCTGATCCAGCTCGCCGCCTAGTTCTGCGATCAGATGGGCAGCTAGGCCTAGCGCCCTCAATAGTGGCTCAGGACGCCGCTCGGACTCAGCAACGAATTCAGGTATTGGCGGCTCTGTGTTTGGATAGCTGCTCCAGTTAACAGCGCTGCGGGCCAGACATAGGGTTTGCTCAATCGCTGGAAAAGTACCTTCAGTGAAGATGAAGTCGTGAGGGGGCGCCGACGCGGGCATCGGTAGGTTGTTCTTGAGGCGTTCAAGATCAGCAAGGTGAATCAATATTTCGTAGTTCCCCTGCATGATGCTCAGAGGCCGGTCGTTCTCACCAATGCGATAACAACCGTAGAGTCCATCGGGTCCTAAGCTGGCTGAAAGCCCCACTGGTCGCCCGTGAGCTAACATCTGTGCCGCTGACCTGAACAGTCGATAGAGCCGAACGGGGACCGGCCCATCTATGAAGCACAAAACCTCGCATGCATCACTGTCAAGGTTCAGCGGTGATTCCACTACGTCCCCTGAGCCTGGTAGCAGCTTGAGTCGGTACAGCCCTATATGAGCGTCATCGGTTGGCCAGTAATGCACAGGTAGCCGGTCGTTTTCCGCTGCTCGTGAAATCGCCTCTTTGTCATAGGGGGTTCCGGTTGCGTCGGTGAGCCAAGCTGCTGCTTCGTCGAATGTCAGCCACTCTTTGAATGCATAGCTAGTCATCACGCTTGCTCCTTTGCATGAAAATCGACGCTCACAACATTGCCGCGCTCCAGAAGGTCCAGACGGTCGGCATACCACTGCATCATTTGCCGGCGTTGCTCCAGGTAAATAGCTTTGTTGTAAACCCCGGAGACTCCGCCTTCAACGTGAGCTAACTGGGCCTCCACGTGCTCACGAGGGAAGTTATTTTCGCGTAGCAGGGTCGATGCGATGTGTCGGAAGCCATGGGCTGTCTGTCGCCCCTCGTATCCCAGGCGTCGTAAGGCCATGTTGAATGCCATATTGCTGCGAGGCTTTTTCCGGTCACTACGACCAGGGAAGAGCAGTGGATAACGACCATTCAACGTGTGTAGCTCTCGGAGCGCTTTAACCGCCTGCTTTGACAGAGGTACTAGATGGTCGCGGCGCTTTTTCATGCGGGCAGCCGGGATGCTCCAAAGTGCGTTTTCAAGGTCAAACTCCGACCAAGGCGCCTCACGTAGCTCGCTTGGCCGCACGCCGGTCAGCGTCAATAGGTGCAGGCCAAGGCGCAGATCTAAAGCGTGAGGATATGTGCGGATGGCGCGGAGCAGTTCAGGAAGCTCTTTCGCCGTGACGTGGGCGTAGTTCTCGGCTGGCTTGGATTGCAGGAAACGACTAAGGCCTTCCAGCGGATTGTGAATGGCTCTGCCTGTCACTCTCGCCAGATCGTAGATTTCCTTGCAGGAGCGGCGAACGCGGCTCATTTGTTCAAGGATTCCCTTTCGCTCAAGTGTTTGTAGAAAGTCCATCCATTGCTTGGGCGTTATCTCTGCATACGGTCTTTTGCCGAAAACGGGGAAGACGTGGAGCTGTAGAGCGCCGACTGTGCGTTTTGCGGTGCTGGCTTCCCAGCCAGGGCTGCGAATTTCGATCCACTCGCGAGCCAGGATCTCGAACGTGTTTGTTGCCGCTTCGAGTTCAGCCGCCTTGCGGGCTTTGCGTGCAGCGATAGGGTCGCCGCCGTTGGCTATTTCCTTGCGGTGCTCGGCGGCCTTTTTCCTGGCCAGCGCACCACTGACCTCCGGGTAGCCGCCTAAGCCAAGCCAGCTCCACTTGCCCGCTTGGTTTTTGTATCGAAGTTGCCAGGATTTCTGGCCATCCGGCTTAACGCGCAGATAGAGGCCGCTGCCGTCGAGCTCGCGATATTCCCTGGTCTCGGGTTCGATGCTTGCTAGCGCGGTGTCACTGAGCGGCCTGCGTTTGATTTCTGACCGTTTCACGCTCGTGTATCCCCTCGGTTCTAGATATGGCCAAGGATACACCGAGGGATACACACAGCTGAAGTATGAGGGGAGATGACTATAGACAAGCAGAAACAACAAAGCCCGCACAGGGCGGGCTTTGCGGGGCGTTTCGTAGTCATCAGGAGACAACCAGAAACATCATTTTGGTGCACCCGGCGGGATTCGAACCCACGACCCCTGCCTTCGGAGGGCAGTACTCTATCCAGCTGAGCTACGGATGCTTGTGCGGGCGACATCATACCCATGTCGACCTTGGGCGTCCATGCCGCTTTTCGGCCTGCTGCCAGTAGGATTAAGCGCTGCCGAAGCCCTGTGCCGGGCATCTCGACGAATTACGGTTGAACTCGCCTGAAACACGCTGATCAGAAAAATGGAGCAAATGCGCCGTTTTCGTTCTTTTTTTCGAACAGACTATTGCCCTGCACCCCCATTGATCCTAGGATTCGTTTGAGATTTCAAACGCTCCTGCCTGGGTGCTGAACCGCACATTTGTCCTTTCGTGCGCTATTTACGTGCTTGCGCCCAGTGAATGATTTCCCTGACGGCAGCCCTCAAGGCGCCTTTCAACAACTCTAATTCGCTCCGCGCGTGCGCGGTGCTGTTAAGGAAAGCCGACATGCAGCTCAAAGACACCCAGTTGTTCCGCCAGCAAGCCTTCATTGATGGCGCTTGGGTCGATGCGGACAACGGTCAAACGATCAAGGTCAACAACCCCGCTACCGGCGAAATCCTCGGTACCGTGCCAAAAATGGGCGCCGCCGAAACCCGTCGCGCCATTGAAGCAGCTGACAAGGCCCTGCCGGCCTGGCGTGCACTCACCGCCAAGGACCGCGCCAACAAGCTGCGTCGCTGGTTCGAGCTGATTATCGAGAACCAGGACGACCTGGCTCGCCTGATGACCCTGGAACAAGGCAAGCCGCTGGCCGAAGCCAAGGGCGAAATCGTTTACGCCGCTTCGTTCATCGAGTGGTTCGCCGAAGAAGCCAAGCGCGTCTACGGTGATGTGATTCCCGGCCACCAGCCGGACAAGCGCCTGATCGTGATCAAGCAACCGATCGGTGTTACCGCTGCCATCACGCCGTGGAACTTCCCGGCCGCGATGATCACCCGTAAAGCCGGCCCGGCCTTGGCCGCTGGTTGCACCATGGTGCTCAAGCCTGCGTCGCAAACCCCGTTCTCCGCGTTCGCCCTGGCTGAACTGGCCCAGCGTGCCGGCATTCCGAAAGGCGTGTTCAGCGTGGTCTCCGGCAGCGCCGGCGATATCGGCAGCGAGCTGACCAGCAACCCGATCGTGCGTAAATTGTCCTTCACCGGCTCCACCGAAATCGGTCGCCAGCTGATGGCCGAATGCGCCAAGGACATCAAGAAAGTCTCCCTGGAACTGGGCGGCAACGCGCCGTTCATCGTGTTCGACGACGCAGACCTGGATAAGGCCGTCGAAGGCGCGATCATTTCCAAGTACCGCAACAATGGCCAAACCTGCGTCTGCGCCAACCGTCTGTACATTCAGGATTCGGTGTACGACGCGTTCGCCGAAAAACTGAAAGTGGCGGTGGCCAAGCTGAAGATCGGCAACGGTCTGGAAGAAGGCACCACCACCGGTCCGCTGATCGACGAGAAGGCCGTGGCCAAGGTTCAGGAACACATCGCTGATGCCCTGAGCAAAGGCGCGACCCTGTTGGCCGGCGGCAAGGTGATGGAAGGCAACTTCTTCGAGCCGACCATCCTGGTCAACGTGCCGAAAGACGCTGCCGTGGCCAAGGAAGAAACCTTCGGCCCACTGGCGCCGCTGTTCCGTTTCAAAGACGAAGCCGAAGTGATCGCGATGTCCAACGACACCGAGTTCGGCCTGGCGTCCTACTTTTATGCCCGCGACCTGGGCCGTGTGTTCCGTGTGGCTGAAGCCCTGGAATACGGCATGGTCGGCGTCAACACCGGGTTGATCTCCAACGAAGTGGCGCCGTTCGGCGGCATCAAGGCTTCGGGCCTGGGCCGTGAAGGCTCCAAGTACGGGATCGAGGATTACCTGGAAATCAAATACCTCTGCCTGGGCATCTAAGCCCGGCGCGAGCTTGCAGCAAACGCAAAGGGCACGAGAGCGCTGTCCCTTTGCGTGTTTCACACCGTTATTCGTAGTGGCCGGGAAAGCTGTGGCAGTCGATCATCGCATGCTGCCGTAGTTGCCTCCCCGCCACGTATTCCTTGGACCACGCCACCCGATGAGTGGCGAATGAGGACTTTATGAGCAAGACCAACGCATCCCTGATGAAACGCCGCGAAGCCGCTGTACCACGTGGTGTTGGCCAGATTCACCCGATCTTCGCCGAGTCGGCGAAGAACGCCACCGTGACCGACGTTGAAGGTCGCGAGTTCATCGACTTCGCTGGCGGTATCGCCGTGCTGAACACCGGTCACGTGCACCCGAAAATCATCGCGGCCGTGACCGAACAGCTGAACAAGCTGACTCACACCTGCTTCCAGGTACTGGCCTACGAGCCGTACGTTGAGCTGTGCGAAAAAGTTAACGCCAAGGTGCCGGGTGATTTCGCCAAGAAAACCCTGCTGGTCACCACCGGTTCCGAAGCGGTAGAAAACGCCGTGAAGATCGCCCGTGCCGCCACTGGCCGTGCCGGCGTGATCGCGTTCACCGGCGCCTACCATGGTCGCACCATGATGACCCTGGGCCTCACCGGCAAAGTCGTGCCGTACTCGGCCGGCATGGGCCTGATGCCAGGTGGCGTGTTCCGCGCGCTGTTCCCGAACGAACTGCACGGTGTGAGCGATGACGACTCCATCGCCAGCATCGAACGCATCTTCAAGAACGATGCCGAGCCGCGTGATATCGCTGCCATCATCATCGAGCCGGTGCAGGGCGAAGGCGGTTTCTACGTCGCGCCTAAATCGTTCATGAAGCGCCTGCGCGAACTGTGCGACAAGCACGGCATCCTGCTGATCGCCGACGAAGTGCAAACCGGTGCCGGCCGTACCGGTACCTTCTTTGCCATGGAACAGATGGGCGTTGCCGCCGACCTGACCACCTTCGCCAAATCCATCGCAGGCGGCTTCCCGCTGGCCGGCGTATGCGGCAAGGCTGAATACATGGACGCCATCGCCCCAGGTGGCCTGGGCGGCACTTACGCTGGTAGCCCGATCGCTTGCGCCGCGGCCCTGGCCGTGATGGACGTGTTCGAAGAAGAGCACCTGCTGGACCGCTGCAAGGCTGTCGGCGAGCGCCTGGTGACCGGCCTGAAAGCTATCCAGGCCAAGTACCCGGTGATCGGCGAAGTGCGTGCCCTGGGCGCAATGATTGCGGTCGAGCTGTTCGAAGATGGCGACAGCCACAAGCCGAACGCCGCTGCGGTTGCTTCCGTGGTGGCCAAGGCTCGCGACAAGGGCTTGATCCTGCTGTCCTGCGGCACCTATGGCAACGTGTTGCGCGTGCTGGTTCCGCTGACCTCGCCGGACGAGCAGTTGGACAAAGGCCTGGCGATCATCGAAGAGTGCTTCTCCGAGCTGTGATCGAAAGTTGACCTGATCGACAAAAAACCCGCTTAGGCGGGTTTTTTTGTGCCCGATGAACGGTATTCAGCCGTTGTTCATTGTACCCGGGCGGCTCCTTTGTCTAAGGTGCTGGTATTGCCGATGGAGCGTGCTGGATGACTGCTGTTGATTTACCTGCTGTACCCCGTGTGCTGATTGCCGAGGCCGACCCTTGGTCCCGGGATTTGCTCAAGCAGGTGTTGCTGAATGTGCGCTGTGACGCACGGCTGGATGTGTGCGCCGATGGCCAGCAAGCCGCCGAGCTGCTGCGTGACAAACCCTACGACTTGATCCTCGCTGATTGGGAGCTGCCCGGCGTCGATGGCCTGAGCCTGTTGCGCAGTGTGCGCCAGCAACGGCGCACGCCGCTGTTGCCGTTTATCCTGCTGGGCACCCGCAACGACAGCGCCAGCGTGCACGAAGTCTTGCCCCTGGCGCCGACGGCGTACCTGACCAAACCCCTGAACATGGAAAGCCTGACCCAGCGCCTGCAAGACCTGCTGCTGAATGAAGGCGAGACGGTGTATTGCGAAGTCCCGGCCCTGGCGCCGGGCATGACCTTGCCGGTGTTTCTGGAGCGCCGCCGCGAAGCCTCCGACGGCGCCCCGCTGCGGGTCGACGTGCAGGCCGCGGTGCAACATAGCCTGGAACCGGAAGGCTTGGACCTCAGGCGTCTGGAGGAGCAGGTGCGCGTGGACCCGCAAATCACCGCCGTGCTGATCGCCGCCGCCAACAGCGCCGGGTATCACGGCTCGCCGGTACAAACCCTGGCCATGGCCCTGCACAAGCTGGCGGCCGGGCAGAGCATGAACCTGATCCTGGGGCTGGCCCTCAAGCACAACGTGGTGCTGAGCGACCCTGGCCTCAAGGATTACGCCGAGCGTTACTGGCAGCTTTCCCAACGCACCGCCGATTACGCCCGCAGCCTGGCGCGGATGCTCGACCTTGATCACGAGCGCTGCTACAGCGCCGGCATCCTCCATCGCCTCGGCGACCTGGCCTTGCTGCGGTGTCTGCAAGACTGGTTGCAGGGTGGCGGCGAACTGGATGACGAAGCGATTGGCGAGTCTCTCTACACCTTCGGCGCTGCCTATGGCTCGGCGTTGCGCACACGCTGGCGCTTGCCGCTGGAGTTGCGCCAGTTGATCGCGGCGATATATTCGCTGGAAGGTGGGGTGTATTCCCGGGAGGCGCTGGTGGTGAACCTGGCGGCGCAGCTGGCGCGACTGACCGAGCATGAAGGCGTCGAGGCATTGGCGAAAGGCAAGACGGCACGCTTGCTCAAGGTGGGTTTGCCGGAATTGACGCGTATGCGCAAAACCTAGCAGGCGATGCGGGCCCAGTGTGGGAGCTGGTTTGCCTGCGATAGCATCATCCCGGTACAACTGACCCACCAAGGTGCCTGCATCGCGGGCAAGTCCGGCTCCCACAGGTAATCGTGTAGCGTCAGCCGACGAGCACGCGGTTTTTGCCTTGGCGCTTGGCCTCGTACATCGCGGCGTCGGCGCGGGCGAACAGGCTATCCACGTTGGCATCCTCGGCTGTCAGGCTGGCCAGGCCCTGGCTGACGGTGACCGCGTAGCTCTCACCGTCATGGCTGAAACTCAGTTGCGCGATCTCGTGTCCCAGGCGTTGGGCCACCTGCATTGCCATCTCCGGTGCGCAACCGGGCAGCACAGCGGCGAATTCTTCGCCGCCAATGCGCCCGAACAGGTCGCCACGGCGCAGAACCCCTCGACCGCTCTCGGCGATACGCTGCAACACCTGATCGCCCTCCAGGTGGCCGTAGGTGTCGTTGACCACTTTGAAGTCATCAATGTCCAGCAACAGGAACGCCAAAGGCGTGCCTTGCAAACAGGCGCGTTCGAACTCGTGGTGGGCGCACTCGAAGAAGTGCCGGCGGTTGCTGCTGCGGGTCAGCACGTCGGTAGTGGCCAGGCGATGGAGTTCCAGCTCAAGCTGCTTCTTTTCAGTGATGTCCTCGGCCATGCCCACCACGATCACGGGTTGGCCGGGCTCGGCCTGCTGGCTGATGTAGCACTTGTCGCTGAGCCAGCGGATCTGCCCGTCGGCGGTGATGATGCGGTACTCGCGGTCTTCCACGGCGCCACTGTGCAGCACCTGGGCGAGGCTGTGCTCGGCGTAGTCGAGGTCTTCGGGGTGAATGCTGTTGCGCCATTCCCGATGGTCGGCCAGCAGCATGCCTGCCGCACGTCCGAAAACCCGCTCATAGGCCGGGCTGACATACAGCACACGGCGGGTGTCCCACTCGATGGCCCAGAGCACGGCATTCACGCTGACCAGCAGTGAACTCAGCAGTTGCTCGCGTTCACTCAAGCGTTCCACTTCGCCTTGGGCATGCATCAGCGCCAGCAACGTAGCGGCGGCTGCCGGTCGTGGCTGGTCGTGGACGGGGGTGTCGGTGAAGGTCTTTTCGGGGACCATCGGCACAACTCTCTCTGGGCATGCCGCGGGGTTGGGCAGCTGTTACAACAAGGGCCGCCGGGATGGCGAAGTGTTGTTTGAGAGGGGGAATTTGCAGCTAAGTTCCGTTATCAGTGCCGATTGCGCGTGATTAGGCCGCGTCCGGTATATGGCGTCAAAAACCGGTGGCGAGGGAGTTGCTCCCTCGCCATGGTACGTATCAGACCGCCGCAGGCCGCAGCGAATAGGTCTTCAGTTGATGGGCAAAGTCCCGCAGGGATTGAATCCCGCTGGCTTCGGCCTCGTGTACCCATTCCTTGATCGCCGCCAGCATGTCGTGGCCGTTGGTGCTGGTTTTCAGCCAGATCTGTTGCAGGGCCAGGCGCTTCTCATAGATCACTTTCAGGGCCTGGCTGTGTTCCAGCATGCTTTGGATGCGCACGTGGTGACGGTCATCCAGCAGGCTGGTTTCCCGCGACAGCAGGCGCTTGGCGCGATGGAATTGGTGACGCACCGAGTGATCGACCTTCTCCAGTTCCTGCTTGACCAGCGGGCCAATCACCAACTTGCGGTACTGGGCCATGATCTGGAAGCGGTTGTTGAGGATCGCCATGGCGGTGTCCATGTCCAGGTGGCCCTTGCCTTCGACCTGGTGGGCGATCGGCGCGACCCGTTGCACCTTGGCCAGGCGCAGGAAGCTGAACACTTTGATCCAGGCCCAGCCCAGGTCGAACTCCCATTTCTTCACCGACAGTTTGGCGGAGTTGGGATAGGTGTGGTGGTTGTTATGCAGTTCTTCGCCGCCAACGATGATGCCCCAGGGAATCAGGTTGGTCGCCGCATCACGGCATTCGAAGTTGCGGTAGCCGATGGCATGGCCCAGGCCGTTGATCACGCCGGCGGCCCAGAACGGGATCCACATCATCTGGATGGCCCAGATGGTGATGCCGATGGTGCCGAACAGCAGCAGGTCGATCACGCCCATGATCGCCACGCCCAACAGCGGGTAGGGGGTGTAGAGCTTGCGTTCGATCCAGTCTTCCGGGCAGTTCTTGCCGTAGATGCGCAGGGTCTCGGGGTTTTCGGCCTCGGCGCGGTACAGCTCGGCGCCTTTGCGCAGCACGGTGGACAGGCCCTTGATCACCGGGCTGTGGGGATCGTCGACGGTTTCGCACTTGGCGTGGTGTTTACGGTGGATAGCGGTCCACTCGCGGGTGTTCTGCGCCGTGGTGAGCCACAGCCAGAAGCGGAAGAAGTGTTTCAGGCCAGCATTGAGCTCCAGGGAGCGGTGGGCTGAATAGCGGTGCAGATAGACCGTGACCCCGACAATGGTCACGTGGGTCATCAACAGAGTGACTGCCACCAGTTGCCAGGCCGACAAGTCAAGAAAACCGTTGTACCACATAGGCTGTATGGCCCTCAGATAAAGAAAAAACCAGCTTGCGCATTATCACTAAGCCTACAGATAAAACCAGCCGCCCTTTCAGATAGGAGTGACTGGATGTTTCTTATTCTATAATCCGTAACCTTTGTAGGGCGAATCTGGTTTTTTAGTAAGGATCACTAAACATATGCTGTTTTCATACCGAGGTGCCCTGCGTGCAGGGCTGGTGTACCTGCTGGTTTCGATTGTGTGGATTCAGCTCAGCCATCAGGTATTGATCAACTTTATCGATGAACCCGTGGAACTGGGCCGCTGGCTTCAGATGCGCGGTTACGTGTGGGTCAGCCTCAGTGCCCTGGTGATCTACCTGCTCTGCGCCCGTTTTGCCCGGGCGAACCTGGTCCAGCAGCCACTGCGGGAAAACCGTGAGCGCCTGCGCCAGGCCGCTGCCGTATTCGATTGCACCCGTGAAGGTGTGCTGGTCACTGACGCCCAGGGGCTGATTGTTCACGTAAACCGGGCCTTTATCGAAATCACCGGCTACCAGTGCGAAGACGTATTGGGCCACCGGCCGAGCCTGTTCAAGTCCGGACGTCACTCGGCCAGTTTCTACCAAGCCATGTTCCAGACCCTGGAGCGCGACGGTGAGTGGAGCGGCGAAATCTGGAACCGCCGAAAAAGCGGCGAAATCTACCCCCAGTGGCAGACCATCCGGGTGATCCGCGATGATCAGGGCCAGATCAGCCACTACGTCGCGGTGTTCTCCGACATCAGCGCCATCAAACACTCGGAGCACGAGTTGGCGCACCTGGCCCACCACGATCCGCTGACCGACCTGCCTAACCGCCTGCTGTTCACCGACCGCGCCGAACAGGCCCTGGCGTCGGCGCAGGCCCATAAACGCGGCTGCGCCTTGCTGCTGCTGGACCTCGACCACTTCAAGATCATCAACGACAGCCTCGGCCATAACGTCGGCGACCAGTTGCTCAAGACGGTCGGCGAGCGCCTGCAAGGCCTGTTCGGCCCCGGCGTGACCCTGGCACGATTGGGCGGCGACGAATTCGCGGTGCTGGCGGAAAGTTGTCCACAGCTGGTCCAGGCTGCCGCGCTGGCACAACGTATTCTCGACGCGATGAAAGAGCCGTTCATCTTCGACGGTCATCAACTGTTTATCAGCGCTAGCATCGGCATCAGCCTGTTCCCCAGCGATGCCCTGAGCGCCGAGCAATTGCTGCGCAACGCCGACTCCGCGTTGTTCAAGGCCAAAAGCGCTGGCCGCGAAGGCTACGCCTTGTACACCGAAGAACTCACGGCCCACGCCCAGCACCGGGTGGAAATGGCCGGCGAACTGCGCCGCGCCCTGGAGCAGCAAGAACTGCGGGTCTATTACCAACCGGTGCACGAACTGCAGAACAGCCGCCTGATCGGCGTCGAAGCCCTGGTGCGCTGGCAGCACCCGGAGCGCGGTTTGGTGCCGCCGGGAGATTTCATCCCGATTGCCGAGCGTACCGGGCTGATTGCCGATATCGACGCCTGGGTCATGGACCAGGCTTGCCGCCAGATGTGCCAGTGGCTGGCCGACGGCGCGCCGCTCACGTTTCTCGCGGTGAATGTGTCCAGTCGCCTGTTTGCCCGGCGCGAGCTGTACGACCAAGTGGCCAAGGTATTGCACGACACCGGGCTGGATCCGGCATTTCTGGAGTTGGAAGTGACCGAAAGCGCGGTCATGGAAGACCCGGAAGTCGCCCTTGAGCAGATGCACCGCCTGCGGGAGTTGGGCCTTCGCCTGGCCATTGATGACTTTGGCACCGGTTATTCATCGCTGCTGCGGCTCAAGCGGCTGCCGGTGCAGAAGCTGAAGATCGATCAGGGCTTTGTCGCCGGGTTGCCGTGGGATGAGGACGATGCGGCGATTGTGCGGGTGGTAATCGCGTTGGCGCAGAGCATGGGCATGCAGGTGCATGCCGAGGGCATCGAGCAGGTCGATCAGGCGCGGTTTCTGTTGGACCAACAGTGCGACCTGGGCCAAGGGTACTGGTTTGGTCGGCCGATGCCGGCCAGTGAGCTGGATTGGCATAGAGCGCCGACAATTTGCTAAACGCCGCCTGGCTCGATTTGAAACAGGATCAAGTGTGGGAGTGGGCTTGCTCGCGAATACGGTGGATCAGCCAACCTATGTATTGACTGACACGCCGCCTTCGCGAGCAAGCCCGCTCCCACATTTGGATCTCCACACGGCTTTATTTCACGGGTCGGCCCGCAAAACCTCTCGCAACCCCACGTCCCACCAGAAAATTCTTTCTGGTTATATAAACATTCTTAAATAGTATTTTTAAGAATATCCGCGCTTATCTACTATCGCCCTCACGCCGCAAGCAGTGCCGCCACTGCGAGGCACTTCTCATTTCAGGAGCACGACCATGAGCGCATCTCTACGTAGCGTTGACGGCCAGGACGAAGCAGCCATTTTGCGCGAGATCCAGAGCGCCCTGCGCGATCTGCGGTTTGGTGCGGTGGAAATCACTGTGCACAACGCCCAGGTAGTACAGATCGAACGCAAAGAAAAATTCCGTTTGCAGAACCCGGGCAATAAACCGAGCTGAGCAAGATCGGCGATTCGATTGCAAGACCCGCAACTATAAGAAAAAAGCCAACACCCCAGAATTTCAGGAGCCTTCTATGTCGTCGATTCGCCGTTATGCCCTGGCAGCACTGGCCAGTGCCGTGTTTGCCGGTTCCGCTGTTGCCAAGGATTACGAACTGCTTAACGTGTCTTACGACCCGACCCGCGAGCTTTACCAGGACTACAACGCTGAATTCACCAGCTTCTGGAAGCAGTCGCACCCGGGTGACAACGTCAAGATCCAGCAATCCCACGGTGGTTCGGGCAAGCAAGGCCGCGCGGTGATCGACGGCCTGCGTGCCGACGTCGTGACCCTGGCCCTGGCCGGCGACATCGACGAAATCGCAAAACTGGGCAAGACCCTGCCGGAAAACTGGCAAACCCGCCTGCCGGACGCCAGCACTCCGTACACCTCGACCATCGTGTTCCTGGTGCGCAAGGGCAATCCTAAAGGCATCAAGGATTGGGGCGACCTGATCAAGAAAGACGTGTCCGTGATCACCCCGAATCCGAAAACCTCCGGCGGCGCCCGCTGGAACTTCCTCGCCGCCTGGGCCTACGGCCTGAAAGCCGGTGGCAGCGAAGCCAAGGCCCAGGAATACGTGAAAGAGCTGTTCAAGCACGTGCCGATCCTCGACACCGGCGCGCGCGGTTCGACCATCACCTTCGTCAACAACGGTCAGGGTGACGTGTTGCTGGCCTGGGAAAACGAAGCCTTCCTGGCCCTGAAGGAAGACGGTGGCGCCGACAAGTTCGACATTGTTGTACCTTCGCTGTCGATCCTCGCCGAGCCGCCAGTGGCCGTGGTCGACAAGAACGCCGAGAAAAAGGGCAACACCGAGATTGCCACCGAGTACCTCAAGCACCTGTACAGCCCGGCTGGCCAGGAGATTGCGGCGAAGAACTTCTACCGCCCACGCGATGAGAAAGTCGCCGCCAAATACGCCCAGCAGTTCCCGAAACTGGACCTGGTGACTATCGACAAAGACTTCGGCGGCTGGAAAACTGCCCAGCCGAAATTCTTCAATGACGGTGGCGTGTTCGACCAGATTTACTCGGCGCAGTAAGCAAAATCAAACTGTAGGAGCCAGCTTTCTGTGGGAGCCGGGCTTGCCCGCGATAGCATCACCTCGGTGTAACTGATACACCGGGGTGCCGGCATCGCAGGCAAGCCAGCTCCCACAGAAGCTCGCTCCTACAGTGGTATCTACCCGCTAACCAAGGACTCTTATGTCGCGTCGTATCTCCCCCGTCATACCCGGCTTCGGGCTGACGCTGGGCTACACCGTGGTGTACCTCAGCCTGATCGTACTCATCCCCCTGGCGGCGATGTTTGTACACGCCGCTCAACTCACTTGGGATCAGTTCTGGAACATCATCTCCGCACCCCGTGTGCTGGCGGCGTTGAAACTGAGCTTCGGCACTGCGTTGTATGCCGCGATCATCAACGGCGTGATCGGTACCCTGCTGGCCTGGGTACTGGTGCGCTACACCTTCCCCGGGCGCAAGATCATCGATGCGATGATCGACTTGCCGTTCGCCCTGCCCACCGCCGTCGCCGGTATTGCACTCACCGCGCTGTACACGCCCACCGGCCTGGTAGGCCAGTTCGCCGCCGACCTGGGCTTCAAGATCGCCTACACCCCCTTGGGTATCACCCTGGCGTTGACCTTTGTCACGCTGCCATTCGTGGTGCGTACCGTGCAGCCGGTGTTGGCCGATATCCCCAGGGAAATCGAAGAAGCGGCCGCCTGCCTTGGCGCCAAGCCCTTGCAAGTGTTCCGCTACATCCTGGTGCCGGCGCTGCTGCCGGCCTGGTTGACCGGCTTCGCCTTGGCGTTTGCACGAGGTGTCGGTGAGTACGGTTCGGTAATCTTCATCGCCGGCAACATGCCGATGAAAACCGAGATCCTGCCGCTGCTGATCATGGTCAAGCTCGACCAATACGACTACCACGGCGCCACGTCCATCGGTGTGCTGATGCTGGTGGTTTCCTTTGTCCTGTTGCTGCTGATCAACTTGCTGCAGCGGCGCATCGAACACCCATAAGGAGGCGCGGAACATGTCCCAATCGTCTATTTCCGCCGCGTCCTCGGCCAACGCTGCCCGTCGTGGCAGTGCGGTGTCCCGACGCATCCTGATCAGCCTTGGCTGGCTGGTGTTCTTCCTGTTTTTGCTGCTACCGCTGTTTATCGTGGTATCCCAGGGCCTGAAGAATGGCCTGGGTGCGTTCTTCACCGCGATCCTTGAGCCGGACGCGCTGTCGGCGTTGAAACTCACGGTGATCGCCGTGGTGATTTCGGTACCGCTCAACGTGGTGTTCGGCGTCAGCGCCGCCTGGTGCGTGAGCAAGTACTCGTTCCGTGGCAAAAGTATCCTGGTGACCCTGATCGACCTGCCGTTCTCGGTCTCGCCGGTGATCGCCGGTTTGGTCTACGTGTTGATGTTCGGCGCCCAGGGCTTCTTTGGCCCGTGGCTGCAGGACCATGACATCCAGATCGTGTTCGCCTTGCCGGGCATCGTGCTGGCGACGATCTTCGTCACCGTGCCATTCGTGGCCCGTGAGTTGATCCCGCTGATGCAGGAACAAGGTACCCAGGAAGAAGAGGCCGCGCGCCTGCTGGGCGCCAACGGCTGGCAGATGTTCTGGCATGTCACCGTGCCGAACATCAAGTGGGGCCTGATCTACGGCGTGGTGCTGTGTACCGCGCGGGCCATGGGTGAGTTCGGTGCAGTGTCGGTGGTGTCCGGCCACATTCGCGGCGTGACCAACACCTTGCCGCTGCACGTCGAGATCCTCTACAACGAATACAACCACGTCGCCGCGTTTGCCGTCGCGAGCCTGTTGCTGATCCTGGCGCTCTTCATCCTGCTGCTCAAGCAGTGGAGCGAGAACCGTATTAACCGCCTGCGCGCCGGTGCGGCTGAGGAATAAGTCATGTCGATCGAAGTCCGTAATGTCAGCAAGAATTTCAACGCCTTCAAGGCCCTGAACAGCATCAACCTGGACATCCAGAGTGGCGAGCTGGTGGCGTTGCTGGGCCCGTCTGGCTGCGGCAAGACCACCTTGCTGCGGATCATCGCCGGGCTCGAAACCCCGGATGCCGGCAGCATTGTGTTCCACGGTGAAGACGTTTCCGGCCACGACGTGCGTGATCGTAACGTCGGCTTTGTGTTCCAGCACTACGCCCTGTTCCGCCACATGACCGTATTCGACAACGTCGCGTTCGGCCTGCGCATGAAACCGAAAAACCAGCGCCCGACCGAAAGCCAGATCGCGGTAAAAGTCCACGAGTTGCTGAACATGGTGCAGCTCGATTGGCTGTCGGATCGCTACCCGGAACAACTCTCCGGTGGCCAGCGCCAGCGTATCGCCCTGGCCCGCGCCCTGGCGGTAGAGCCTAAAGTGTTGCTGCTGGATGAACCGTTCGGCGCCCTGGATGCCAAGGTTCGTAAAGAACTGCGCCGCTGGCTGGCGCGCCTGCACGAAGACATCAACCTGACCTCGGTGTTCGTGACCCACGACCAGGAAGAAGCCATGGAAGTGGCGGACCGCATCGTGGTGATGAACAAGGGCGTGATCGAGCAGATCGGCTCACCGGGCGAAGTCTACGAAAACCCGGCCAGCGATTTCGTTTATCACTTCCTTGGGGATTCGAATCGTCTGCACTTGGGTGAAGACAAGCACGTGCTGTTCCGCCCGCATGAAGTGTCGCTGTCGCGCCATGAGCTGGAGGACCACCACGCGGCTGAAGTGCGTGATATTCGCCCGCTTGGCGCGACCACCCGGGTGACCCTGAAGGTCGAAGGCCAGAGCGAGTTGATCGAGGCAGAAGTGGTGAAAGACCACGACAGCCTGACCGGCCTGGCGCGGGGCGAGACGTTGTTCTTCAAGCCCAAGGTCTGGCAAAAAGCCTAAGACGTTGATCGTTCCCACGCTCCGCGTGGGAACGCCTCTTGTGACGCTCTGCGTCACGCTTCAGGACGCGGAGCGTCCCGGGCTGCATTCCCACGCAGAGCGTGGGAACGATCATGTGGGAGCGGGCTTGCTCGCGAAAGCGGAGTGTCAGTCACCAGATGTATCGACTGAATCACCGCTTTCGCGAGCAAGCCCGCTCCCACATTGGTACTCCATTGACCTTCAGGCCGTGGCGTTTTTCCTGTGTGTCCGAACCGGCCCCGAACGCTCTTCAATCTGCCGCTTCAGGTCATGCCGCAGCCCCACCAGAAACGCCAACTCCGCCACCACAAACAACGGCCCCACGATCAGCCCGGACACGTCATCGACAAACGCCGGCTTGCGCCCCTCGTAGTAATGCCCCACAAACTGGATCACCCAGCCCACCACGAACATGCCGATGCCGCTGCTCAGCCACACCAGCGTGCTTTGCGCCGCCAGCACATGCCCGGCCCACACCGACAGGCCCATCAGCACCGTCATCAGCACACCAAGTGCCAGCTCCAGACGCAAATAGAACCACGCCGAGAACAGTGCCAGCAGCACCGCAGGCGACAGCCAGAGCCCGGCCACCGTCCATTCGGGGCGCGACAGCAGCACGGCCACCGCCACCACAATCAGCGGGATGCCGATAAAGTGGCTGGCGATGTTGCGCGGGTCGCGGTGGTAGGCGGCGTATTGACTGAGATGGTCGACGAGGCTTTTCATTGTTGTTCCTCCTGTAGGATGTTTGATCATGCCCTGTAGGCCCGCGACACACTGTCAACTGGCCGACAATCTTCGGAGTTCGCATGGATGTAGAGAAATGGCACCCACGGTTGGCCACCGGTCACTGGTACAGCCATCTGCCTGATGATCTACAGAATAGCTTGCTGACCAGCGCCCGGTTGCGGCAGCTGACGGCGGGGCAATACCTGTTCAAGCGCGGCGACCCGCCGTGTGGGTTGTACGCGGTGCTGGAAGGCTCCTTGCGCATCAGCGCGGTAAACGAGCAGGGCAAGGAAGCGGTGTTGAGCCTGGCGGAGTTGCCGTACTGGTTCGGCGAGATCTCCCTGTTCGACGGGTTGCCCCGCACCCACGACGCCTGCGCGGTCGGGCCTTGTACGTTGTTGCAGGTGCCGCAACCGGCGTTGCTGCAGATCCTCGAAGAGACTCCGCGTTACTGGCGCGACATGGCCCTGTTGATGAGCCAGAAGCTGCGCCTGACCTTTATCAATATCGAGCAATTGAGCCTGATGCCGGCGTCGGTGCGGGTGGCGCACCGCTTGTTGATGATCGCCGAAGGCTACGGCGACATCGAGCAGGCCCGACACGTACTGCAATTGCCCCAGGAAGACCTGGCCGCGATGTTGAGCCTGTCGCGCCAGACCACCAATGCGTTGCTCAAGGACCTGCAAGGCCAAGGCATCGTGCGCCTGGGCTATGGCGAGATCGAAATCCTCGACCCGCAGCGTTTGCGCGAGGCGGCGCACGCCTGAGGGTGGTAGCCTGCGTTCACGATTATTCGAGGTGTGTTATGCGCGTCCTGCTAGTGGAACACGAGTCAGAGGCGGCCGAGGCGATGGGCCGCAGTCTTGAAGAGGCCAGTTACACGGTGGAGGTGGCGGCCAACGGCATGGCGGCCCTGCGCTTTGTGGAAAGCACCGAATACGACCTGGTGATCCTGGATGTGATGCTGCCGGGGTTGAATGCCTGGAAGCTGCAGCAGGCGATTCGGTTGAAGGGTGAGACGCCGATGTTGTTTTTGACCACGCCCGACGGGATTGAAGACCGGCTGCGTGGGTTGGAATTGCATGAGGACGATTATTTGCTCAAGCCGTTTGAGGCCCGGGCGTTGGTGGCGCGGGTGAAGAAGGTGTTGAGGCGGGATCGGGGGCGCTGACTGATTCTGGCTTTTGTGGTGTTTGATCGACCGCTTTCGCGAGCAAGCCCGCTCCCACATTTGACCGCATTCCAAAGGATGTACTCGGTCAAATGTGGGAGCGGGCTTGCTCGCGAAGAGGCCCTCACAGCCACCGCAACTCCAGCTACCTCAACCCATCCCGAAACTGCCCCGGCGTGATCCCGGTCCAGCGCTTGAACGCCCGGTTGAAGCTGCTGGTATCGGCAAACCCCAGCAAATGACTGATCTCCGCCAGCGAACACTCGGGGTCCCGCAGGTGCAGCAGCGCGAGGTTCTCCCGGCACTCATTGAGCAGCGCATCAAACCGGCAGCCCTCGTCCGCCAGGTGCCGCTGCAAGCTGCGCAAACTCAAATGCAACGCCTGGGCGATGCGCTCGGCGCTCGGTTCACCGTCAGGTAACTGCGCTTCGATGGCCGAACGCACCTTGCGCTCCCAGGTCAGCGGCCGCAGTTGCGCCAAGGTGCGCTTGAGCACGGTTTCATTGTGTTCGGCCAACTCCGGATTGGCGTCGTCCAGGTGACTGTCAAAGTCCTGGGTTGCGAATTCCAGACGGTCTTCCTCGGCGGCGAAAAATACGGGTGCGCGAAACACCGTGTGCCATGGCTTGGGATCGGCCGGCTCGGGCCGCCTCAGGTACACCGCCAGCGGCGCATATTCGCGCCCCAGTCGATTGCGGCAAGTGCGCACATAAATCGCGGCGAACGCATCAATCGCTTCAAACGCCGGCGCGGGTGTGCCGGCAGGCTGTTGCAGGCGAAAGCGGTAACGTTCGCCCTCCCGGCTAAGCTCCAGGCTCAGGGCGTCGCTGACCACCTGGTGATAGCGCACGATCCGCTCGAACACTTCCCGCAGGCTGCCGCTGGCCACCAGCGCATAACCCAGCGCATGAAAGGTGGTGGGGCTGACAAACCGCGACACCCGCAAACCAATCGCCGGGTCGCCGCTGGCCTGTACCGCCAGTTCCCACAGGCGCGTGGTGGCCGATAACGGATAACGTGCGTTGGGATCGTCCATCAACTGCGGGTCAAGCCCGGCCTGGGCGCACAACGCGGCGCTGTCGAGGCCCAGGGCGTCGAGCTGCTTGCGCAGGGCGCGGGTCCAGCTGGCGAGGGAGGTCGGTTCGGTCATGTTGATTGGCGCTTGCGGTCAACAGGTTGGCGTGTGGGGCTAGCGTCCCGCCAGATCGCATAGGGCAGGATGTACGCATCAATAAGACAGAGGATGGAAGCATGGACGGTACTTCTGCAAGCCCCCGGCAGATGAACGCACAACAGCGTTCAGCGCATATTCGTGAAGTGGTGCTGGCCGAGGGTCAGTTATTGCGTCAGCGCCACCCCTGGCTGCTGCATCAGGACGCGTTGGGCGCGGGCATCCTGACCTTTGCCCTGATGGGCATGCTGGGTTCGGCGGCGCTGTATATCACCGGGCACATGGCGTGGTGGGTGTGCCTGCTGCTGAACGCGTTCCTGGCGTCGCTGACCCACGAGCTGGAACACGACCTGATCCACAGCATGTACTTTCGCAAGCAGCGCCTGCCCCACAACCTGATGATGGGCCTGGTGTGGCTGGCGCGACCCAGCACCATCAACCCCTGGGTACGGCGCCATATCCACCTCAACCACCACAAGGTGTCCGGCAGCGAAACCGACATCGAAGAGCGTGCAATCACCAACGGTGAGCCGTGGGGCTTCGCACGCCTGCTGATGGTCGGCGACAACATCATGTCGGCGCTGATCCGGGTGCTGCGGGCACCGACCTGGAAGCACAAGCTGGGCATTCTCAAGCGCACGGCGCTGGTCTATGCACCGCTGGCGCTGCTGCATTGGGGCGCGTGGTATGTGTTCCTGGGCTTTCATGCCGCCAATGGCATCGCCAGCCTGCTGGGCGCGCCAATCGACTGGTCAGCCAACACCCTGGCGGTGATGCACATCATCGACATCGCCGCCGTGGTGATCATCGGGCCCAACGTGCTGCGCACCTTCTGCCTGCACTTTGTCAGCTCCAACATGCACTACTACGGTGACATCGAGCCGGGCAATGTGATCCAGCAAACCCAGGTGCTCAACCCGTGGTGGTTGTGGCCGTTGCAGGCGTTCTGCTTCAACTTCGGCAGCACCCACGGGATTCATCATTTCGTGGTCAAGGAGCCGTTCTACATCCGCCAGATGACGGTGAAAACGGCGCACAAGGTGATGGCTGAAATGGGCGTGCGCTTCAACGATTTCGGCACCTTTGCCCGGGCCAATCGGTTTGAGCGCGCGGCCCATTCATCGGTGGCGATCAATCCGGCTGAAACGGCGACGCGCTGAGGATCACCCCGGTCTCTTCGACGTACTGCTGCCAGTGGCCGATCAGGGTCGCCAGCTTTTGCGGGTGGCTTTGGGCAAGGTCATGGATTTCGCCGGGGTCCTGGCCCAGGTCGTACAGTTGCCAGGTGGCAGGCCCCACGGGGCCCGGGATGTACACGGCTTTCCATTGGCCCTGGCGAATCGCCCGGCGGCCAAACAGCTCCCAGCCGGTGACGGTGTGTTCGTCATGCACCTGTTCGGTCTCGCCGGACAGGAACCCCAGCCACGACTTGCCACGCAACGGCGCAACCGGTTTACCGCGCCACTGTTTGCCTGGATGGCGCACGCCGGCGAGGTCGAGGATGGTCGGCGTGATGTCCATCACCGTGCCGAAGCCATGGCTGATCCGGCCCTTGAGGGACAACTGCGGGTAATGCACCAGCGCCGGCACGCGGATCCCGCCTTCGGTGGTAAACGCCTTGAACAGCCGTGACGGCGCGGTTGCGACTTGAGCCCAGGCCGGGCCGTACCACACGTAGGAATTGGCGCGGCCGATGTTCTCCAGACGGTTGTCGTAATGCTGGTTGAGGTAGGTCAGCAGCTCCGGGCCGAATTTGGGGAAGGCTTCCAGCAGGGCACCTTCGGCACCGTTATCCGACATGAACAGGATAAAGGTGTTGTCCAGTTGCCCTTGTTTGCGCAGGTACTCGACCACCCGGCCGATGTTCCAGTCCATGCGCTCGACCATCGCTGCATACACCTCCATCGCCCGCGCCGACACCTGGCGTTGCTCGTCGCTCAGGGCCGCCCACTGGGTGTTCAATTCGATCAACGGATGGGGTTCCACATCCGCATCGATCAGCCCCAGCGCCTTGAGTTTTTCCAGGCGTTCCAGGCGCAACACTTCGGGACCGGCATCGTAGCGGCCACGGTATTTGTCGACGATCTCTGCGGGGGCCTGCAACGGCCAGTGCGGGGCAGAAAACGGCAGGTAAGCGAAGAACGGCCGGGTCTGGTCCCGTTCCTTGAGGTACTGCAGCAGCTTGTCGCCAAAGGCGTCGGAGGAATAGAAATCCTTGGGCAACTGTTCGACGAAGGTGTCGTCCTCGATGTACAGCGCCGGGGTGGATTTGAGCAGCCCTGGCGTGGTGTCGTCGTAGGTCGGTTCGAACCCATAGTGGTTGGCCGCCCCCGGCAACAGCGAGAACGAACGCTCGAAACCCCGGGCATGGGGCGCAAGCTCGGCGGTCAGGCCCAGGTGCCATTTGCCGCTCATCAGGGTCTGGTAACCGGCGTCGCGCAGCAGCTCCGGCAGGGCGACCACTTTGTCGTTGAGGTAGCCCTCGTAGCCCGGTTTGCCGATCAGCTCCGGGGTGAGCGCCTCGGCCATGGTGCCGATCCCGGCGATATGGTGGTCGGTGCCGGTGAGCAGCATCGAGCGGGTCGGCGAGCAGGTGGGCGCGGTGTGGAAGTCGGTCAGGCGCAGGCCGTTGAGTGCCAGGGCATCGAGGTGCGGCGTGGCGATTTCGCCGCCGAAGGCTCCGAGGTCGGAGAAGCCCATGTCATCGGCCAGGATCACTAAAAAGTTGGGACGTTGCGGCATCAATACGCTCCTCGTTAGCAGGCAATAAAGGCCAGGGGCAGGTCGCGGATCTGCTCGCGCACCGGTGGCTGGTAGTGGTCGTCGCTGATCAGTTCGTGCAGCAGTTCTTCACGCAACTGGTGGAAGTCGAAGCTGCTGCGCTGGCGCGGATGGGGCAGGGCGATGTCCACTACCTGCTTGATCCGCCCTGGACGGGGTTCCATCACAACGACGCGGTCGGCGAGAAAAATCGCTTCTTCCACATCGTGGGTCACCAGGATCGTGGTGATTTTCGCCCGTGCGCGGATGGCCAGCAGCTCGTCCTGCATCTGCTGGCGGGTCAGGGCGTCGAGGGCGCCGAAGGGTTCGTCCAGCAGCAGGATGCGCGGGCTGGCCACCAGGCCGCGGGCAATCGCCACCCGTTGCGCCATGCCGCCGGACAGCTGGTGCGGGTAGGCGCGGGTGAAGTCGGTGAGGCCCACCAGCTCGATAAAATCGCCGATGCGCTGCTGCTTTTCGGCAACGCTCAGGGGCTCGTTGACCAGGCCCAGGCCGATGTTTTCTTCCACCGTCAGCCAAGGGAACAGACGGTGTTCCTGGAACACGATGCCGCGCTCGCCACCGATGCCGCTGACGGCCTTGCCATCGACGCTGATCTGTCCTCGAAACTGCGTGTCGAGGCCCACCAGCAAGCGCAGCAGGGTGGATTTTCCACAGCCGCTGGAGCCGACGATGGCGACGAATTCACCTTCGGCAATATCCAGGTTGAATTCGCGGATGGCCTCCAGTTCGAAGCCGTCGACATCAAAGGATTTGCCCACATGGGCGAAGCTGACGATAGGTGCGTTCATGCGTGCCTCCAGCGCGTGGCGCGGGTTTCGATGCGTTGGCCGATAAGGTTGAGAGTGGCGCCGGTAAGGCCCACCAGGAGCATGCCGCTCATGATCAGGTCCATGCGCAGCAGCTGCTGGGCACCGATCATCAGGCTGCCGATGCCGCCGTTGGACGGCATGAAATATTCAGCGCCGATGGTGCCCAGCCAGGCGTAGATCAGGCTCAGGCGCAGGCCGGCAAAAATCCCCGCAGCCGCACCCGGCAGCACCAGCTGACGCAGGCGCTGGCCGAGGCTCAAGCGCAAGACCTGGGCGGCTTCATTCAGTTGCGGCGACAGATTGAGCACGCTGCGTTGGGTGGCGATAAACAGCGGAAAGAACGCGGCCAGGGCGATGAACACCCACTTGGCCAATTCGCCGAGGCCGAACCAGGCGGTGAGCAGCGGTACCCAGGCGAAAATCGCGATCTGGCGCAGGGCGGCGAGGGTTGGGCCGAGCAGCCGTTCACTGGTGCGCGACAGGCCCAGCAGCAAGCCCACGAGGAAGCCCAGGCCGCCGCCTAGCACCAAGCCGCCCAAGGTGCGCCCGAGGCTCAGGGCCAGGGCGCTGACCAGGCTCATGTCCAGCACTCCGGCCACGGTGGTTTGCAGGACTGCCCATGGGCTGACCAGGATGTTCGGATTCACCCAGGCCTGCTGTGTTGCCAGTTGCCACAGCGCTACTAAACCCAGCGGCAGCAGCCAGGGTTGCAGGCGTTGCCAGCCTTGGTAGCGCGGGCCACGGGGAATCTGTGCGGTGGCCGGATGCGGCCAGTGCACCCACTTGCGGTCCAGCCAGCCGACGCCGCGGTCCATGACCACGCCCAGCACGCCGATCACCACGATGCACACGAAGACGATATCCAGCATGAACAGTTGCCGCGCCCAGACCATCAGGTAGCCGATGCCCTCACTGGAGGCCAACAGTTCCACGGCCAGCAACGAGGTCCAGCCGGCGGCCAGGGCCAGGCGCACACCGGCCATGAACGCCGGCAGTGCGGCCGGCAGAATCAGGCGACGGATCAACAAGTGAGAAGGCAGGCGCAGCACCCGTGCGGCTTCACGCAGGCCGGGCTGGGCATCGCGCACCCCCACCAGCGTATGCAAGGTGACCGGCACCACAATCGCCTTGACCAGTACCACCAGCTTGAGGGTTTCGCCTATCCCGAAAAACACCATGAACAGCGGGATCCAGGCCAGGGTCGGGACTTGCGACAAAGCGCTGAACGTCGGGAACACCAGGCGCTCGGCTCGGGGACTGAAACCCAGCAGCGCCCCCAGCAATGCACCGGCACTCACCCCCGCCAGCAAGCCCCAGAACAGCCGTTGCAGGCTGATCGCCAAGTGGCTCCATAATTCGCCGCCGGCCAACTCCACCGCGCTGCTCCAGACCAGCGACGGGGCGGGCAGAATCTGCTCGCTCATCCAATGATTGCGGCTGGCCAACCACCACAGCGCGAACAACACCAGCGGCAGCAGCCAGGGCAACAGGCGGTCGCCCAAGTGCGGCCAACGTGGCTGCCGCCCTTGGGCAGGGGCCGCCAGTGACAGGCTCAACAGCGAGATTCGGGCCATGGATGACCTCCGTTGTCCGGTGGGCTTTATGTTTTTTTGATCTTATAAACAAACAATCAAGACGATTGAGGGATAAGAAACACCATTTAAAGCCGCTACCCGATACGCATCCAATGCATTTGGAGAATATTTTCCATGCTGTTGGTGCATAGCCTTCTGGGGCCTGCGTTTGGCTGCCTATAGATCTGAAAGCTATTAAATTGTGAATTTATAGTATTTAAAGTTTTGATCCGCTTATGCCTACTTTCTGCTCCCCAGGCTACCGCCGCCCTCAGGAGCACCCCCTATGAAGCTGCCCTTCAAACGCTTGATCACACTGGTTGCCGGCACGGCGTTGGCCGGGCTGGTGCAGGCTGCCGACCTCAAGGAAATTCGCATCGCCGTGCCCGACCTCACCGCCGGTACTCAACACAGCGGCGGGGGTGTAGTGGACGTGCTGCGCCAACAGCAGATTTTTGAAAAGGCTTTCGCCGACCAGGGCATCAAGATCCAGTGGAATTTCTTCAAGGGCGCGGGCCCCGTGATCAATGAAGCCTTCGCCAATGGCCAGGTGGACCTGGCCTATCTGGGCGACCTGGCGGCAATCATCGGCAAATCCAACGGCCTCGACACGCGCCTGTTGAGTGCCAGCGCCCGAGGCGTCAAACATTACCTGGGGGTGGTGCCGGGTTCGGGCATCAAGACCCTGCAGGATCTCAAGGGCAAGCGCGTTGCGGTGTTCCGCGGCACTGCCAGCCAACTGTCATTCGACAGCGCTCTGGCCAGCCAGGGCTTGAGTGAAAAAGACCTGAAAGTCATCAACCTGGACTTCAACGCTGCCGTCGCCGCACTGGCCGCCAAGCAGATCGACGCGACCTGGGGCAGTTCGGGCCTGAGCGCGTTGCAAGCCAAGGGCCTGGCCGAAATCCCGCTGAGCACCAAGGACCTGGGCGACGCCGGCAGTATCCAGAGTGTGCTGGTGGGCAGCGGCAAGTTTGTCGATGATCATCCTGAAGCCGTGGCCACGTTGCTCAAGGCGCAGCAGCAAGCGGTGCAATGGCTGACCGATGACAACAACAAGCAGGCCTACATCCAGTTGGTGTCGGGGCTGGCGAGTTATCCACCGGTGATCCTGACCAATGATTTGAAAGACCAGAAACTCAGCGAGATTTTCCCGTCGACCCTCGACCCGGTGTTCCTCGCCAAGTTGCAGGACAAAGTGGATCTGGCATCGCAGCAACGGTTGATCCGCAAGCCGTTCCAGGTGAACGATTGGGTGGCGCCGAAGTTGGCGGCCGCCGGCATCTGAAGCCCCCTAATGCAAGCTACCTTCGTAGCAGCTGTCGAGCCCCGGCGAGGCTGCGTCGGGCGCGACGCGATCTTGCTGTATGACTCCAAGTTCTGCAGCGCTGCCGACGCAGCCTCGCTGGGGCTCGACAGCTGCTACGTGGGAGGTGAGTGGGGCAGTGTGCTAGACCGCCACACTTACCTCGTGTTGATCCACTGCCACCAGCGTCTCGATCATCGCTTTCGCCGCCGGGGACAAGCGAAAGCCGGTGCGGCTGACGATCCCGCAACGGGCATTCAGGCTCTCGAGGTTTTGCGGCAGGTTGCGCCAGTGCAGCAGCACCAGTTTGCCTTTGGCAATGTCCTCGGCAAACGCCTCCTCGGTGCCCACGCCAATGGCATTGGACTGCAACACGATCTTCACCAGGGCCGGGAAGTGTTCGGTGTGAATGCTCGGTGAGAAATCCATGCGCCCGCTGAGATTCGCCAACAGTTTGCGAGTGCCTTGGGAAATCAGCGGCGCGGCCAACGGGTAATCGAACATGTCGTTGGTCGACAGGCTGTCCTTGGCCAGCAGCGGGTGCCCCGGCCGGCAGAAAAACACCCCGCGTTTGGGCGTCAGCGGCCGGGTCTGAAAGTTCGGGTCGGACTCGAACTGGCGGATGTCGGCGATAAAAAATTCGATCTCTTCACGGCTCAGGCTACGGCTGAGTTTTTCCCAGTTATCCACCTGGAAACTCGTGCGGATTTTCGGGTGCGCGGTGATAAAGCGCGCCACCGCATCCGGCACCAGTTTCACCGCCGGCGCCGGGCCGCAACCGAAGCGCAGTTCGCCGGCATCGAGCTTGGTCATGCGCGTGACTTCGCTGCTCAACAACGCCGCGCCGTGCACCAGGGTCAGCGCATGTTGAAGCACCACCTGGCCTTCGGGCGTGGGGCGCAGGTCCTTGTTGCCCCGGTCGACCAGCACGCAGCCGAACTCCTGTTCCAGCCCCTGGATGCTGCGGCTGAACGCCGGTTGGGTGATGCCCATGGCGTCGGCGGCACGCACAAAACTGCGGTGTTCGTTGAGGGCAATGAAGTAGCGCAGTTGGCGAAGATCCATATGCTTTCCTGGCATTTGAAAAATAGGTCGAAGGCATTTGCGACCGGGGGAGCTGAGGTTTTAAATGCAAGCTCTTATTCCGTCAACGAAGCATTCGTTCATTTGCTAGACCTAAAGTGCATATGAATAGAGCGTTGTTGCACGCTACTCCCAACCGAAAGCTGGCATATGAGGGTCATCACCATGAGCAACGCCGCACTAGCTGTTCAACCCGTCGCCCTGGCGCTGGATATCCACCCGGTGGCCGGACGCATCGGCGCCGAGATCCGTGGCATCACGTTATCCGGCGGGCTGGACGCCGCCACAGTGGAAGCCATCCAGCAGGCGCTGGTGCAGTACAAGGTGATCTTCTTCCGCGAGCAGACCCACCTCGATGACCAGAGCCAGGAAGCCTTCGCCCACTTGCTTGGCGAGCCGATTGCCCACCCCACCGTACCGGTGCGCGACGGCACGCGGTTCCTGCTGGAACTGGACGGTGCCCGTGGCCAGCGCGCCAACTCGTGGCACACCGACGTGACCTTCGTCGATGCCTACCCGAAGGCCTCGATCCTGCGTTCTGTGCTGGCGCCAGCCTCCGGTGGCGACACCGTCTGGGCCAACACCGCGGCGGCCTACAACGACCTGAACGCCGAACTGCGGGAGCTGGCGGACAAGCTCTGGGCCGTGCACAGCAATGAATACGACTACGCCGCGCGCAAGCCGGATGTGTCGCCGGAGAAGCTGGAGGAGTACCGCAAGATCTTCACCTCGACGGTCTACGAGACCGAGCACCCGGTGGTGCGCGTGCACCCGGTCAGCGGCGAAAAGACCCTGCTGCTGGGACACTTCGTCAAACGCCTGAAGGGCTATTCACAGGTGGATTCGGCGCACCTGTTCAACCTCCTGCAAAGCCATGTCACGCGCCTGGAAAACACCGTGCGCTGGCGCTGGAACACCGGCGACGTGGCGATCTGGGACAACCGCGCCACCCAGCATTACGCAGTGGACGACTACGGCACCCAGGAACGCATCGTGCGCCGGGTAACGCTCAAGGGCGATGTACCGGTGAGTGTGCAGGGGCAGCGTAGCCAGACCACCCGCGGTCTATAACTTCAACGCAAACGCCTGTGGCGCGGGAGCAAGCTCCCTCGCCACAAAAGCTTATCGGTCGTTTCGGGTCACCAGACCCCGATCTGCACCACCTTCTCCGCTTCCGGCTCTCCATACCTGAACCGTTGGCCACGCAGATCAATCTCGGCGTGGCTGATGGTGGTGCGCCGTTTCAAGCCTCGCAGCCATTCAAACAGATAACCCCGATGCGCCTCGCGCACATCCGCGTGCGCCGGGTCGGTACCCAGGTCGTGCAATTCCTGCGGGTCATTCTGCAAGTCGAACAACTGCGCGCGGTAACCGTCGTAGGCCAGGTATTTCCAGCGTTCGCTGCGCACCATGGTCATGCGACAGCGGTCGATGGGTTGGTCGAGGCGTTCCCGGGCCGGGGCCTGGAAGGCGTAGTCGTATTCGGCGATGGCGTAGCGGCGCCAGGTGATGTTTTCACCGTGCAGCAGCGGAATCAGCGAGCGGCCTTCCAGGCGGTGTTCGGCACCGGGTAATCCTAGCGCTTGCAGGAATGTCGGCAGCGCATCGATGGTTTCCACCAGGCGCTCGTCCACCGAGCCACGGCTGATATCGGCGGCAGCCCGAGGGTCGCGCACGATCAGCGGGATGCCTACGGCGGGCTCCAGCAGGAATTCCTTTTCACCGAGGAAATGATCGCCGAGGAAGTCGCCGTGATCGCTGGTAAACACGATCAATGTGTCGTCCCAGCGGCCATTGCTTTCGAGAAAATCAAATAGCCGGCCGAGTTGATCGTCCACCTGCTTGATCAGGCCCATGTAGGTCGGGATCACGTTAAGTCGCACTTCATCCCGGGAAAAATTCAGGCTCTCCTGGTGCTGGCGGAAAGCGTGGTACACCGGGTGATCACTTTCCTTTCCAGGCGCTGGCCGAATCGGTGCCTGTACATGCTCAGCCGTATACAACGCGTGGTACGGCGCCGGGGCGATGTAGGGCCAGTGCGGCTTGATGTACGACAGGTGCAGGCACCACGGTTGCTCACCTTGCTCGGTGATGAAGTCGATGGCGCGGTCGGTGGTGTAGACGGTTTCCGAGTGCTGTTCGTCCACCCGCGCCGGCAGGTGAGCGTTGCGCATGTGCCAGCCGCTGAGGATTTCCCCAGATTCGCCGGCAGCCGCATTCGCCCATTCGTGCCACGGATTGGTGCCGTCGTAGCCCCGTTCGCGCAGGTAGTGGGTGTAGGGCGCGGATTCACGTTTTTCGGTGAACAGCGGGCTGTCGGGGAAGATCCCGTCGTGACGGAAATAGGCTTCGAAGCCCACCTCATTCAGCGGTTGGGCCTGGGCACTGTCAGGGTCGATGTCCAGGCGTTGCAGGGCTTCGAGATTGGGCGTGGCGTGGGTCTTGCCCACCAGTGCGGTGCGGATGCCGTGGGGCCGCAAATAGTCACCGATAGTCAGTTCTTCCAGGGGCAGTGGCACCGCGTTCCAGGCCACCTGATGGCTGCTGACATAGCGCCCGGTATAGGCCGACATCCGCGACGGGCCGCAAATCGTGCCCTGGGTGTAGGCCCGGCTGAAGCGCACGCCGGCGGCGGCCAGGCGGTCGATATTGGGGGTGTGCAGATGGGCGTGGCCATAACACGACAGGTAATCGCGGCGCAGTTGGTCGCACATGATGTACAGCACGTTGCGCACGGGTTTGGGTTGGGACATGAGGCTTCACCGAACGGAGGACAGGCGAACGATTTCGCCGCCTGGCAGGCCTTGAAGCAAGTGCATTTGGGGAATGGGTTTTATGCAGTGGGTGCATGGGTGTGGCGACTGGTGCTATCGCAGGCAAGCCAGCTCCCACATTTAAAATGCATGCCCCTGTGGGAGCTGGCTTGCCTGCGATAGCGGTCGCTCAGACAGCAAAATTCTCCAGCGCACACACCTCTTCATCCTGCTCATCGATCACCTTGATCTGCTCGATCATCGCCTCCGCCAGCGGTGACAGCCGATACCCCGCGCGACTGACAATCCCATAGCGGGTGTAGCGCTCCTCCAGGTCTTCCGCCAAACCCTCAATCCGCAGGCACACCAGCTCGCCACGGGCCATGTGCAGCACGTCGCTGTTGGCGCTGACGATGCCGATAGCGTCCGAACGCAGCACCACGCCCAGCAGGCTGTACCCGTTTTCGCATTCGACGTTGGGCGTGTAGTCGGGTCGGCCGCTGAGGTCGACGATGACCTTGCGCAGGTTCGGCGGGCGAATCGTCACCGCCAGCGGATAGCTCATCAACTGTGCCGCGGTCACGCTTTCCAGCTCCGCCAACGGGTGCCCGGCGCGGCAGCAGAAGTGCCATTTGCGCGGGCGCAAGCGGTGGGTCTGGTAATCCGGGTGGGCCTCGAAATGCCGGGTGTCGGCGACGAAAAATTCGAACTCTTCGCTGAGCAGGCGCTTGCTCAGGCTTTGCCAGTCGTCCACCTGGAACTGCACCCGGGCCTTGGGGTAGCGCCCGATAAAACTGCCGATGGCTCTGGGGATCAATCCGGCAGCGGGCGCCGGGCCGCAACCGAAGCGCAGCTCACCCGCCTCCAGCCCGTTGAACTGGCTGATCTCATTCGCCAGTTGCTGGGCGCCACTGACCAGCCGCCGTGCATGCTCGAGCAGTACCTGGCCTTGTTTGGTCGGCGCCAGGTCCTTGCGCCCACGGTCTACCAGCTGGCAACCGGCACTGAGTTCCAGCGCTTGAATGCTGCGGCTGAAGGCCGATTGCGACAGGTTCACGGTCACCGCTGCCGCGACAAAACTGCGTTGCTCGGCAAGGGCGATGAAGTGGCGAAGTTGGCGCAGGTCGATATGCATTTTTCACATTGAAAATATCGGGGAAATGCATTGGCTATGCATTAGGTCGACTCCTTATAAAGGCTATCTCTTATGCAGTAAATGCTTGTAAAAACATAAATAAATAGCCTTTAGGAATATGCGATCCAGCGTATTTCCTGACACCGGAGCCGCTTATGAGCCTGTTGAATCGCGCTGTCCCTCCCTCTCCCTGGCGCCTGAAACGCCTGCCGATGGCGCTGTTGCTAGCGGGCAGTGCCAGTTGGTCCAGCAGCCAGGCGGCCGACGAGCCTGCGCCAGCACCCAAGGGTGAGAATGCCAGTGGCCAGTTGGAAACGGTCACGGTGACGGCGCGGCGGCGTACCGAAAGTGCCCAGGACGTGCCCACGCCCATGAGCGTGATCGGCGGCCAGGCCCTGGAGAGCCAGCGGGTCTACCGGATTCAGGACTTGCAGCAACTGGTGCCCAGCGTCAACGTCGCCTACATGCATGCGCGCCAGTCCAGCGTGTCGATTCGCGGGCTGGGGAACAACCCCGCCAGTGACGGCCTGGAAGGCAGCGTAGGGCTGTATATCGACAACGTGTACCTGGGGCGGCCGGGGATGGCCGTGTTCGACTTGATGGACATCGAACAGCTCGAAGTACTACGCGGTCCCCAAGGCACGCTGTTCGGCAAGAACACCACCGCCGGGGTGATCAATATCAGCACCCGCGCGCCGAGTTTTACTCCGGAGCGCAGCATTGAAACGTCACTGGGCGAGGACGGTTACTTCCAGACCAAGGGCACGATTTCCGGCCCGCTGACCGAGGACCTGGCGGGCCGTTTCTCCGCGTACCGCACCCGCAGCGACGGCGACATCAAGAACGAGTACGACGGCCATGACCTCAATGGCGGCTCGCGCCAGGGCTTTCGCGGGCAACTGCTGTACAAGCCCAGCGACACCTTCAACCTGCGCTGGATTGGCGACTACAACGAAGAAGACTCCAGCGCCGGCACCCGCGTGCTGTACAGCACCGGGCCGACCATCAATGGCACCAACCTGTATCAATCGCGGGCGGCGGCGGCAGGCGCGACCCTGGTCGACGGCACGCACCGCAAGGTCAACCTCGACAGCGACCAGCACGTCACCGTGTTCCAGGGCGGCACCTCGCTGGAAGCCAACTGGACCCTGCCCAGCGACTTCACCCTGACCTCGGTCAGCTCGTACCGCTGGTGGAATTTCACCCCGCGCAACGACGACGGCCTCAACGTCCCGGCCTCCTACAACGCTGGCGTGTCGGTGGAAGACAAGCAGTGGTCCCAGGAATTTCGCCTGGCCTCACCCACCGGCGGCTTCTTCGATTACGTGCTCGGCGCCTACTACTTCGGCTCCGACCTGGACAACAAATCCTTCGCTTATTACGGGCCCAAGGCCGATATCTGGAACGGCACGCCCACCGGTGCCTTGAACAACGTCAGCAGCGTGGGCAACGGGCATATCCGCACCGACAGCTTTGCGTTGTTCGCCCAAGGCACCTGGCACCTGACCGAGCGCCTGGATTTCACCGCCGGCCTGCGCGGTACCTATGAGCAGAAAAGTGCCTGGGTCACGCGCAACGCACCCCTTGGCGGCGACGCAGTCACCGGTGCGGCGGCCACTGCACGGCGTGGGCGAGCGGGGGCTTATGACTCCGGTGACCTCAACCAATACAGCACCAGCCCCTCCGGTTTGTTGAACCTGAGCTATCGCTTCAACGACGACTTGCTGGGCTACGCGACCTTGTCCCACGGTGAGAAATCCGGCGGGGTCAACCTGGCGGTCGGCTCCGCACCCACCGCCGGCCCGGACTCGCTGTTGATCGGTACCGAGCGCGCCAACAACGCCGAGCTGGGGTTCAAGAGCACCCTGTGGGACCGTCGCCTGCAACTCAACGCCAACCTGTTCTGGACCCAGGTCAACGGCTACCAGACCAACGCCTACGACGACAGCAACCGCGTGCAGTACCTGACCAACGCCGGCTCGGTGCGCTCCCGGGGCGTGGAGGTGGAGAGCACGCTGATCCCGATCAAGGGCCTGACACTCAACATCAACGGCTCGTACAACGACGTGCAGTACCTGTCGTACAAAGATGCGCCGTGCCCGCCGGAAGTCAGCCTGCGCCCGGGTGCGCCGGCTTCGTGCGACTTGAGTGGCCACCAGGTGGTGGGCGCCTCGAAGTGGATTGCCAACGCCAATGGCGAATACAAATGGAACCTGGATAACGGCTTCGAACCCTACGTCACCGCCAGTTATGCGTTCCGTTCCAAGGCGGTGGGCACGGTGGAAGATTCCGATTTCGGGCAGATCCCGGCCTACGCCGTGGTCAACCTCTCCACCGGCCTGCGGGGCAACTATCAGCAGGGGCAGTGGGACGTGTCGTTGTGGCTGAAGAACGCGTTCGACAAGACCTATTACACCACGCTGTGGACCGGCGGTAATGGGGGTTATGAAGGGTTGTTGGGCACTCCGCGCACGCTTGGGGTGACCGGGCGTTATGACTTCTAGGCCGCCACCGGCGCGGTGCGATACGTCGCCGGGCTGAACACCCGGGTGAGTATCAGCATCGCCACCACCGTCAGCGTCAGCACCAGCCAGGCGCTGACGAAACTGCCGGTCAATTCCCGCAGCCAGCCAGTCAGCCATGGCGAGATGGCGTTGATCAAAAAGCCCACGCCCTGGACGAACGCCGCCAGCTGGCCGGCCTCCCGAGGGTCGCGGCGGTGATCCAGGGTCAGCAGCAGGCTCAGGGCAAAACATGCCCCCAGGCCGAACCCGATTAGCGCCACCCACAGGTGCGGGAATTCCAGCGGCGCTGTCAGCAGGCCGATATAGCCCACGGTCTGGGCCAGCAGGCTGATGCTCAGCAACGGTCGACGATCAATACCGCGTTGCGCCAGTGCGGGCATCAACAGCGCGGCGATCACCTGGAAGATCGTCATGAACGCCAGCAGCGAACCACTGGGCAACACGCCCCAACCCAACTGCTGATAGTAGGCCGGCAACCACGCGACCATGCTCATGTAGCCGCAATTCACCAGGCCGAAATACAGCGCCAGCAACCACGCCCGACGGTTGCGCAGGCCCTGGAACGGCGCCGTCACCTGCGGGTTTTTCGCCGCACCCAATGGCAGCCACGCCCACAGCAACAGCGCGCCCAGGGCCGGTAGCAGCCAGACCCCGAGCCCCGCCTGCCAGTGCTGGAAATGCCTCGCCACCAACGGGCTGAGCAACGCCGCCAAACCACCGCCGCCCATCAGCGAAGCCGAGTAAACCCCCATCGCCAAAGGCACGCGCTGATGGAATTGGCGCTTGATCATCGCCGGCACCAGCGCCTGGATCAGCGCCACACCGGCGCCGCCAAACAGTGCGGTAGCCAGCAGCGCCGGCGCCTGGCCAAACAGCCAGCGCGCGAGGCACGCCAGCAGAATCATCATCAGGCCCAGGGCAATCCCGCGACGCTCCCCCAGCTTTGCCTCCAGGCGCACACCCACCAACGCCACCAGGCCCATGCAGATCACTGGCAGGCTGGTGAGCAGGGCGCTGCTCTGGAAACTCAGGCCGGTGGCCAGGCGGATTTCCCCCAGCAATGGGCTGATGGAGCTGAGGATGGGCCGCAGGTTCAGGCCCAGCACCACCAGCAAACCCCAACCGGCGAGTTTGCCGGCGAACGAATTATTCAGCGTCATGCAGGGCCTGCCATTCACCGTAGAGGGCTTGCATTGCCGCTTGAGGCAGATGCTGCACGGGCAATTTTTGTTCCGCCAAAGGCAACGTCATTTGCTGGTAGATCGCCGCTGTCGACAGGCCAAAGGGCGCCGCCACTTCGTTGCTGGCGGCGAACACCACGCGGGATATGCCGCACAGGTGCATCGCACTCAGGCACATCGGGCAGGGCTGGCCGCTGGCGTAGATCACGCAGCCTTCCAGGCGCGGGCCGAGTTGGTGGCTGGCGGCGCGGATGGCGAGCATTTCGGCGTGGGCGGTGGGGTCCTGGCTCAAGTGGATTTCGTTGACCGCTTCCACCAGCACCTTGCCGTCGCGCACCAGGACCGCACCAAACGGGCGGCCACCGGCGGCTACGTTGGCCTTGGCCAGTTGCACGGCGTGATGCAGATGCTGTTGATCGTCAGTCATGGAAAACCCCTCGTGCGCAATGAGGCGTGAAGTATGGGCAGCCGCAGGGGTATTCTGAAATTAAATATAACCATGCCAATCAGTGGCAAATGGAATGGTGAGGCCCATGTTCGATCCCGTGTTGTTGCGCAGCTTTGTTGCCGTCGTCGATTGCGGCAATTTCACCCGCGCGGCTGAGCGCCTGCATCTGACCCAGTCCACGGTCAGCCAACAGATCCGCCGCCTCGAAGACGCACTCGGCAGCCAGGTGCTCGACCGTGATCAGCGTCGCGTGGTGGCCACGGTGGAGGGCGAACGCTTGCTGGCTTATGCGCGGCGCATCCTCGCGCTGCATGAAGAGGCGGCTGACGTGCTGATCAACCAGCAGAGCGATGGCGTGCTGCGCCTCGCGGTGCCCGAGGACTTTGCGGCCGAGCGCTTGATGCCACTGCTGTCGGCGTTTGTGCAGGCTTATCCACGGGTGCGGCTGGAGGTCACCAGCGGCTTGGGGCCGGAGTTGTTGCGGGATTATCGCGGCGGTGAATTCGACGTGCTGCTGGTCAAGCAAATGGGCGACAGCGATGACTGTCTGGCGTCTTGGCCGGAGCCGTTGTGCTGGGTCGACAGCCGCAGCGCACCGTCCCTGGGGCGTGATCCGCTGCCGCTGGTGGCGTTTCCCGCCGGTGGCCTGTATCGCAATGAAATGCTGCATCACCTGGAGGTGGGTGGCTGGCGCTGGCGCATCGGTTATTCCAGCGCGAGCCTGGCCAGCGTGTGTTCGGCGGTAGCGGCGGGGCTGGGAATCAGCTTGCTGCCGGTGCGGGTCGTGCAGCCGGGGCATGTGGTGTTGGGCGCAGACAGCGGTTTGCCGGCGGTGCAGGGCGTGCGGCTGGCGCTGTATGGCCGCAACGGTCTGGGCGCAGCGGGGCAGGCGTTACTGCGTCAATTGCAGGATTTATGTGCCAGTAACCCCCGCTGAGTCATGCCTTGAGTGAATATTTTGTATGCCTCAAAAGCATTCGGATTTTGTGCCTCGGCGCCAGCCCGCGCAGGCCGTGGCTTTGGCGTATCTGGATGTTTCGTTTATTCATTTTGGATCTATGTATAACTTTAAAGATTACTTTAAGAGATAAGCGTCTGGCCCCGATGATTCAGCCCTCGACGGCCGCCAAGGCAGGCCCGTCGGTTTTTTTGCTTAAGACCGCAGGGGAGTTAATCAATGGGCAATGTCCAGACCGCCGCCAGTGCACAAGAGGTGCAGTGGCGCCACGCACCGGGTGGTGAGTTGGTCGACCTTGGCCGGCCGCACCGCGCGCCGTTGGGGCAGTTGCGTACGCAGAAAACCCCCAAGGGAGTGTTGAGTCGGCGTGAAGCGATCCTGTTGGGGATTCTCGCGCTGGCTTTGCATGGTGCGGTGATCTATTGGGTCAGCCAGAAGCCAACCCCGGTGCTGCCGATTGTGCCGCCGGAAATTCCGCCAATGACGATCGAATTTTCCCAGCCGGCGCCGCCGGTGGTGGAGCCGGCACCGCCCGTGCCGCCACCGCCGCCGCCACCGGTTGTCGAGCCACCGCCACCGGTGGTCGATGAATTGGCCGCCAAGCCGGCGCCGAAAAAGATTCCGAAACCCAAGCCGGTACCGAAGCCCGTGCCCAAGCCCGCACCGAAACCGGTCGCCGAGCAGCCGCCCGCGCCGCCTGTACCTGCGCCACCGGCTCCAGCACCCGCACCGCCCGCGCCTGCGCCGGTTACACCGGCCTCGGCCAACGCCGCGTACCTGAAGAACCCGGCGCCCGAATACCCGTCACTGGCCCAGCGCCGGGGTTGGGAAGGCACGGTGTTGTTGCGGGTGCATGTGTTGGCCACCGGCAAGCCGGGTGAGATCCAGATTCAGAAAAGCAGTGGTCGCCAGCAACTCGACGAAGCCGCACTGGCTGCCGTTAAACGCTGGAGTTTTGTACCGGCCAAGCAGGGCGATGTGGCCCAGGACGGCTGGGTCAGCGTACCGATTGATTTCAAGATTCATTAATTATTGGATGCGGTGTGTCGGACACATCGCGACCTGCACAGAGGGAAAACATCATGGCATTAGCATCTCCAACTGAATCCATCGAAAGCGCGGTGATCTGGCTGCTGGTGGTCTTTTCGGTCGCTACCTGGGGCCTGGCCCTGCTCAAGGGCGTCCAGTTCGGTCGCCTCAAGTCCCAGGATCGCAAATTCCACAAACAGTTCTGGGCGGCCTCCAGTCTGGACTCGGCCGCTGAACTGGCTGAAACCAGGCCGGGCGCCGCTGCTCGTGTGGCCCAGGCCGGTTACGCCGCGATCCAGGTGGGTGAGGCGCCACACGCTGCTGACCTGAGCCAGGCGATCAATCATCAGGACCGCTTGGAACGTGCCCTGCGCCAACAAATCGTGCGTGAGCGTCGCTCCCTGGAAACGGGTCTGGCGGTGGTCGCGAGTATCGGCAGTACGTCGCCGTTTATCGGTCTGTTCGGTACCGTTTGGGGGATCATGGAAGCGTTGAAAGGCATCAGCGCCGCCGGTTCCGCCAGCCTCGAAACCGTGGCCGGGCCGATTGGTGCCGCGTTGGTCGCCACTGGTGTGGGTATTGCCGTCGCGGTGCCGGCGGTGCTGGTTTACAACTACTTCCTGCGTCGCCTGAAACTCACGGCTGCTGACCTGGATGACTTCGCCCATGACTTCTACAGCCTGGCGCAGAAGAACTCGTTCCGCGTGCTGCTGCACCCGACGCTGAGCAAGGCCGGTGCCCAGGGCGGCGCGCAAAAAGTGAAGGAGGCGTCCTGAGATGGCCTTCTCCACGCAAGACAGTGATGAGGTGCTGAGCGAGATCAACGTCACGCCGTTGGTGGATGTGATGTTGGTGCTGCTGGTGGTGTTTATTGTCACGGCGCCGTTGTTGACCAATGCGATTCCGATCAACCTGCCCAAGACTGAGGCCGTGGCGCCGGTGGAGCAGAAAGACCCGCTGGTGGTGAGCATTGATGCTGCCGGCAAACTGTTTATCAACAAGGATGAAATCCAGCCGGATTTGCTGGAATTCAACTTGCAGTCGGCCAAGGCCAAGGACCCGGAGGTTCGGGTGCAACTGCAGGCTGACGATGGAGTTAATTATGGCGAAGTGGCGCGAGCCATGGCGTCTATCGAGCGCGCGGGGATTACCAAGCTGTCGGTGATTACTGCACGTTAGTTTCAAATGCCTCGACAATTTTTTTGGCCGTTTCCTTGGCAGGGTGCGGCCTTTTTTTTGGGGCTTTGGGGGGAGTACATATCCGTTATTTAGGTAACGGCTACTTAGGGTTCCGCTCTTACAGCGGGTCACTTTTGGCAAACGCCCCAAAAGTAACCAAAAGGTCTTTGCC
>NZ_JAAAFU010000037.1:0-29027 GCF_019352905.1 Pseudomonas sp. Xaverov 83 | reverse complement strand
GTGAAGATCTCAAAAACCCGATTTCCAGTAGACCGTAAGGCTGCTCCGCTTAAGTGAACAGCATTACGCCTTGTGCGGGCCTTTTCGTTGCTCGGGATTCTTGACACCGCCCTACAGGCTTCTCTAGGATGTTGCTTGCGCCGATTTAAACAGCTAATTGCGGGGCGCCACCGGTGACTGATCACAGTCCCGACAGAAGCCAGAGCCATGGGCCCGCTTCGAAATTCCGCTAAAGCGCTGGTTCGGTGTTGCCTCTCACCTGCCCGCAGACTTTTGAGGCAGAGACACGACACGATGAATGCACTACGCCCCCTCATACGCTTGGCCCCGATCACCGCGGACCTTACCCAACGCAATCCGAAAATCCTCTTGGGCGGCAAGCACCAGCCGACGCTACTGCGTTATCTGGATGGTTGGCCACGTCGCACCGGGCGGCCTTCGGCCTTTTTGATTCAGTTTGTCGAAGACGGCGACTCCCTTGCGCGCTTTGCGTCCAACAGCTTTGACCTGGCCGTTATTCAAGCCCCCAGTGCCAGCGACGCGAGCGAAGTGATACGGCAGTTGACCCGGATTGCTCGGCAAGGGCTGATAGCCCGGCGTTGAACCCTCAGTGATTCGCCGCAGGAGGCAGATGCTGGCGACGGCGACGCAGCAGGAAAATACCCCACGCAATCAGGCACAGTATCAGCGGTACAGGCAGGGTATTGAGCAGCTTCACTTTGCGCTCCAGGGCGTGAACCTCGGCATATGACTGAACCTTCAGCGCTTGAATCTCCATGGGTATTCGCAAGCGTTCCCTGTTGAGTGCTTGCAGCAATGTGTTGGAAGGTACCGCCTGGGCCCCCGGGAAAAGCGTCCGGGGGTTCAGCAATTGCCATTCCTTTTCCGTTTGCTCCAGGCGTTGCGCACGTTCGGCGGACTTTTCCTGGAAGGCCCGTGCCGCCTCTTCGCGCATTGCCTGTAATACCTGCAGCGATCGACCGCCACCTACTCGGGGGCGAACGTTCATCAGGGTGTCAGGCGCTGCCAGGTTATCCAGGGTGTTCAAGACAAACATCGCGTTATCTGACGAGGGGCCACTCGGCGCGTGGTTGTCGTGGAGCATTCCAGCCACACGATCGCTGAGCAGATCAGTGTCCGCGACCACCACGACATGGATGTGCGCAGCCTTTTGCAAGCCGGCTTTACGCCCGCTGATCCCATCAGGAAAAACAGAGTAGGCGGGCCCCTCAATGCGGGCGGCGATGACCTGTTGCTGGCCACGGGCGGCAGCCTCATTGATCAGTGAATCGAACTGCGCCGGCAGGGCATAGCGCTCAGCATCAAACAGGGCCGCTTGCCCGGAGCTTTGCAGCAGTGGGGTGAAGGTGATGCGGCTCTTCTTGGCGGGGGCCAGGGCACCGCTGCTCAAGATATTGACGCTGTGGAGTTTCCAGGTGCTGATGTCATCCTGTGCCATCGCCGGGCGCGGCAAGGTCAACGCAGCAGGATGGCGCACGGCGGGCTGGCCTGTGGTCATGATCACTGAAGTGGCATGGTCGTGATCGGCGATGACCTTATTTGCGGGCATCTGGATGCCCCAGGCGCTCAGCAATGCTTCCAGTCTGGGGTTTTCCGGGGCTGTGACGCTGGTATCCAGCCCGGCAAGCGGGTCGATAAACATCATCAACTTGCCTGCACCCAATACAAACTGATCGATCGCGTACAGGGTTGGATCAGGCAGTTTGCCGGGATGGACCACCATCAAGGTTTTGACGTGTTCGGGAATTTTTTCGATGCCTGGCTCCAGGCTAACGAGGTTGAATTGGCGGCGCAGCGCCTGCAATGACTGCCAGGGAGGCGTATTCAGGCCGCTCTGCTCATCCCGTTCGCCGTCCATTGGCAGCGTGGAGATCAGGCCTATCACCGGTTGCTCCGGGTGGATCACTTTATGAAGCAGGTGGCTGATCTCATATTCCAGCAGCGACTCCCGGTCCAGGCTGAATGCCTGGATGCTATGTGGTCCATGAGCCGTGCTGGTGCCGACAAGGCCTAAGAATCCTTGTTGGTCGTCGAGCCCCAATAACCTGGCTTTGTATTCGTCTTCTGAAAAAGGCTTGGGATCGATGAGGTGCAGGTTGATTTTGCCCTTTGCCGCTTTTTCATACTCCTTGAGCAACCACTCGACCCGCTTACCGTAGCTTTTTACGGCATTGGATTTTTGCGGATGTTTGCTTGAGTTGAAAAAGTACAGGTCAACCGGTCGCTCCAGTGAGGCGAGCAGTGTCCGTACAGGTTCGGATAATGTATGGATTTTATGCTCTGAAAAATCCAGCCGTATAGTTGGAAGTTTAAGTGCCCACACCAGGTTAAAGGCAAGAAAGAGTAACAGTAGGGTGATGATAGTGATGCTGGCGCTTAACGGCGTTCTCATCGTGACGTGTCCTTCTCAACGGTTTCTGACGTTCAGGGCAATGGTCGTCATGGCGAGAAAGGCGACGATGATGCTGATGAAGTACAAACTGTCTTGAAGCGCCAGTACTCCTTGGTCTATGGCGTCAAAGCGTGTTGACGGACTGAGGGAAGTAATGCGGTCGATGAGCCAGATCGGGGCTTGATGTTCAATGGCATCAAGAATGGAAGACAGTTCAATCGCGACCAGCAGCAAACACAGGGTGACCGTAAATATGATGATCCGATGGTTTGTCAGTGTGCAGATAAAACCGCCCACCGATAGGTAACTTCCGGCTAATAACCAACTTCCAAAGTATTGGGACGCAATGACTGCATTGTCCGGGTTTCCAAAGTAATTGACGGTGACAACCATGGGAAAGGTCAATATCAAGGCACTGCCAGAAATAATCCAGGCCGCCAAAAACTTCCCGACTACTCTCTCGAAACCCGTGACGGGCAGGGTGCTCAGGAAGTCCACGGAGCCCGCAGTGTGCTCATCCGCCCAGAGTTGTGTGGACAGCACAGGGGTCAACAGCAAATAAAGCCAAGGATGCAGCTGGAAGAATCCATGTAAGTCAACGCTGTTTTGCTCCAGTAGTTGGCTTGTATGCAAGCCAACTACGGCGGCGGCTGTCAGGAAAGCTGCAGTGCTCAGGTAAGTGACGGGCGCGGAAAAGTAACTGGCCAGTTGACGCTTGATGATGACCGGTAGAAGTTTCAAACCGAAGCCTCCTGGCTCATGTGATGGATGACGTCATCCAGGCGTCCAGGCTCCAGGTTCAGGGCATTTATTTTCCAGCGGCGGTGGGTGATCAGTGCGTTGATATGGGGGTAAATGGTTTGCCCCGGCATGGCGAGTACGGTCACTGTGCCGGGCGTCTCGCGGTCTTCCTCGATGCCGGCGACCCCGGGTAATACCGCCAGTGCCAACAGGTCCAGCGGCGTGTCGGCTGCAAGGGTGACTGCCTGGTAATGCCGGGAACTGCGCTGCAGTTCGGGCAAGGACGTGTCTGCCACTAATCGACCGTCGGCGACGACCACCGCCCGATTACAAATGCCGGTCAACGCTTCGGGCGTGCGGGACGCGACGATGATCGTCATTTCGTCGGTCAGCGACTTGATGAGCATTCTGACTTTGTGTTTCTGGTCGGCATTCAGACCTTCCGTTGGCTCATCGAGCAACAGCAGGCGGGGGTCATGCAGGATTGCCTGAGCGATGGCTACTTTGCGTTTCAACCCTGCCGGGAGGGTTTCGATGGGGTATTTGAGTATCCGACAAAGTTCAAGCCGTGCGGCCGCGCGGTCAATCATCTTGCGCTTTTCTGCGCCGCGGAATCCGCGTATGTCGGCAATAAAGCTGAGAAAGCCCTTTACGCTCATTGTGCCATGGCTCAGGCATTGTTCTGGCTGGTAGCCGGTGATTTTCTTCGCCTGGAGTGTATTGAGGACAATATCGTTACCGAATACTTTTACATGCCCTGAAGAGGGGAGAATCGAGCCTGCTATCATTTTGACGATAGTTGTTTTCCCCGCACCATCATTTCCAAATAATCCCAGGCATTCCTGAGGTTGGACATTAAATGAAAAGTCGTGGACGATGTTTTTCCCGCCCATCTTTTTTGTCAGGCTCGTTATCTCGATCATTATGCTTTTCTACTGAATGTTTATGGCAAGGCTCGTTAAGACGAGGCCTCGATTAACCTGCATGAGCGGCAGGTTGTGAATGTTAGAAAAGTCAAAAGTTGAAATATTTTGTTGTGTGCGTGTCCAGGGTCGTATTGTTAAAAAATGGTACGTTCAATAGGCAGTCTTGGAAACGTTGTAGCGCATGAATAAGATAAGTCCTACGTGTCAAGCGATGGCTCGCTGAAACAATTGTGAGGCTTTTGATGTTTTAATTATTGTCGTTGTTTATTTGGCGTGTATTTGTTCTGCCAATTTGAAATGGAGCCTGAACGTCATGCTGCTTCTACGTACCCTTGTTCTTGAACAATCCGGGCATGATGCGCCGGTCAACGGCGCACTGCTTTGTGGTTTTGCAGTGGCCCAGATCGCTTCGAACTTCCTTGCCTATAGTCTGGATGAAGAGACAGAACCCGGCAGTTCACGGGTATACATCGCAGCGTTGCGCAAAAAGTCCGATCGGTACTTTCTGGGCGCGATAGATTCCAAGGAAGACCTGCAGACAGCGACCTATGTCTTCAAGCAAATACTGACGCTTGCCGCGGCAGCCGGGACCAAGTCCGCAAACACCGGCGAAGCTCAGATTCCGTATCATTTTATTGACCTGAAAGGCTGCAAGCTGCCCCCCGCCAGGCCTGAAGATCATCACTCGTTGACGATCAAGAAATCCCTGGTGATGAAGGTCATTACCCTGGGAACGTCGACGGCCGGTTTGCCTGCCATCGAAAGCAACTCATTGATTGTCCCGTCTATTCGTTTCTCCTCAAGGATGATTTCTCCTCCAAGGGCCGCGGACCCTTCCGAGCCCGCGCCGCCGGTGCCCGAACCGGAGTTACAGGCACCCGTGGATATGTTCGAGATAACCGAGCCACTGATCGAGCCGCCCATCGAGGCGCCGGTAGTCGTCGCGCCACCGCAGGCACCGGTAGCGCCACTGTCTGAACCCGCCCACCAGGCGTCGCCGCCTGTCCGGCAGGAAGCGCCTTCATTGTTCGAGGTGGACGATACGCTGGCCAATCTTTCCCGAGTGGCGCAAGAGTTGACACAGCAAAAGCTCAGCGTGCTCAAGCAGGAGGAGGCGCTTGAGCAACTACGCCTTGAACTGCGCCAGGAAAAGCTCGAGCTTGAGCAGGAGAGTCAACGGAGTGCCGAGAGAACTGCCGAAAAAGAAGCGTCCCTGGAACAGTTGGCCCGCACGCTGACTACCCGGGAGGAGCATCTGGCGGGGTGCTCGGTGTTAAACCAGGCAGAGCAGCGTCGAATGGATGAGCGTGCGCGCTACCTGGAAAGCGAGGAAGCCCAGGTGCGCAACCGTGAGCGGTTGGTTGGTCACAAGGAGCAACAACTTACGGCTGCACTGGTTCAGTTGCCTGCCCTGCGGGAAAACCTGAGGGGCGTGCTTCAAACCTTGGACGAGTCGCTTGCACGGCTGGCTGAGACCGGACGCAGCCAGCCTGAAAGCCGGCCACTTCAGCTGGATGCAGATTGACGCTGGGGGTCGGAATCCATCGGTGGGTCTGGCTACTTTCCTGTGTTCATTTATCATCGACCTCCACCGCTGGTATCGGGCGTTAAATGCGTTGTGCCGGATGCAGCAGCGAGTCTGAACATTGGAAACTTCCAGGGGATGTAGAGCTTTTGAGCACCAAGCTGATTACCAAAGAAGGTCATGAAGCCCTGAAAAAGGAGCTTGATTACCTGTGGCGAGAAAAGCGTCCTGACACCACCCGTAAAGTCACGTGGGCCGCCTCCCTGGGGGACCGGAGCGAAAACGCTGACTACCAGTACAACAAGAAGCTGCTGCGGGAAATTGATCGCCGGGTGCGCTATTTGCGTAAGCGCCTTGAAGACATGCGCGTGGTGGAGTACATGCCGGAGCAGGAAGGCAAGGTGTTTTTCGGCGCTTGGGTGGAGATTGAGAACGAGCAGGGTGAAACCAAGCGGTTTCGCATCGTCGGTTACGATGAGATCTATGAACGCATGGACTATATCTCTATCGACTCACCCATGGCGCGTGCGTTGTTGCGCAAAGAGGTGGATGACGAGGCGCTCGTGCAGACTCCAAGCGGCGAAGTGTGCTGGTGGATCACCGCCATCGAATATGTGAAGTGACAACGGATGGCCCGCCCTCTTTGCTGAGGGCGGGCCATTTGCGTTTTCAGCCCTCGCGCAGCACCGTCAACGGGCTGGCGTTCAGTGCGCGGCGAGTGCCGAACACACCGGCTCCGCCGATCAGCACGGCACCGATCACCGGCAGCAGCAACAGCCACGGATGTGGGTGCCAGGTCAGGTCGAACGCGTAGCGATACAGCACCAGTGTCACCAGTTCCGTACCCAACGCCGCCAACAGGCCGCTGACCGCGCCCAATAGCCCGAACTCGATACGCCGCGCCTTGACCAGCAACTTGCGCTCTGCTCCCAGCGCCCGCAGCAGGGCACCTTGGCGAATCCGCTCATCGAGGGTTGCCTGGAGCCCGGAGAACAACACAGCCATCCCCGCAGCCAGGACAAACAGCAGCACGTACTCAACCGCCAGGGTGACCTGGGCCAGGATGCTGCGCAGCTGTTCAAGGAGTGCCTCCACTTGCAGGATGGTCACCGCCGGGAAGGCCCGGGACAGGTCGACGATCTGCTGGTCATGGCCGGGCGCCAGGTAGAAGCTGGTCAGGTAGGTGGCGGGCAGGTCCTTCAAGGTGCCTGGCTGGAAGATCATGAAGAAGTTCGGCTGGAAGTTGTCCCAGTTGATCTCCCGCAGGCTGGTAACCCGCGCTTCACGGTTTTCCCCGCCGACGGTGAAGACCAGGTGATCGTTGAGCTTGAGTTTCAGGCTGTCAGCGACCTTGGCCTCCACTGAAACGCCGGGAATCTCGTCGGCCGGTTGCGCTGTCCACCACGAGCCCGCCGTCAGCTTGTTGCCCGGTGGCAGGTCGGCGGCCCAAGTCAGGCTCAAGTCCCGCTGCACTGCGCGATCGCCGCTGGAATCCTTGCTGACGATCTCCTGCACCGGCGCGCCATTGATACTGATCAATCGTCCCGGTACCACCGGATACAACGGAGCAGACTGTGCCTGCAATTCCAGCAAACGTGCACCAAAGGTGTCTTTGTCGGCAGGCAGGATGTTCAAGGCGAAATAGTTGGGGGCGTCCTTGGGCAATTGGTTTTGCCAGGTGTCCAGTAATTCGCCCCGCAGCAATGCGATCAAACCCATCGACAACAGGATCAGCCCAAATGCCAGGGACTGGCCCGCCGCCGCCAAGGGATGACGCAGCAACTGGCCCAACCCCAGGCGCCAGGGCAGGGAGGCCCGGGCCAGCAGGCGCCGCAGGCTTTGCAACAGGAGCAGGAGCAGACCGCCGAGAACCAGTGCAGCAATCACGCCGCCACCCAGCAGGGCGAAGGTCAGCACCAGGTCGAGGCTCAAGCGCCACATGATCAGGCCCAGGGCGAACAGCGCGGCGCCGTAGACCATCCAGGTACTGGAAGGGATCGGCAGCAGGTCGCGTCGCAATACCCGCAGCGGAGGCACGCGCCCCAGCGCGGCCAATGGCGGCAGGGCGAAACCGGCGAGGGCGACCAGCCCTGTACCAATCCCGGCAATCGCCGGCAACAGCCCACCAGGTGGAACGTCCGCCGGCAGCAGGTCATGCAACAGCGCAAACAGGCCCAATTGCGCCAGCCAGCCGAGCAGGGCGCCGGTCAGGCTGGCCAGCAGCCCCAGCACGGTCAATTGCAGGCTGAACAGCAACATGGTCTCGCGCCGGGACAGTCCGAGACAGCGCAATAAGGCACTGGCATCAAAGCGTCGACTGGCGAAGCGGTTCGCCGACAGCGCCACCGCCACGCCCGAGAGCAGAACCGCCACCAGACTGGCCATGTTCAAGTAACGCTCGGCTTTGCCCAGGGCGCCACCGATCTGCTGGTTGCCGTCCCGCGCATCCTGCAGCCGCTGGTTGGCAGCCAGGCCGGGCTTGATCAGGTCGCGGTAGGTTTGCAGTACGGTGCCGCCTTGGGGCGCGCGCCACAGGTCGCGATAGCTGACACGGCTCCCCGGTTGCACCACGCCGGTGGCGTCGAGGTCGGCCAGGTTGATCATCACCCTGGGTGTCAGGCTATAGAAGTTGCCGGCGCGGTCCGGCTCGTAGGTCAGCACGCGGGCCAGGCGCAGGTTCTTCATGCCGACGTCGATGCTGTCACCGATTTTCAGGTTCAGTGCCGTCAGCAGCCGTGCTTCCACCCAGGCTTCACCGGGTTTGGGACCACCCCCGGCGGTTTCCTCAGCGAAGGGTTCTGCGGCGCTCTTCAGTTCGCCGCGCAACGGATACTCGTCGTTGACCGCCTTGATGCTGGACAGCTGGATGCCGTTGTCGGTGGCAATAACGCTGGAGAACTCCACGACCCTGGCGTGCTGCAATCCCAGCTCGGTGCCACTCTGGATTTGCTCGGTACGGGCGGGTGAGCTGCCTTCCAGCACCAGGTCGGCCGCGAGGAATTCCGTAGCGCGCAGCATCATGGCGCCATTCAGGCGTGCACCGAAGTAACCGATGGCGGTGCTGGCGGCGACGGCCACCAGCAGGGCGAAGAACAGCACACGCAGTTCGCCGGCGCGGGCATCGCGCAGCAGTTGGCGAAGGGCAAGGCTGAACAGGCGCAACAAGGGCAAGCGTGCCATCAAGGCTCCAGGGGCGCGACCATCAGGCCGGCTTCAAGACGGATCAGGCGGCGGCAACGGTGGGCCAGGCGCTCGTCATGGGTCACCAGCACCAGGGTCGTGCCGCTCTCTTTGTTGAGTTCGAACAACAGGTCGCTGATGCGCTCGCCAGTGTGGCTGTCGAGGTTGCCGGTGGGTTCATCGGCAAACAGCACGTCCGGTTCGGCGGCAAACGCCCGGGCAATCGCTACCCGTTGCTGCTCGCCACCCGAGAGTTGGCGCGGTGAGTGGGTGAGGCGCTGGCCCAGGCCGACGCGCTCCAGCAGGTGCCTGGCCCGTTCGCGGGCGTCCTTGCGGCCATCCAGTTCCAACGGCAGCATCACGTTTTCCAGGGCATTGAGGCTGTCGAGCAACTGGAAGGACTGGAACACAAACCCCACGTGCTCGGCGCGGATGCGCGCACGCTGGTCTTCGTCGAGAGTACTCAGGGCTTGGCCGGCGAGGGTGACTTCACCGCTGCTGGGCAGGTCGAGGCCGGCCAGCAGGCCGAGGAGGGTGGATTTGCCGGAACCGGAGGCGCCGACGATAGCCAGGCTATCGCCCTTGTTCAGTTCCAGGCTCAGTTCGTGCAGGATAGTCAGTTCACCTTCCGCGCTGGGAACCACTTTGCTAAGGTTTCGCGCGGTGAGAATGCTTGCGCCCATGGAGAATCCAATGCGAATGTGGTTTTTGAGTGCTGGCCTGGCCTTGATGTGCATGGCCCAGAACGCAGCGGCGGGTACAGTCCTGATCGTTGGGGATAGTATCAGTGCCGGTTTCGGGCTGGATACCAGCAAAGGGTGGGTAGCGTTGTTGGGACAACGGCTCAAGAGCGAAGGTTTCGACGATAAAGTGGTCAACGCCTCCATCAGCGGCGACACCAGTGCCGGAGGCCTGGCGCGGCTGCCGGCGGCGCTTGCAGAGCATAAGCCGGACCTGGTGATCATTGAGCTGGGCGGCAATGACGGTCTGCGTGGGCAGCCACCCGCGCAATTGAAACAAAATCTTGCATCGATGATCGACCAGTCCAAGGCCAGCGGTGCCAAGGTGCTGCTGTTGGGCATGCAGTTGCCGCCTAACTACGGCCCGAAATACACCACTGCGTTTGCGCAGGTTTACGGGGATCTGGCCAAGGAAAAAAGCGTCCCGCTGGTACCCTTTTTCCTTGAAGGCGTCGGCGGCCATCCCGAGTTGATGCAGGCTGACCAATTGCACCCGGCGGTTGGCGCGCAGGGCAAGTTGCTGGAAAATGTCTGGCCAACGCTAAAACCACTGCTATGACGCTTTTCTAGCAGCGGTCTTTCGGCTAAGGTGGCGCCCCCCCGATTTGGAGCCCCCGATGTCGCGTCCTGCCTGGTCCCTGTTTGCCTACCAACTGATCGAGCCTGACGAACAGCTGGATCTGTTCGCCTGCCAGGAAGTCCGGGTGCATCTGGTGACGCGTCAATTGGAGTTGGGTGGGTCCATCGATCGCACCCTCTGCGGTACGTTATTGCCCGCCCAACCGCGTTGGTCGTCGGTGGATCGCTCGATCTTCCAGGACCAGCGTTTGTGCCCCCTGTGCCGGGCGATCCTCGAGTCGCAAAAACGCGGCACACCGCCGATCTGGCCAGAGCTGCGCTTCGAACTTTGAATATGGGTGCCCGCCGGGCAGCCGTGTACAATCCATTTTTTACTACCCGTCGATCTGCGAAGGAATTCCCGGATGTTGTCGCGCCTTTCCGCCGTCACCTGCTGCCTGTCTCTTGCTGCGCTCTGCGCGGCTGGTCCTGCTGCAGCCTTGCAGTTGCCTTTGCCGCCACCGGGTGAAGATATCGTTGGCCAGGTCCAGGTGATCAAGGCCAAGTACGAAGATACCTTCGCTGACCTGGGCACTACCTACGACCTGGGTTATTCGGAAATGGTCGCGGCCAACCCGGGCGTCGATGCCTGGTTGCCGGGAGCGGGTACCGAGATCGTGTTGCCGACGCGCTTCATCCTGCCGCCCGGCCCCCGTGAAGGCATCGTGATCAACCTGGCGGAATACCGGCTCTATTACTACCCCAAGGGCCAGAACGTGGTGTACACGTTCCCGTTGGGGATTGGCCGTGAAGGCTGGGGTTCGCCAGTGGCTCACACCACCATCACGGGCAAGATCCCGAACCCGACCTGGACCCCGCCAGCCTCGATCAAGGCCGAGCACGCGGCCAATGGCGACCCGTTGCCCAACGTGGTGCCGGCCGGCCCGGACAACCCGTTGGGGCCGTTCAAGTTCACTCTGGGCACGCCCGGCTACCTGATCCACGGCTCCAACATGAAGTTCGGCATCGGTACCCGTACCAGCCACGGATGCTTCCGCATGTTCAACAACAACGTGCTGGAAATGGCCGACATGGTGCCGGTAGGGACGTCGGTGCGGATTATCAACGATGCCTACAAGTTCGGCGCAGCCGGTGGCAAGGTCTACCTGGAAGCGCATACGCCGTTGAACGACGATGGCACTCCATCGGTCGTCGACAAGCACACTGCGGTGATCAACGCTTTGCTCAAGCGTGAAGACCTGTCCAGCAACCTGCGGGTCAACTGGGACCAGGTGCGTGACGTCGTTGCGGCTGAAGACGGTATCCCGACGGAAATCGGCGTGCCCGGTGGGGCGCCTATGGTGTCGAGTACGCCGGTCGATCTGCAGCAATAAGCCTGCACGATCCATAACCCGTTATCGCCTCGCGCGGTGACGGGTTTTTTATTGTCTGGAATCCAGCCAAATTGCGGGCAAAAAAAAGCCGATCCAAGAATGGACCGGCTTGATAACAACCCCGAAGGATTATTACTTGCGGCTTGCTTTTTCAAGCATGCGCAGAGCGCGCTCGTTAGCTTCGTCAGCAGTCTGTTGTGCTTTTTGAGCAGCAGCCAGAGCTTCATCAGCTTTACGATAGGCTTCGTCTGCACGAGCCTGGGAGCGAGCTGCTGCGTCTTCAGTTGCAGTCAGACGAGCTTCGGTTTCTTTGGAGACGCTGCTGCAACCGGTAGCCAGAACTGCGGCCAGAGCCAGAGCAGAGAATTTCAGAACGTTGTTCATCGTGTTCCCCTTCAAGGACTTTCTATTAAATGGCTACTTTCTCAGAGTGAGCTAATAGCCGGCGTACATACTACCCATTACTTGTAGTAAGTAAACTGACGTAGCGCAAGAAGCAAAAAAAATTCTCGCGCCCAATCTATTTTGGCTAATCTTTTGAGAGTCTGTATAAAAAATATCCAGATTTTTGCACTCGGCCGAGGATTGGATCCAGCCTGAAAGGGCCGGCTGGCATGTGTTAAGCCATGTAAACATAAGTCATTTTATATATCGTCCCTGACACTATTGTTCAGATTGTCTTTTCGGTCTTCGGTATCTTTTGTGCATGTTGAGGTGACTTTAAGAGCGCGTGTTCGTCTCAAGCTTCAACTGCCGGCAATGTTCAGGCCATCGACGTAAGGAATCTCGATTGGCCCTTTCTATGTCCGCCAGCGCAACGGAAGACGAGCGCGTCTTGAGCAATTGTGCGATTGGCGCCTACTATTTCCCTGTGCTGGTTGTGAGCGCTAGTGCAAGGCACTGGTGGCTTTTCTCGTTGTCGAAACCGGCACCGGGTGGCGTAGATGTTCCTTCGCCGGAAAAACATCGGTAAGGTAGGGGTCAGAAACCAAGACCCGCGAGGAGTAGTGATGAGCGAGGCGTTGTCCATCCACCATGACCAGGCTGGTCATCAGTTCGAGACCAATGTGGACGGTCATCGTGCCTATCTGACCTATATGGACCTTGGGAAGCAGACCCTGGATATCTATCGCACCTTCGTGCCCAACGCATTGCGAGGCCGTGGCATTGCTGCCGCGCTCACCGAGGAAGCGTTGAAGTTCGCCGAAGAGGCAGGCTATACGGTGATCCCGTCCTGCTCCTACGTGGAGCGCTATATGGAGCGCCACCAGCGCCATGCCGCAAAGCTGTGAGCATTGAGTAGGGCGGGACGCAGAGTATCCGAGGATGCATTCCCACGCAGAGCGGGGAACGATCAAAAAAAACGCCGGGTTTAGCCCGGCGTTTTTGTGTCCGCAGTGTTTGCTCAGCCGCGTTGGCGCTTGGGCAACACGTCCTTGAGCTTGGCATGCATGCTGCGCAAGGTGGTCTCGGTGGCAGCCCAGTCGATGCAGGCATCGGTGATCGACACGCCGTATTGCAGGTCGGCCAGATCCTTTGGAATCGCCTGGCAGCCCCAGTTCAGGTGGCTTTCGACCATCAGGCCGATGATCGACTGGTTGCCTTCCAGAATCTGGTTGGCCACGTTCTCCATCACCAGCGGTTGCAGGGCCGGGTCCTTATTGGAGTTGGCGTGGCTGCAATCGACCATGATGTTCGGCTTGATCTTCGCCTTGTTCAGCGCCTGTTCGCACAGGGCCACGCTGACCGAATCATAGTTGGGCTTGCCGTTGCCGCCACGCAGTACCACGTGACCGTAGGCGTTGCCCTTGGTGGTGACGATGGACACGCCACCTTCCTGGTTGATACCCAGGAAACGGTGCGGGCTGGACACCGACTGCAGGGCGTTGATCGCCACCGTCAGGCCGCCGTCGGTACCGTTCTTGAAACCCACGGCCGAAGACAGGCCGGAAGCCATTTCCCGGTGAGTCTGGGATTCGGTGGTACGTGCACCAATCGCCGACCAGCTGATCAGGTCTTGCAGGTACTGCGGGGAAATCGGGTCCAGGGCTTCGGTTGCCGTCGGCAGGCCCATTTCCGCGAGGTCCAGCAGCAGTTGACGACCGATGTGCAGGCCATCCTGGATCTTGAAGGAGTCGTCCAGGTACGGGTCGTTGATCAAGCCTTTCCAGCCGACGGTGGTACGCGGCTTCTCGAAATAGACGCGCATCACCAGGTACAAGGTGTCGGACACTTCTGCCGCCAGCACCTTCAGGCGCTCGGCGTATTCGTGGGCAGCCTTGAGGTCATGGATCGAGCACGGCCCGATGACCACGAACAGGCGGTGGTCGGTGCCGTCGAGAATCTCACGGATGACTTCGCGGCCCTTGGTGACGGTCTGCAGGGCAGCGTCGCTCAGGGGGATTTCGCGCTTGAGCTGATCGGGTGTGATCAGGGTCTCGTTGGATTCGACGTTAAGGTCGTTGATCGGTAAATCAGCCATCGTGTTACTCGTCAGGGTCACGGGTGCCGGCCGCCAGCGATCCCCGTGCGGCGGAGCACAGCATGATTTAAGTGCAGCGGGGAGCCGAACCTTAGCGCGTTACAAGGCTGCGAGACAATGGGCAAAGGCCGCTTTAATCCAGCGCTGGCTGCACAAAAGCCTCATGGGAGAACTCGCCGGCATGGCGCGTGACCCATTCCCGGGCCAGGGCTTCGCTTTGCCAGGGTGTCGGCCCGGAGCCTTCGTGGAGGCGGCAGTAGCGTTCGATCTGGCACACTTGCTCACCCATCCGCGCACCGAACAAGGCCTGTTCATCGGTAAAGGTAATACCGACGCGGTAACCGTTTTCAGCTTTGCGGCACCACGCTACGTAGCCCGGATAGCGGGCTGTCTGGCCCAGTGCAGGGATATGCATCTCGATGGCCATGCCTTGGCGCCAGGCGCGTGGGTAATTGCATGCGACGCCGCCCAGGCCGATAGTGTGCAGCCGTTGGCGGGAAATGCCGGAAATGGGACGTTGGGTTAATTCGACAGCGACATCATCAGGGTGAGGAAAGAAACGACCCATGCACACGGACTCCGAGCACCGTCCAGTTGACGGCGGTGGCAGCAGTATAGTGAAAGAACTGCACCTTACCGATCTGGATATCGACCAGCAATTATTGGGGCTTCCCGGCACCTCGCTGGTGGTGTTCACCGGTGACGGTTGCTCGCGCTGCCGCTTCCTGCACCAGCAACTGCCCGGTTGGGACTTGCCGGTGGACCGGGTCTGTTGGGTGGATGCTGGCCACAATGGCGGCGCGGTAGAGCGCTACGAGATCTTTCATTTGCCCGCGTTGTTTGTGGTGTGCGACGGGAAATTCCATGGAATATTAGCGTCACTGACGCGTCTGACCGCCGGCGACCTGAAGCAGGGTGTGCAGCAGGCGCTCAAACGACTACCAGAGGAATTGCCATGACCGAAGTTGCAAAAACACAGTCGCCCCGGATCGGGATTATCGGCACCGGGGCCATTGGTGGCTTCTACGGTGTGATGCTCGCGCGTGCCGGTTTCGATGTGCATTTCCTGCTGCGCAGCGAGTACGCGGCGGTCAGCGAGCGCGGCCTGCAGCTCAACAGCACCCTCCACGGAATCGTGCGCCTGCACCCGGTGCAGGCCTATGCCCGCGCCGCCGACATGCCGCCGTGCGACTGGCTGCTGGTGGGCACCAAGTCCACGGGTAATGTCGAACTGGCCCCAACCATCGCCCAGATTGCCGCCCCGGACGCCAAGGTCGTGCTGCTGCAAAACGGCCTCGATGTCGAAGACAGCCTGCGGGAACACTTGCCGCCGTCGCTGCACTTGCTGGGTGGCCTGTGCTACATCGGCGTGCACCGTTCCGGTCCCGGGATTGTCGAGCATCAGGCGCTGGGCCGGGTCAACCTGGGTTACCACAGTGGTCCCGCGGCCAACGATGACACTCATCGGCAGGCCATTGTCGAAGCAGGTGCCGCACTGTTTCACCAGGCCGGCATCGACTCCCAGGCCATGGCCAATGTGCATCAGGCGCGCTGGCATAAACTGGTGTGGAACGTGCCTTACAACGGTCTGTCCGTCGTGTTCGGCACTGGCACCACGGCGATGATGGCGGATGAATCCAGCCGTGAACTGATCCAGGCGCTGATGGCCGAAGTGGTGCAGGGCGCCCACGCCTGCGGGCATGAAATCCCCGCCAGTTACGCCGGGCAGATGTTCACCATGACTGAAAGCATGGATGACTACCTGCCCAGCATGTATCACGATTACGTGCACAAGCGCCCGCTGGAACTGGCGGCGATTTACGCACGCCCCTTGGCGGCGGCGAAGGCGGCGGGTTGTGAATTGCCAAGAATGCAGGCGCTGTACCAGGCCTTGAGTTTTATGGATCGGCATAACCGCTGATTGGGGGGAACACCATGGCAAAGGGATTGGGCGACAAACTGGTGCTGGCGATTTCCTCGCGGGCGCTGTTCGACCTGAGCGAAAGCCACAAGGTCTACCTGGCCCAAGGGGTCGAGACCTATCGCAAGTACCAGATCGACCACGAGGATGAAATCCTCGAGCCCGGCGACGCCTTCCCGCTGGTGAAGAAACTCCTGAGCCTCAACGCCAGCCTCGGCCGTGCCCGGGTCGAGGTGGTGCTGGTGTCGCGCAACAGTGCAGACACCGGCCTGCGCGTGTTCAATTCGATCCAGCATTACGGCTTGGACATCTCCCGCGCCGCGTTTGTCGGCGGGCGCAGTCCTTATCCTTATCTGGCGGCGTTTGGTTGCCACCTGTTTCTGTCCACCCATGCCGAGGATGTGCGCAGCGCCCTGGATGCCGGGTTTGCCGCAGCGACCATCCTCTCGGGCGGCGCACGTCGGGCCTCCAGCGCCGAGTTGCGGATTGCCTTTGACGGCGACGCGGTGCTGTTTTCTGATGAGTCCGAGCGCGTCTATCAGTCGGGAGGTCTTGAAGCCTTCCAGGCCAGCGAGCGGGAGTCGGCCCGCGAGCCATTGCGCGGCGGACCGTTCAAGGGCTTCCTGGCGGCGCTCAACTTGTTGCAACGTGAGTTCCCGGACGAGTCCTGCCCGATCCGTACTGCACTGGTCACTGCGCGTTCGGCGCCGTCCCACGAGCGGGTGATTCGCACGCTGCGGGAATGGGATATCCGTCTCGACGAGTCGCTGTTTCTCGGTGGCCTGGAGAAGTCGGCGTTCCTCGAGGCTTTTGCCGCCGATGTGTTTTTCGATGACCAGGAAGGGCATTGCGAGAAGGCCCGGGAGTTCGTGGCCACCGGGCACGTCCCCCACGGCATCAGTAACGAGTTGAAAATTCAGACCGAGGGCTGAGCACTGCCAAAGGCGCTGCTAAGCTGAATCAATCCCCGCCATCCTGGCTACCCAGGAGGTTCTATGATTCGTTCGATGCTGTACGCCACTGACCTCGGTCTATATGCACCTTATGTGATGCAACATGCCCTGGCGCTGGCGCGAACGTTCAAGGCCGATCTGTATGTGATTCACGTGGTCGAGCCCATCGGGCTGTTCGCCGAATCCGTGTTACAGAGCTACCTTGATGAGAAGGCCTTGAGTGAATGGCAAAGCCAGGGCCTGACGACAGTGATGGCGACCATCGAGCAGCGGGTGCTCGACAGTTTTCGCGAGGAACTGGGGGAAGGGGAGCAGGACCTCAAGTTGATCCGTTCGGTGCGGGTGATCCAGGGCGACCCCTGTGAAGTGATTCTCGACCAGTCGCAGAAACTCTCTGTGGATTTGCTGATCGTAGGTAGTCACAGCCAGGCGGTCGGTGTGGCGACGCCCCTGGGAAGAACCGCTGCTCGGGTGCTGCAGCTGTCTCAGGTGCCGGTGTACCTGGTGCCACTTTTACAGCGCCGCCGCAGTGATGACGTGTGATTGGTAGAAAACGATAAAAAGTTCTAGATTTATCAGTCTAACCTTTAATATAGTTATATACCGTCGCTGATACCCGTGGCGTCTATCCGCTTTGAGGGACACATATGAAGCTTCAACAACTGCGCTACATCTGGGAAGTGGCGCACCACGACCTCAACGTTTCCGCTACTGCTCAAAGCCTTTACACCTCGCAACCCGGTATCAGCAAGCAGATCCGCCTGCTCGAAGATGAGTTGGGCGTTGAAGTGTTCGCACGCAGCGGCAAGCACCTGACCCGCGTCACCCCGGCCGGTGAGCGCATCATCACCACCGCCGGCGAGATCCTGCGCAAGGTCGAAAGCATCAAGCAGATCGCCCAGGAATTCTCCAACGAGAAGAAAGGCACCCTGTCGATCGCCACCACCCACACCCAGGCACGTTATGCGCTGCCGCCGGTGATCAGCAGCTTTATCAAGCAGTACCCGGACGTGGCCTTGCACATGCACCAGGGTTCGCCGATGCAGATCGCCGAGATGGCCGCCGACGGCACCGTCGATTTCGCGATTGCCACCGAAGCGCTGGAATTGTTCGGCGACCTGGTGATGATGCCGTGCTACCGCTGGAACCGCTGTGTGGTAGTGCCTCAAGGTCACCCATTGGCCAAGCTGCCGAAGCTGACCCTGGAAGCCCTGGCTGAATACCCGATCGTGACTTACGTGTTCGGTTTCACCGGCCGTTCGAAACTCGACGAAGCCTTCAGCCATCGTGGCCTGACGCCGAAAGTGGTGTTCACCGCAGCCGACGCCGACGTCATCAAGACTTATGTACGCCTGGGCCTGGGTGTCGGTATCGTCGCCAAGATGGCGGTCGACACCAAGCTCGACAACGACCTGGTGGTGCTCGATGCCAGCGAACTGTTCGAGTCCAGCGTGACCAAGATCGGTTTCCGCCGCGGCACCTTCCTGCGGGGTTTCATGTGCGACTTCATCGAGAAATTCGCGCCGCACCTGACGCGCGAAGTGATGGCCAAGGCCATCCAGTGCCACAACAAGCAGGAACTGGAAGAGCTGTTCGACGGCGTTGAACTACCGGTTCACTGATCGTCTTACTTGACCTCGGTAACAGCAAACTGTTGCCGAGCGCCCCCCACCAGAATCTCCACCTCATCCCCTTCGAACTTGCCCACCAGGCTTTTGCCCAGGGGCGAGCGTGGGGTGATGACGGTCACCGGTTGTCCCACCACATCGACCTTCAAGCCTGCGCCGTCCGGCGCCAAGAATAGCCACTGCTGGCGATCGTTTTCATCCACCAGCCCCAGCAATGCGCCCACTTCGATCCCGCGCTGGTCATCGTAGGCACGCAGTTGCATGTTCTGGCAGAGCGTCAGCGCCTGCTTGATCTCCTCGACGCGCCGGGCCTGGCCGGCGGCCAGGTAGGACGCTTCCAGCCCCAGGGTGTCGTACTTGTTCTCGGCGATGTTTTCTTCATGAGTCGCGGTTTCGTACGCGGTTTGTGCCGCGCGCTGGGCGATATCAAGATCGACCGCGAGCTTATCCAGGACCAGTTGGTGAACGGCGTGCTTATTCATGGGTGGCTTTCGTGATCAATCGCAAAATTGCAGGACGTTGGCCCGGCTCTTGTCGTTGGGGGCGTTCTGGTCCTGTTGCAGCCAGAACTGGCATTTGGGGTTGGACAGGTTGCGCGGGTTGTTGCGGGCCTGGTCCAGGGTCTGCTGTTGCTCCTGCTTGCGCAGGTTCTCCTGGTACTGCTCGAACATCCGGTTAGGCGGCTCCGGTGCAACCACCTCCGGCTTGCCCAGTTGCTGCACCACTCGGGCCACCGGCGCTACGGTTTGCTCAGGCAGGTAGCGGGACGCCAGCCACAGGCTCAGCACAATGGCGATAAACCCCAGCCACAGGCCGAAGGCCAAGGCGATACTGAGTTTGAACAGCGAGAACGAACGATCAGACATGGTGGCCTCCTGGCAGGCACGTGCGGCATGGCGCCGATTGTCCCACAGCCGCGCGCAGAATAATCGCGATCAACCCTTCGCAATCGAGGCATTTATACGGACAATCGAGCCTTTGAGCGTTGGAGCCCGGAATGAAAGCCCGCTGGGATATTTTTTGCAGCGTCGTCGACAACTACGGCGACATCGGCGTGACCTGGCGCCTGGCCCGGCAATTGGTGGCGGAACACGATTGTGGGGTGCGCCTGTGGGTCGATGACCTGCGGGCGTTTGAGCGCATGTGCCCCGAGATTGATGTGCAGGTGCACCAGCAATGGCAAGAGGGCGTTGACGTGCGCTACTGGCCCTCCGACTGGCCGGCGACCGACGCGGCAGACGTGGTGATCGCCGCGTTCGCCTGCCAATTGCCGCCTGACTATATGGAAGCGATGGCTGCGCGCGAACGCACGCCGCTGTGGATGAACCTGGATTACCTGAGCGCCGAGGATTGGGTCGTGGGTTGCCACGGTTTGCCGTCGGTGAAATTCAAAGGCGTGCAAAAGTACTTCTTCTTTCCCGGATTCCGTCCCGGCACCGGAGGTTTACTGCGTGAGGCGGGGCTGCTGGAGCAGCGCGAGGCCTTCCAGCAAGACGCCGCCGCCCGGCAGCAGTTTCTGCAGGCCCTTGGGGTTTCCCCGGCCGCCGGCGCGCGACTGATGTCGTTGTTCGCCTATGAAAACACCGGGCTGGCCAGTTGGCTCGACGTGCTGGCCGCCGATGGGCGCGCCACTCATCTGCTGGTGCCGGAAGGGCGGATCCTCGGTGACGTACAGCGTTGGCTGGGTGTCGAGTCATTGAAAACAGGCGACGTGCACCGGCGCGACGGGTTGACCGTGCAAGTGCTGCCGTTCGTGCGCCAGGAGCAATACGACCGCCTGTTGTGGTGCTGCGACTTCAACGCCGTGCGCGGCGAAGACTCGTTTGTGCGGGCGCAATGGGCCGGGCGGCCGTTGTTGTGGCATATCTATCGCCAGGACGAAGACATTCACCTGGACAAGCTGGACGCCTTTCTCGAGCTGTATACCGAAGGCTTGTCACCGGCCGCGAAAACCGCGTTGGTCAGCCTTTGGCAGGCCTGGAACGCTGATGGCGATATGGCAAATAGCTGGAAAATACTGCTGGAACACTGGCCGGAAGTGACCGCGAATGCCGAGAAATGGGCTCTGGAACAAGGCTTGCGGACCGATCTTGCGACGGCGCTGGTACAGTTTTATGTAAATTGGATATGATACGCGACCTTGATTTTTGTAAATCCCATCCAAATTTCGGATATTCGCAATGAAAACTGGTAAAGAACTGAAACCCGGTACAGTGATCCGTCTCGAAAACGACCCTTGGCTGGTTCAGAAAGCTGAGTTCACCAAGTCTGGTCGTAACAGCGCAATCATGAAGACCAAGCTGAAGAACCTGCTGACCGGTTACAAGACCGAGATCGTCTACAGCGCCGATGACAAACTGGACGACGTGATCCTCGACCGCAAAGAAGCGACCCTGTCCTTCATCAGCGGCGACACCTACACGTTCATGGACACCACCGACTACACCATGTACGAGCTGAACGCTGAAGACATCGAAGCCGTTCTGCCATTCGTGGAAGAAGGCATGGAAGACGTCTGCGAAGCTATCTTCTTCGAAGACCGTCTGGTTTCCGTAGAGCTGCCGACCACTATCGTGCGTAAGGTTGCCTACACCGAAGGTTCCGCTCGCGGCGACACTTCGGGCAAGGTGATGAAGCCTGCCAAACTGGCTAACGGTACCGAACTGCAAGTGGCCGATTTCATCGAAATCGACGACCTGATCGAGATCGACACCCGTGAAGGTGGTTCGTACAAAGGTCGCGCCAAGAAGTAATTCTTGCGCCACCGGTACGACAAAAAAAGCCCGACCATGAGTCGGGCTTTTTTGTGGGCGCGGTTTGGATCAAACGGTCACGTGCAGGCGCACATCGACGTTGCCACGGGTGGCGTTGGAGTACGGGCAGACCTGGTGGGCCGCGTCGACCAGGCTTTGTGCTTCGTCCTGGGCCAGGCCGGGCAGGCTGACGTGCAGGTCGATGTCCAGGCCGAAACCGCCGGGGATTTGACCGATGCCGACATGGGCAGTGATCGAAGCGTCATCCGGGATCTTGCGTTTGGTCTGGCTGGCGACGAATTTCAGGGCGCCGATAAAGCAGGCGGAATAACCGGCGGCGAACAGTTGTTCCGGGTTGGTGGCCTGGCCACCCGCGCCGCCCAGCTCTTTTGGCGTGGAGAGTTTTACGTCGAGGATATTGTCGTTGGAAACAGCGCGACCATCACGGCCGCCGGTGGCGGTGGCTACTGCGGTATAGAGAGTTTGCATGGTGATTTCCTTGTTTGTATTTGCGCTAATTGTTTGTGCGCTAAGTAAGTGGTGCGGTGAATGTATCGCGCAAATAGTTAGCGCGCAATATATATTTTGAAAATATTTTGCCTGCCTTGATGGCGAGGCTCTGCACAAACAAATGTGGGAGCGGGCTTGCTCGCGAATGCAGTGGATCAGTCAATGCATCTAGTGACTGTCACACCGCATTCGCGAGCAAGCCCGCTCCCACATTTTTGATGCGTGGTGCCTTTAGAGGGAGACTTGCAGGTTTTTCCGCAGCGCGAGTAAATCCCCCTGGAGCTTGCGCAGTTGTTCGATGTCCATCCCGCTGGCGCCCAGAATGCACTGCGGAATATCCATCGCCTTGTCCCGCAGCGCACACCCGGCATCGGTCAACTCAACCACCACCACACGCTCGTCTTCACGGCTGCGGGTCCGGCTGAGCAGGCCTTCGGCCTCCAGGCGCTTGAGCAGCGGCGTCAGGGAGCCGGGATCCGTCAGCAGGCGATTGCTGATTTCGCCGACGGTCAATCCATCCTCTTCCCACAGCACCATCATCGCCAGGTACTGCGGGTAGGTGAGGCCGAGGGCTTGCAGCAGGGGTTTGTAGACCTTGGTCATCAACAACGAGGTGGAATGCAGGGCAAAACACAGTTGGTTGTCGAGCAACAAGGATTCGCAGGTATCGAGGGGCTTGGTCATGGCGGTGCCTTAAAACGTATCTGGCTTCGAATCTAGCGGGCAAATGTTTAACGCGCCAGACAATTCTGTTCGCTCGGTCAGCCAAAGGCGCTTTGCAACGCAAGATCCCACGGCGGTACGGGGCTGAAGCGCGCCTTGAGGTATTCCAGCAATAACCGGCTGCGGGCGTTGGCGTGTTGCTCCAGGCGCAGGGCATAGATGCCGGCGGTTTCAGGCGTCGGCAAGCCGTTCTCGCAGAACAGCGGCACCAGTTCGCCGCGCACCAGGTATTCACTGGCGAGCCAGGTAGGGAGGTGGGCAACGCCAAGTCCGGCCAGCGCCCCGGAGAGCAGGGCTTCGGCGTTGTTGGCGCTCATGCGAATGCGTTGCGGGCGGTAGGTGGTCTTGCGGCCGTCCAGTTCAAATCGCCAGGCGAACATCGGTGCCAGGCCTTCCCAGTCCAGGCCGTCGTGTTCGTTCAACTGGCTGGGATGGGTCGGAGTGCCACGGCTTTTCAGGTATCCCGGGCTGGCGCAGGCGATGCGCACGATACTGGCCAGGGGCGTGGCGATCAGCCGGGTGTCGACGATATGCCCGGCCCGCAGCACCAGGTCGACTTTGCCCAAATGCTCGCCCTGCATGTCGACAAAGCTGTCGATCAGATGCAGATGTACGTCGAGGCCCGGGTACACGTTAAGAAAGTCACCAATGGCAGGCGCCAAGTGGCGCCGCCCGAAGGCAGCCGGGGCGTCCACGCGGATCAACCCTTCAGGCGCATGGCTCAGCGACACCGCTTCGGCCCGCGCCAGTTGCAACTCGCTGACAATCCGGCGGGCGCGCTCGGCAAACGCCAGGCCGGCGGGCGTTGGCACCACCGCATGGGTGCTGCGTTGGAACAGCCGGCTGCCCACCGAGCTTTCCAGGCTGTCGATACGCCGCGCCACCGCCGAGGGCGTGAGCGGATGACGTCGCGCAGCGGCGGAAAAGCTGCCCGCTTCCAGTACATCCAGAAACAGGCTCAGTTGGTCGGTCAGCGTATTAGGGTTCATCAGCGGCTGCTTATGCGAAGTTGGCACAGCCATTGTGCGTTGCTGTGCGTTTCCGCGCCAGGGCGGACTGCGTAGCATGCAAGGCTCGGGAATGGCGGGAGCGAAGTGGTGGCAGATTTAGCCTTGTATTTGGCACTGGGTGTCGCGTTGGGCACTGTCGGCGGCTTGTTCGGCATTGGTGGTGGGTTGATTGCAATTCCAGTGTTGGGTGTGTTTTTTGGCCTGGACCAACAGATTGCCCAAGGGACAGCTCTGGTGATGGTGGTGCCGAACGTGATGCTCGCGTTGTGGCGTTATCACCAACGCAACCGGATTGAACTGCGCCACGCATTACCGCTGGGCGTGATGGGGTTTTCCTTCGCCTGGCTGGGCTCGATCTGGGCGGTGGGGATCGATGCAGACGTGATGCGCGTGGGCTTTATCGTCTTTTTGCTGGCATTGGCGTCCTACAACCTGCTGCGAATGTTTACCCACAATGCACCGCCTTCGGCGCAGATGCGCTACTCCTGGCCGTGGCTGGGGGTGCTGGGGGCGGCGTCGGGGTCCATGGGCGGCTTATTCGGAGTAGGCGGAGCGGTGGTGGCCACACCGGTGCTGACCAGCATCTTCGGCACCAGCCAGGTGGTCGCCCAGGGGCTGTCGCTGGCCCTGGCCTTGCCGAGCACCAGCGTGACTCTGGTGACCTACGCCTGGCACCACGAAGTGGATTGGCTGATCGGCGTGCCCCTGGCCGTCGGCGGCTTGCTCAGCATCAGTTGGGGGGTGAAAGTCGCCCACGCCATGCCGGAGCGTATGTTGCGCGGGCTGTTCTGTGGGTTCCTGGCGGTTTGCGCGGTGATGCTGACCTTTAAAGTTTGAAGCCTTCGAGGATGTATTCGGCGAGGCATTCGGTGATCGGTGAAGTGGTGCGTGGGTTGCGCAACAGCCGCAGATTGACCGAAGGCAACGGCGGAAAACCATCCGCCGCGCCCAATATGCGCAGGTCTTCGGTCACCAGGCTTTCCATGTTGATCGTGACTGCCAGGCCTGCTCCCACCACCGCCAGGATCGCGGCACCGTTAGAGCTGTGATATGCCAGTCGATATTCCTGGCCTTGGGCGTCCAGTGCAGCGCGTGCCCATTGTGTGCAAAAGCTGTCGAGGCCGGAAATCGCCAAGGGCAGGGCGCTGTGCTCATCCATGCAGAAGCAAGGTGCCGCTACCCAGACCATGCGTTCATGGCGCAGCAGTTCGCCGATTTCATTCCCCGGTTCGCGGCTGATAACCGTCAAGTCCAGATCCCGGCGCTGCATCAGCACCGGCGACGATTCGCAGTGCATTTCAATCTGGATGAGCGGGTAAGCCTTGGAGAAGCGCTTGAGAATCCCCGGCAAGTAGCGCATCACATAATCGTCCGGGGTGCCGATGCGCACCAGCCCGACCATGTGCGGCTCACGCAGGGTGTTGAACACCTCGCTGTGCAGCTTCAGGATCCTGCGGGCATAGCCCAGCAGCACCTGGCCTTCGGGCGTCAGCCGCACCTGACGGCCATCGCGCTCGAACAACTTGCGCTGCAACACGTCTTCTTCCAGGCGTTTCATCTGCATGCTCACCGCCGACTGCGTGCGGTTGACCTGCTCGCCAGCGCGGGTGAAACCACCCTGATCAGCGATGGCGACGAAGGTGCGCAGCACTTCAGTGTCGATACTCGGGTAGCTGGACAATCGATCAATCTCCGAGATGTATTGCATAAGAAACATTCGTTGGATTGATCATAGCGCCAGGCACAGACTTCAGTCATCCCCACTGGAGGGCGAGATGATGAAAGGTCAAAGAGGTTTTGTGCTGATGGCGAAGCGGCCGTTTTCCGGGCTGCTCCAACTGGGTTCCCGGTGGCTGGCCGTGCACCGTGAACGCCAGCTGTTGATGAGCATGAGCGATGAGGCGCTCAAGGACATCGGGCTCAACCGTGGCGATGTCGAGCAGGAAAGCCGCCGGCACTTTTGGGAAGATCCGCTGCGAAAATGACGCGGGATGCAGTAGGGTGGTTCGCGAGCACACAAGGAGAGTCACATGCCCGCAGAGTTATCCTTTTCCCTCAAGCAGGCGCGGCGCCTGGCGCTGGCTGCCCAAGGCTTTTCCGGGCGCCAGCCGCCGGCGTCGATCAAGGCCGCACAGGTCAACCGCCTGGTTGAGCGTTTGGGTGTATTGCAGATTGACTCGGTGAATGCGGTGGTGCGCTCGCACTACCTGCCGCTGTTTTCCCGGCTGGGTAACTACTCTCCGTTGATTCTTGAACAGGCCGCCTGGAGTTCGGGGCGGCGGCGTTCGCTGTTCGAGTATTGGGGGCATGAGGCTTCGCTGTTACCCATGGCGCTGTACCCGTTGATGCGCTGGCGCATGGAGCGGGCGGCCCGGGGGCAAGGGATTTATCAGCAAATGGCGCGTTTTGGTCGCGAGCAGCAGGCCACCATCGCCCGGGTGCTGGGCATCGTCGAACAACAAGGCGCCCTGGGTGCGGGCAGTTTGTCGACCCGCGAGGAGCGCGCCGGCCCCTGGTGGGACTGGAGCGATGAAAAGCACGCGTTGGAATGGCTGTTTGCCGCCGGCCAGGTGACCGTCGCCGGGCGTCGCGGTTTTGAGCGGCTGTATGACCTGCCGGAGCGCGTGATTCCGGCCGACGTTCTCCGGCAAGCCCCGTTGGACGAGGCCGAAGCGCAGCGGGGCTTACTGCTGCATAGCGCCACGGCATTGGGTGTGGGCACCGAAAAAGACCTGCGCGACTACTTCCGCCTCGACCCGGCCGACAGCCGTGGGCGCCTGGCGGAACTGGTCGAAGACGGGCAATTGATCACGTGTGAGGTCCAGGGCTGGAAACAGCCGGCTTATTGCCTGCCCGAGCCAAAAGTCCCGCGCAAGGTGCCCGCCAGCGCGCTGTTATCGCCTTTTGATTCGCTGATCTGGGAGCGCAGCCGTACCGAGCGTTTGTTCGATTTCCGCTATCGGCTGGAGATCTACACGCCTCAGGACAAGCGGGTGTACGGCTATTACGTGTTGCCGTTCCTGCACAACGAGCGAATCGCCGCGCGCGTGGATCTAAGGGCGGAGCGGGCGGCCGGACGCTTGGCGGTGCATGCCGTTCACGAGGAAGAGCCGGGGCTGGACGAGGAGGGGATGCAGGCGCTGGCCCTGAATCTGCGGCAGATGGCCGACTGGCTCGGGCTTGAGCAGATTCAGCTCAATTGCCAGCGGGCCAGTGCGGCACGGTTGCGGGTGGCGCTCTTAGCGCTTGACCTGTTTTAGCGTCTCGGCGATCAGGAACGCCAATTCCAGCGACTGATCGGCATTCATCCGTGGGTCGCAGTGGGTGTGATAGCGGTCCGACAGTCCGTCTTCGGTAATCGGCCGCGCGCCGCCGATGCACTCGGTGACATTCTGGCCGGTCATCTCGATATGAATCCCGCCGGCATACGTGCCTTCGGCTTCATGCACCTGGAAGAACTCCTTCACCTCACTGAGGATCTGCGCGAAGTCCCGGGTCTTGTAGCCGCTGCTGGCCTTGATGGTGTTGCCGTGCATCGGGTCGGAACTCCATAGCACCTGCTTGCCTTCACGTTGCACCGCGCGGATCAGGTTCGGCAGATGGTCGCCGACCTTGTTCGCCCCCATGCGCGCAATCAGGTTCAGGCGGCCTGGGTCGTTATCCGGATTGAGGATGTCGATCAGGCGGATCAGGTCATCGGGATTCATGCTCGGGCCGACCTTGACCCCGATCGGGTTGTTCACCCCGCGCAGGAATTCGACGTGGGCACCGTCCAGTTGACGGGTGCGGTCACCGATCCACAGCATGTGTGCCGAGCAGTCGTAATAGTCGTTGGTCAGGCTGTCGCGGCGCACGAAGGCTTGTTCGTAATTCAGCAGCAACGCCTCGTGGGCGGTGAAGAAACTGGTTTCCCGCAGTTGCGGCGAGCTGTCCATGCCACAGGCGCGCATGAACGCCAGGGTTTCATCGATACGGTCGGCCAGTTGACTGTACTTCTCGGCCAAGGCCGAGTTGGCGATGAAGTCCAGATTCCACTTGTGCACCTGGTGCAGGTCGGCAAAGCCGCCCTGGGCAAACGCCCGCAGCAGGTTCAGGGTGGCGGTGGACTGGTGGTAAGACTGCAGCAGGCGGTCAGGGTCCGGCACGCGGCTTTTTTCGTCGAAACCGATGCAGTTGACGATATCGCCACGGTAGGCGGGCAGGGTGATGCCGTCGATGGTTTCATCGTTGGAAGAACGCGGCTTGGCGAACTGGCCAGCCATGCGCCCGACCTTGACCACTGGGCAACCGGCGGCGAAGGTCATCACAATCGCCATCTGCAGCAGCACCTTGAAGGTGTCGCGAATTTTTGCCGCCGAAAACTCGGCAAAACTCTCGGCGCAATCGCCACCTTGCAACAGGAAAGCGCGACCCTGGGTTACCTCGGCAAACTGACGGCGCAATTCACGGGCCTCACCGGCAAACACCAGTGGCGGATAACTCGCCAGGTTCTGCTCGACCTGCGCCAAATGCGCAGCGTCAGGGTACTGGGGTTGTTGCTGGATCGGCAGGGCGCGCCAGCTGTCGGGGCTCCAGGGTTGGCTCATCATGAACTCGAGTGATTTGCGGTCGGGCGGTCATGTTATCAGCAATTAGTACGTGACCTGCTGCTGCCGGTTCGCCGACAATCCCGCCTTTCCCGTTGGCACGCCGTTAGGAGTTGCAATGTCTGAGGAGCGCGTCGAGCGCCTGCTGGCCGAGGTCCATGATGACTTCGGCATGATCCGCGTGCTGGAAGTGGCCGATTACCGCTTTCTCGAGTTTGGCGATGCCATTGAGCAGAGTTGTGTGTTTACCGCTGACCCGAGTTGGCTCGAGTATGACTACACCCGGGCGATGCTGATTGGGGCGTTGTGCCATGAGCAGCCGGAGAGTGCGTTGTTCCTGGGCTTGGGCGCCGGGACGTTGACTCAGGCGTGCCTGAAGTTTTTGCCTTTGGAAGATGTTGAGGCCATTGAGTTGCGGCCTGATGTGCCGCGTCTGGCCATTGAGTACTTGGGGCTGGATGATGATCCTCGGCTGTATATCCGGGTTGGGGATGCTTTGGAATTGCTGCCTTCCGCTGAGTCGGCGGACCTGATTTTTGTCGACCTGTATACGGATGTTGGTCCCGGGGTGGGGCACCTGGCCTGGACGTTTCTGGAGAATTGCCAGAAGAAGTTGAATCCTGGTGGGTGGTTGGTGATTAATCAGTGGGCTACCGATGACGGCAAGCCGTTGGGCGCGGCGTTGTTGCGTGGGTTGTATCACCGGCATTATTGGGAGCTGCCGGTGAAGGAGGGGAATGTGATTCTTTTGGTGCCGGCGGACCTGGATCAGGAGCTTGATCTGGCTGCGGTGTCTGCGCGGGCTGAGGGGTTGGCGTCGCGGTTGGGGTATTCGTTGCAGTCGCTGATTAAGGCGATTCGGCCGGCTACGTAGGGTTTTGATTGTGTACATATCCGTTGCTGCGGTAACGGCCGCTTAGGGTTCCGCTCTTACAGCGGGTCACTTTTGGCAAACGCCCCAAAAGTAACCAAAAGGTCTTTGCC
>NZ_JAAAFU010000036.1:0-12817 GCF_019352905.1 Pseudomonas sp. Xaverov 83 | reverse complement strand
GGTGAAGATCTCAAAAACCCGATTTCCAGTAGACCGTAAGGCTGCTCCGCTTAAGTGAACAGCATTACGCTATTTAAGCGGGGTCTTTTTTATCTGCGGTCAGGCCGCATGGTCGGCCACTACGGCGCTATTAACGCAGCCAGTTGGTTTTCGCCAACTCGATCACCTCATCACCGCGCCCGCTCATCACCGCCTTGAGCATGTACAGGCTGAAGCCCTTGGCCTGTTCCAGCTTGATGCTGGGCGGCATCACCAGTTCCTGGGTGGCGGTGACCACATCCACCAGCACCGGGCCGTCGTGGGCCAGGGCGCGGCGCAGGGCTGGCTCGAGGTCTTCGGACTGCTCTACCCGAATGCCGAGGATGCCCATGGCGTTGGACATGGCGGCAAAGTCCGGATTCTTCAGCTCGGTGCCGGTGTCCAGATAGCCCGCAGCTTTCATCTCCATGGCGACGAAGCCCAGGGATGAGTTGTTGAACACCACCAGTTTCACCGGCAGGTTCAACTGCGCCAGACTGATGAAGTCCCCCATCAGCATGGTAAAGCCACCGTCGCCAGACATCGAAATCACCTGGCGCCCGGGAAACGCGGCTTGTGCGCCGATGGCCTGGGGCATGGCGTTGGCCATCGAGCCGTGGTTGAACGAGCCGATCAACCGGCGCTTGCCGTTCATCTTCAGGTAGCGCGCTGCCCACACCGTAGGCGAACCCACGTCGGCGGTGAAGATCGCATCGTCATCCGCCAGCTCACTGAGCAGGCGCGCGACGTATTGCGGATGAATCGGCCGGCCAGCCTTTGACGGTTCCGCCAGGTCATCCAGGCCTTGGCGCGCTTTCTCATAATGCTTGAGTGAGGTTTCGAGGAAGCTGCGATCCGTCTTGCGGGTCAGGCGCGGCAACAGCGCTTGAATCGTTTCGCTGACGTCGGCAGCAATCCCCAAGTCCAGGGTGGCACGTCGGCCCAATGCCTGCGGGTTGCGGTCGACCTGGATGATCTTCGCGTCAGTCGGGTAGAACTGGCGGTACGGGAAGTCGGTGCCGAGCATGATCAGCGTGTCGCAGTTGAGCATGGCGTGGTAACCGGAGCTGAAGCCGATCAGGCCGGTCATGCCGACGTCGAACGGGTTATCCCACTCCACATGCTCTTTGCCGCGCAGGGCGTGAACCACCGGTGCACCGAGGGCGTCGGCCAGGGCTACCACCTCATCGTGGGCGCCGGCACAGCCACTGCCGCACAGCAGGGTGACTTTGCCGCTGTGTTCGAGGATCTCAGTGAGACGTTGCAGGTCCTGTTCTGCCGGCAGGGTGCGCGGCGCCAGCAGGGCCGGCCATGGTTTGAATTTGTCTTCCACTTCCAGCAGCGACACGTCGCCCGGAATCACCACCACCGCCACGCCGCGGTTGAGGATCGCCGAGCGCATGGCGCGATGCAGCACGTGGGGCATTTGTTCGGGGTTGGTTACCAGCTCGATGAAGTGACTGCACTCCTTGAACAGTTCCTGGGGATGGGTTTCCTGAAAGTAGTTCAGGCCGATCTCGGAGGAGGGGATCTGTGCGGCGATGGCCAGCACCGGCACATGGTTGCGATGGCAGTCGAACAGGCCATTGATCAAGTGCAGGTTGCCGGGGCCGCAGCTGCCGGCGCATACGGTCAATTCGCCGGTGGCGGCAGCTTCGGCACCGGCGGCGAACGCGGCCACTTCTTCGTGGCGCACGTGCATCCACTCGATGCTGTCCATGGTGCGCAGGGAGTCGGTCAGGCCGTTGAGGCTGTCGCCGGTCAGGCCCCAGATGCGCTTGATGCCCGCCTGTTCAAGGGTGGTCGCCAGTTGCTGGGCCAGGGTGATTTTCGCCATGAAGAACTCCAATCGTCAGTGAGGGTAAAAAGCTGCTGATCAGTAGAGGACAGTTCCATAGCGCTGAATGCTCCCCGCTCAATGTGAAGAATTGGTCATCGCGGCTCGATATTGGCGGGTGCGACGGGCGATAAACAGTTGGTCTTTTATCAATGCCAGCAGCGGCGCCACCCCGGGGTTCGGCTGGCGGCCACGGCTCAGGCGGCGAAGCTGATAGCGCACCACTGCCATGTTCGCCAGGCTGGCCAGGGGTTTGCGCTTCCAGCGGATCGGCGGCAGTTGCGGGTTGAGATCGCGGCCAGCGCGCCACTGCTTGATCAGGTGCGGCTCCAGGGTCAGGGCGGTGGCGATTCCGGCCATGGCGATGCCGCTGTCCAGAACTTGCTGGACGATTGGCAAACGGCGGATACCGCCGGTGACCATCACCGGCATGCTGGCGACTTTCGCCAGGTCGCTGGCCATCTCGATGAAATAGGCTTCGCGGGCCAAAGTGCGTCCGTCGCGAGCCTCGCCTTGCATGGCCGGGGCTTCGTAGCTGCCGCCGGACAACTCCAGCAGGTCGATGGCCAGGGGGTTGAGCAGCTCGACCACGGCGCGGGCGTCGGCGGCGTCAAACCCGCCACGCTGGAAGTCGGCGGAGTTGAGTTTTACCGCCACGCAGAAGTCCGGGCTCACGGCGGCGCGCACGGCCTTGACCACCTCCAGCAGCAGCCGCGCACGGTTTTCCACGCTACCGCCCCAGCGGTCCGTGCGCTGGTTGCACAAGGGCGAGAGAAACTGGCTGAGCAGGTAGCCGTGGGCGGCATGGATCTGCGCGCCGCTGAAACCGGCTTTTTCGGCAAGACGCGCGCTGGTGGCGAAGCGCGAGATGACGTCCTGTATATCGTCCTCGGTCATCGCCTTGGGTTGGGCGAACATCTTCGAAAAGCCGCCGAGATCGAGGGCCACCGCAGAAGGTGCCAGTGCTGGCTGGCCGAGGTTGGCCATGGTCTGTCGGCCCGGGTGGTTGAGCTGTACCCAGAACTGCGCGCCCTTGGCCCGGCCAATCGTGGCCCATTGGCGAAACTTGTCCAGGTGACGTTCGTCTTCCAGCACCACGCCGCCGGGGCCGGTCATGGCGTGGCGGTCGATCATCACGTTGCCGGTCAGGATCAGGCCGGGTTCGCCGTCTGCCCAGGCTTGATACAGGCGCATCAAAGCCTCGGAAGGCGCCTGGTGTGCATCCGCCATGTTCTCTTCCATCGCCGCCTTGGCGATGCGGTTACTGATGAGCTGGCCGTTGGGCAATTGCAACGCTTCAAAGGGCGACATGCTTGACTCCTCACAATGGGAGCGCTCAGGCTAAGCTTAAAGGTCACTTTAAGGTCAAGCGGGTAAAGCATGAATATCGGCGAGTTGGCAAAACTCAGCGGCCTGTCGGCCTCAAAAATTCGCTTTTACGAGGCTGAGGGTCTTATCCAGGTTGAACGGCAAGCCAATGGCTATCGCCGTTATGCGCCCCAAACCCTGCAGGCGTTGCAGTTGATCCAAGGCGCTCAGCGCGCAGGTTTCAGTTTGCAGGAGCTGAAACAGCTGATGCCGGATGCCTCGCCTAGCGAGGCCAGGCGGGCAGAGATTGTCTTCGGGCTTGAGCGAAAGATCGAGGAAATCGAGGTGATACAGGCGCGCCTGGAGCAAAGCAAGGCTGAGTTGCGGGCGGTGATCGCGACGGTCAAGGCCCACCCGGAAGGCGAGCCTTGCTTGATCAGCGGGAGCTCGCTCCCGCGTGCAGAGGTTATTACCAGTCGACGGCATAACTCAGGCTGAACGTACGGCCTTCAGCATTCGGGTAGGGCGCGCGGGCGTTGGCCTGGGCAAACATGTTCTGGTAGTTGCGGTTGGTCAGGTTGTAGACCCCGCCCTCCAGGCGACCCACCGGCAACGCTACCGAACCTAGCAGGTCGAACAACGTGTAGCCCTTGATATCGCGACCGTTGTTATCGTCGAACGCGGCGTCATAGTTGGCCAGTCGCATGCCTTGCAGGCGCAGGTTGTAGTCGCCACGGTCGTAACCCACGAAGGCAGTTGTCTTGGCCGGTGAAATACGCGTGGCAGGCAGGTCGATCCATTTGCCGTTCTGGTTGGTCTCGCCCTTGGCGTACGCGTAAGTGCCGCCCACCGACCATTGATCCGTCACGTTATAGGTCAGCGTTGTTTCCGCGCCGCGCACGCGTTCTTTCTGGTTGATCAAGCGCAGTACGCGGTCGTTGGCGTCATAGAACTGGGTGACGTCCGAAGTGTTCTCGTACGCCGTGACGCTGGCCTGCCACTTGTCCCAGTTGCCACGCCATCCCAACTCATAGCTGTTGACCTTGAGTGCCTGGGCATTGAGTTTCTGGATGTCAAAGGTGCTGTTGACGTCACGCAGGAAACGCTGGATATCCGGCAGGGAAAAGCCTTGGCTGAAGTTGGCGAACACGTCCTGATTTTCGCTCAAGTGGTACACCGCGCCGAGGTTGTACAGGGTGTCGTTGTATTTCAGGGTGCCGCCGGGGAGGGTCGCCCGATTGCCTGTCTGGACGATTTCCCCGTAGGCGATGCTGTCGGAAATCTCGCTGTCGATCCATTCGCGGCGCACGCCGCCACGCAGTGTCCAATCGCCAATGTCGTAGGACAGTTGACCGAAGATGGCCTTGTTGGTGGTCGTGATGTCCGGCCCCATTTCAAAGGTCGTACCGGTCTTGGTGTAGCTCAGCCCATTGACCCGGTATTGGTCACCGCGCTGGGTTGAGGTTTCGTGATTGTAATCGGCGCCCCAGACCAGCGTGCCGGTGGCCGGGCCGATGTCCGGCATGGCGCTTTCGATGGCTGCCCGCAGGCCGTACACATCCTGCACGCTATTGTTGTCGGAAATCCCGGCTCTGCCCCGTGACAGGTCCGGAAAGAACAAGGCGTCGGCGCGCCGCCAATAGCTTTCGACCTGCAAGCCCTGGCCGTAGAAATCCTTGTCGGTGTAGTTGAGGTTGACGGCCTGGTTGTGAGTGAACGGTTGGTCATCCAGGTCCAGGCCTTTTACCGCGACGGCTTCGCTGGTGATGCGTGGGTTCTTGGTGTAGTGGGTATCTTGTTGGTCTTTGTAGTCCTGCAGCGACAGGCTGATTTTCTTGTCAGCGTCCAGCTCGTAGCCGAAGCGACCTTGCAGGTCATAGGTGTCGGTGTCCATGTTGCTGCCCTGGGACGTGTCCTGGGGGATGCGGTGGCCGTTACCGTCAAATTGATCGTTGCGCTGTACGCCGTTGGCCGATACGTACCAGTCCAGCGCGTCCTTGCGCCCGGTGGCGCTCTGGAACACGTCGTAGGCAAAACCTTTCTTGTTGAGGTTGTTGCCGGAAGTCAGGCCAATCTTGCTGCTGAATGCCAACTCCTCACCGTTGTTGCGCTTGGTGATGATGTTGATGATGCCGCCGGATGCGCCCGCTCCGTACACACTGCTGGCGCCGGAAATCACTTCGATGCGCTCGATGCTTTCCGGGGCGATGCTGTTGAGCTGGCGGAAGTTGTCTCGCGTCGAGTTCTGGGAAACCCCGTCGATCAGCACGAGGGTGTTTCGCCCGCGCAGAGTCTGGCCGAAGTTACTCATGCCTCCGGTGGAGGGGGAAATACCCGGAACCAGTTGGCCGAGGATGTCAGAGACGCGTCGTCCCGCACCGGTTTGCTGGGTGATCTGCTCTTGGCTGATCACCTGCACAGAGCCGGGAATCGAGGCGATACTGGCCTCTGTACGGGTGGCGGACACCACCACTTCCTGTAACTGCATGGCATTGGGCGTGGTGGGCGCCGTTTCGGTTTGATCAGCCCACGCCGGGGTGCTCAACGAGCCGATAAAGGGCAACAGGATAGAAAGTTGGATTTTTTTCATTTTTTTCTTTTTTAGTGTTGAGAAGTGTTGGTTGTGGAAACAGTCGTTTCTGGCATTTTTGAGAAAGACCGAATGGCGCGAATACCCAGTGCAGCCAACGCGTACGTGAGGGCGACGAGCCAGAAGCTGTGTGCCAACCCAATGAGGCCCATGCCGATGCCACCGATCAGGGCTCCGCACAACGCGCCAGCTTTGGCGGCGCTGTTGCCCAGGCCCAGCGCGAAGCCTTGTTGGCTGGACGCGACCGTGTTGGCGATCAAGGTGTAAGCGACGGGCAGTAGCGCGCCTTGCCATACGCCCCAGAGCAAGCGGCTGGCAATAAAGCCCATCCATTCACTGGCGACCGCGGTAAAAGCCAGGGTCAGTGCGCAGGCCCAGGCAACCCATTCAATGACACGCAGGGTGTGCGCCGGTTGATGGCGGTCGAATAACCGACCCCAAAGCGGCGCGGACAGTGCGAGCGTGGCGGCGCTGGCGGCATAACTGGCGCCGATCAGCCAGGCGGGCGCGTGCAGGATGTCTGCCACGTATAAGGCATAGAACGGCTGCGGCATCATTTTGGCCGCTTGAATCAGCACGATGACGCCGAGCATCGCTCCCAGCCAACCTTTGGGTAGCTGGGTATGTGCCGGTTTTTGCTTGTGTGTTACGCGCTGCGTATCGCTGGGTAAAAACACACTGATCGCCGCGCACAACAGGCAAATGACGGTGGCGCTGTAGCACAGCAACGCGAACCCCGAGACATCCATCAGCCAGCCACCCAGCACTGGGCCGGCCAGTGAGCCAACGGCCGTCGCCGATTGCAGGCGGGCAAGAATTTGCCCGCGCCCCCCGTCACCACAGCAGGCCAGAGCGTAGGCTTGGGCCGCTGCAATAAACCCGGCGAGCGCCCCTTGCGCCACCCTGATGCCCACCAATAGCCATGGATCGAAGGTGATTGCGGCCAGGGCCTGACACACTGCCAGCGCCAGCAACGCCCGAATGATCATGGGCTTGTGGCCGGTTCGATCACCCAGGCGCCCCCAGGCGGGGGTCAGCACCATCGCCGCCATCATCGGCCCGGCGTACACCAGTGAAGACAGCAGGCCGGTGTACTGGGCGTTGGCGATGCCAAGCAGTTTCTGGATCTGCAAGGGCCAGAAAGGGCCGCTCATTTCCATGGCGCCCATGGACACCAGTTGAATGCAGACCAGCAACCGCAGGGCTGCGCTGTTAGTTGCCATCGACTTGAACGCTCAGCGGGTTGCACAGGCGCCCGACGATATCGGCATGGCTCTCCAGCAAGCGCATGCGCATGAACGATTTGGCCGGCCAGTCCTGTTCCAGCAAGGCCTGGCGTTCCGTGGCCCAGCGCTGCGGTTCGACCTGGCCGCGCAGGTCGTCGAAGCATTGGCTGACCTGTGAAGCCAGTTCACCCCACAGCAGCGCCTGGGGGACGTCGAATTCGCGGGCACCGAGCAGCACCAGCTCGCCCAGGTGACACATGAAAACCGTGTGCAGGAGTTTGTCGCGCACGAAGCCTGCGTCGTCATACAGCGTCATCTTCGGGTCATGCAATTCGATGTCCAGGCCCTGCGCATGCAACGTCTTGCGGTCGATACGGATATCGCCGAAGTCACGCAACAGCAGGCGGCTCAGTTGTCCGTCTGCGGCCATGATCATGAAGCTGTTCTGCTGGTGGGCTTCGAAAGCCACGCCGTAGCGCAGGTACATATTCAGCAGGCCGGGCACTGCAATCGCAACGTAATCACGGAAGAACGCTTGCATGGCGCCGCTATCGTCCTTGCCCTGTGCCAGATGCACCCACTGTCGCAGCAGCGGCTGGCCGTGCTGGTCGACGGCGAACAGGCTGCCGACCGGAACCGCTATTTCCCCGGGTTGCAGTTGGTTCAGCGGGTTGTCCCGGTACAGCACCGCCAGGTGACGAGAGCGCTCGTCGTCTGCCGGTTGTGGTTTGAAGTGCACGCCGATGCGTTCGGGAACGATGCCGAGAATCTTCTGAACCTCCGGCTCGCGAGCCAGGATGGTTTGCATCAAGTGGCTGATGCGCGGGCCCATGCGCGCCGAGCGTGGCGATACGGTGCGTTGCACGCTGGTCAGGCGCAGTGAAACCGGCAGCTTGACCATCGGTGCATCACGCCGTCCCTCGGGCAACACGGTGCGGAACGACATGGTGGGATGTGCGGTAAATGCGACGATGTCGGTCAGCACCAACAACCGGTCGCCGATTTCGTTGGCAAAGGTCTGTGGCAGCTCCTGGCGGGCTTGCCACGGGTGTGCAGGCAGCGGCAGGTAGTCTGCGGCCTCAAGGCCTTGGCGCGTCAGTTCAGCCGTCAGTTGCTGGGCCGCCTGTGGAAAGTGGGCTTGCCACCACTGCCAGTAGTCGGCGGTGCCAGCCAGTGATTCGACATGGGCAAACTGGCGGTGCAGCGCGCAGAGGATCACCGGAAAGCGGGCTTCGAACTCCGGTGAAAAATCGATGACTTGGTCGGTGCTCAAGCCAAGCTTGGTCTTGTAGTTGGGGTGCCATGGGTGGCCCAGGGTGCCCCATTGCTCAAGTAACGAGGTCGGGTTGGCAACGCGTGGATCGTCCTTGAGCCATCCCAGCAGATTGTCGCTGTGTGCCGGGTCCATGGCCTCGTGCAACTGGAGCGTCCACTGCTGATGGAACGCCAGGCACAGCGTGTCGTTGGTGAAGCTGTCATCGAGTTCTTCGTTGAGGCGGTGCAGCACCTCGGGGGCGGCAGGTGCCTGGAGATCGTTGTTGAGCAGGGTCAGCAGTTCCGAAGGGAACTGGACCTTGTGAGGTGGGTATTCACCGCTGTGTGCGGTGATATTGCCACGCAGGTCCCAGCTGCTCATGCGCCCCGGGAGCAAATGGTCGAAGCACAGGCGGGTTTGGTTGCAGAGGGTCAACCAGCATCGGTGGTGGTCGTCGTACTCAAGGGCGTTTGCGTTCAGTAACCCCTCACGGAACAGCGCCTGAATCAAACGTTGGAAGCTGCGCTCGGCGGCTGGCGCCAAGGTGTTGATCAGGGAGTCGAGTGTGATGCGATGGGCTTGGAAGAGGGGAGTGCCGAGTGCCTCGCTCCAGCGAGTCAGTAGCCATTGCGGTTTTGTGCTGTATTCGTACTTCAAGTGGGAGTCCTTTTGCGCAGCCTTGAGTAAAAGCAGGCGGAGGATACCCATTTAAAATGCGGAAACCAATGATAATCATTGTTATTCGCGGCGCTGTTTTTGTATTTTGATACAGTCGACGGGCCTTCCAGTGGTCCGAATAAACCTCTCTATCCCGCGGATTCATTGACGTTTGTGGATGGCTTAATGTTCTGACGGAATGCTCTGTATCGAAGTGTAAATATTGCTGACGCGAATACAGGACCGTTCCTACGGCCCATTTGGGGCTGTCTCGGGTTGCCCGATTTTCTGCAGGCATAAAAAAACACCGCGTACCTTGCGATACGCGGCGTTCCTTTACAGCAACAAAACCTTAGGCTTGAACCACAGGAATGTTGGCGCTTGCAGCAATTTCACGGAACTCGGCGATCTGGTCAAAACTCAGGTAGCGATACACGTCGCTGGCCATGGTGTTGATCTTCGCGGCGTATTCCATGTACTCCTCGACGGTCGGCAGGCGACCCAGGATGGAAGCCACCGACGCCAGCTCAGCCGAAGCCAGGTAGACATTCGCGCCGTCACCCAGACGGTTCGGGAAGTTACGGGTCGACGTCGACACAACGGTCGAGTTCGGCTCTACACGTGCCTGGTTACCCATGCACAGCGAGCAGCCCGGCATTTCCATGCGCGCGCCAGCCTTGCCGTAGATGCCGTAGTAGCCTTCTTCGGTCAGTTGGTGAGCGTCCATCTTGGTCGGCGGCGACAGCCACAGACGGGTTGGCAGCTGACCCTTGACCTGATCCAGCAGTTTGCCGGCAGCGCGGAAGTGACCGATGTTGGTCATGCACGAACCGATGAACACTTCGTCGATCTTCTCGCCAGCAACGCTGGACAGCAGACGGGCGTCGTCCGGATCGTTTGGCGCGCAGAGCACAGGCTCCTTGATGTCGGCCAGGTCGATCTCGATGATTTCAGCGTATTCGGCGTCAGCATCGGCAACCATCAGCTCAGGGTTGGCAACCCAGGCTTCCATCGCTTGGGCACGACGTTCCAGGGTACGCGCATCGCCGTAGCCTTCACCGATCATCCAGCGCAGCAGGGTGATGTTGGAGTTCAGGTACTCGGTGATGGATTCTTTCGACAGCTTGATGGTGCAACCGGCAGCCGAACGTTCAGCCGAGGCGTCGGACAGCTCGAAAGCCTGTTCGATGCTCAGGTTGTCCAGGCCTTCGATTTCCAGGATGCGGCCGGAGAAGGCGTTCTTCTTGCCTTTCTTCTCTACGGTCAGCAGGCCAGCCTGGATCGCGTAGTAAGGAATGGCGTGAACCAGGTCACGCAGGGTGATGCCAGGCTGCATTTCACCTTTGAAGCGCACCAGGATCGATTCCGGCATGTCCAGCGGCATAACGCCGGTGGCTGCGGCGAACGCCACCAGGCCGGAACCGGCCGGGAACGAAATGCCCATCGGGAAACGGGTGTGGGAGTCACCACCGGTACCGACGGTGTCCGGCAGCAGCATACGGTTCAGCCAGCTGTGGATGATACCGTCGCCTGGACGCAGCGATACACCGCCACGGGTCATGATGAAGTCAGGCAGGGTGTGGTGGGTGGTCACGTCGATCGGCTTTGGATAAGCCGCGGTATGGCAGAACGACTGCATTACCAGATCGGTGGAGAAGCCCAGGCACGCCAGGTCTTTCAGTTCGTCACGGGTCATAGGACCGGTGGTGTCCTGGGAGCCGACGGTGGTCATCTTCGGTTCGCAGTAGGTGCCTGGACGAACGCCAGCCACGCCGCAGGCCTTGCCGACCATTTTCTGCGCCAGGGTGTAGCCCTTGTCGCTTTCAGCCGGCGCTTCCGGCAGCTTGAACAGGGTCGAAGGTGGCAGACCCAGCTCGGCGCGAGCCTTCTCGGTCAGGCCGCGGCCGATGATCAGCGGGATACGACCGCCGGCACGGACTTCGTCCAACAGGACCGGGGTCTTCATTTCGAAGGTGGTCAGGACTTCATCGCTGTTGTGCTTGGTGACTTTGCCAGCATGCGGGTACAGGTCGATCACGTCGCCCATGTTCATGTTGGTAACGTCGAACTCGATTGGCAGTGCGCCGGCATCTTCCATGGTGTTGTAGAAGATTGGAGCGATCTTGCTGCCGAAGCAGAAGCCGCCAGCGCGCTTGTTCGGCACGTAAGGCACGTCGTCGCCGAAGAACCACAGTACCGAGTTGGTTGCCGATTTACGCGACGAACCGGTACCGACCACGTCACCGACGTAGGCGATCGGGAAGCCTTGGCTGCGCATTTCTTCGATCTGCTTCATCGGGCCGGTCTTGCCTTGCTCATCCGGCACGATACCGTCACGGGCCATTTTCAGCATGGCCAGGGCGTGCAGCGGGATGTCAGGACGGGACCAGGCGTCCGGGGCAGGGGACAGGTCGTCGGTGTTGGTTTCGCCAGACACCTTGAACACGCGCAGGCTGATCTTGTCGGCCAGGGTCGGGCGGTTCTTGAACCACTCGCCGTCGGCCCAGGACTGGATCACGTCTTTGGCGTGCTGGTTGCCGTTCTTGGCTTTTTCCGCGACGTCGTGGAAGGCGTCGAACATCAGCAGGGTGTGCTTGAGTTGGGCGGCAGCGACGGGAGCCAGGGTGGCGTCGTCCAGCAGCTCGACCAGGGTCACGATGTTGTAGCCGCCTTGCATGGTGCCGAGCAGTTCAACAGCGCGTTTCTTGTCGATCAGAGGGGAAGTGGCTTCGCCCTTGGCCAGGGCAGACAGGAAACCGGCCTTGACGTAGGCAGCTTCGTCAACGCCTGGTGGAATGCGGTTGGTGATCAGGTCAACGAGGAATTCTTCTTCGCCAGCCGGAGGATTTTTCAGCAGCTCGACCAGGCCTGCGGTTTGTTCGGCGTTAAGCGGCTGGGGAACGATACCCAGGGCTGCACGCTCTTCGATATGTTTGCGGTAGGCTTCAAGCACAGTTATTACCCTCATCAGTGGTCCCACGGGACGCTCATCCAGAAAAGCACGGCACGCATGCGCTCAGGGGCTTTTTGGGCCGTAGAGCCAGCGCTGCCGGCAATCCTCACAGAAGCTGCTTTCAAAGTTTTACGCCTGCAGAACGGAGCTGATGAGGGTTGGCGCTGGCTATTTACCGGGTAAATAACCATCGCCAACACCGTTCTTTAGGAACGACTGTGCTCGTGACGCTTTGAAAACAGCTTCCAACGGATTATTGGCGCCTTACAAGGCCGGATGATTCTACGGCAAAAAAATTCTAAACGTAAGTTGCCTCGCCAAGTTTGCGGGGTGATCAACCTTAGACAAAGGGCTAACATGTGCAACTGTTTCGCTGATTTGTGCGTTGTCGACCATGTCTAACCAAACCATCAAGACCCCTTGCGTAGGCCTGTGCTCCACGGTTTACGGCGATCTTGTGTGCCGGGGGTGTAAGCGGTTTCACCATGAGGTGATTCAGTGGAACGGGTATAACGAGGAAGAAAAGCGTGCGGTCTGGCTGCGGCTGGAGCAGTTGTTGGTGCAGGTGATGGCCGGGAAGCTTGAGGTGTTTGACCCGAAAATGCTGCGGGGGCAGTTGGAGCAGCGCAAGATTCGGTTTGTGCCGCATCAGTCGGAGTACTGCTGGGCGTATCAGTTGATTGCCCGGGGGGCTCGGGTGATCAGCAATCTTGAGGCTTACGGGATGGTGTTGATGCCGGAGTTTAGGGAGTGGGGGTTGCCTGAGTTGCGGGATGCCATTGACCGGGAGTTTTTTATTTTGTCTGAGGCGCATTATCAGCGGTATATCGCGCCGGGGTTTCTCAGGGATGCGTTTGGGGGGTGATTGAGTACATATCCGTTATTTGGGTAACGGCCGCCTATGGTTCCGCTCTTACAGCGGCTCACTTTGGAAAAGCCGGAATGCCGGCCCAGCCCAAAGTAAGCAAAGGGC
>NZ_JAAAFU010000035.1:0-9491 GCF_019352905.1 Pseudomonas sp. Xaverov 83 | reverse complement strand
GGTGGGGCAAGAGCGTTTTGCTTACTTTTGCGCTGTTCAAAAGTGAGCCGCTGTAAGAGCGGAACCCATAGCGGCCGTTACCGCAGAAACGGATATGCCCCCAATTCATCGCGCCCACCGGGGCTTGCGCTTCTGCACAAAAGCCTGAGTCCCCTCAACCCCTTCCTCCCCGCTAACCGCCTCGGCAAACCACTCAGCCGCCTGGTCCAGCAACGGCCCCAAAGCCTGCTCACCACTGGCCAAGACCAACGCCTTGGTCCGCGCATTAGCCCCCGGAGCACAACGCAAAACCTGCCCCAACACCTCATCCACCCGCTCCGCCAACGCCTGCGGATCGTGCTCCACAAAATGCACCAACCCCAACCGCAGCGCCTCAACCCCATCAAACCGCGCCGCCGTCAAAGCCAACCGCCGCGCCTGAGTCAGCCCGATACGCTTCACCACAAACGGCGCAATCTGCGCCGGCAACAACCCAAGGCTGGTCTCCGGCAACCCAAACTGCGCCTGATGATCCGCAATCGCCACATCACTGACACACACCAACCCCAACCCGCCCCCCAGCACCGCACCCTGAAGCACCACAATCACCACCTGCGGCAACGCCTCAACTTCCTGCAACAGGCTGCCAAACGCCCGGTTCAACGCCTGTAACCCACCCGTAGCCCCCGCGCGAGCCATGTCCTTCACATCCCCGCCGGCCGAAAAATGCCCACCGGCGCCACTGATAACCACCGCCCGCAAGGCTTTATCCCCGGCCACATCGGCGAGTACCGAACGCAACTCGGTCACCATCTCAAGGCTCATGGCATTGCGGCTGTCAGGCCGATTGAGCGTCACATGCAACACCCCGTTATGCGGCTCCAGCAACAACGTATTCACGACTTTTTCCCCGGCAAGGTGCCCATCAATTTGCAGATGATCCCCAGCATGATCTCGTCCGCCCCACCGCCAATCGACACCAGCCGCACATCCCGGTAAGCCCGGGCCACCGGGTTGTCCCACATGAACCCCATGCCGCCCCAATATTGCAGACAACTGTCACTGACTTCCCGCCCCAGGCGCCCGGCCTTGAGCTTGGCCATGGAGGCCAGGCGCGTCACGTCCTGGCCCTTGATGTATTGCTCGGTGGCCTGGTACACCAGCGCCCGCAGGCATTCGATTTCGGTGGACAGCTCGGCCAGGCGGAAGTGGATCACCTGGTTGTCGATCAACGCTTTGCCGAAGGTCTTGCGCTCCTTGCAGTAGTCGATGGTGCTGTCGATGCAGTACTCCAGGCCCTTGACCATATTGGCCGCGCCGAACAGACGTTCTTCCTGGAACTGCAGCATCTGCATCATGAACCCCGCGCCTTCATGGCCGATGCGGTTGCGCTGGGGGATGCGCACGTCGTCGAAAAACACCTGGGCGGTTTCCGAGCTGTGCATGCCGAGCTTTTCCAGGGGCGGGCTGACGCTGATGCCGGGGGTGTTCATCGGCACCATGATCAGCGACTTGTTGATGTGCGGCTTGTCGTCGGAGGTGTTGGCTAGCAGGCAGATAAAGTCGGCGCTCGGTGAATTGGTGATCCACATCTTGCTGCCGTTGATCACATAGTCGGTGCCGTCCTTGCGAGCATGGGTTTTCAGCCCGGCTACGTCGGAGCCGGCGCCGGTTTCCGAGACGCCGATGCAGCCCACTTGTTCGCCGCTGATGGCCGGGCGCAGGAATTCCTCCCGTAGCTCATCGGAGCCGAAGCGGGCCAGGGCCGGGGTGCACATGTCGGTTTGCACGCCAATGGACATCGGGATGCCGCCGCAGCGGATGCTGCCGAATTCTTCGGCGGCGACGATGGAGTAGCTGTAGTCGAGGCCCATGCCGCCGAATTTTTCCGGTTTGGAGATGCCCAGCAAACCGAGGTCGCCGGCCTTGCGGAAGATCTCGTGGATCGGGAAGCGTCCGGCCTTTTCCCACTCATTTACATGCGGGTTGATCTCGCGCTCGACAAAGCCACGGACGGTGCGGCGCAGTTCTTCGTGTTCCTGGGTGAAGATCATTTTTATTGTTCTCCCTATGGGGACGCGGAGCGTCCCGGGCTGCATTCCCACGCGGGGCGTGGGAACGATCATCAAAACCGCGCTGCACCAAAGCTGTTGGGCTGTAGTTGCCGCACTTCGGCCTCGTGGCAGATGTCCAGCAGAAACCCGAGCAGGGTTCGTGTATCACGTGGATCAATCAGCCCGTCGTCCCACAGGTTTGCGCTGCCGTAGAGGGCGGTGGACTGGCTGTCGAGTTTCTGTGCGGTGACCTGTTCGAGCATGTCGAGCACCTTGGGATCGGGCACCAGGCCGTCTTTCAGTTGCTTGGCTTCGGTGACGATTCGCAGCACTTTGCCCGCCTGGGCGCCACCCATCACGGCGGTGCGGCTGTTGGGCCAGGCGAAGATGAAGCGCGGGTCGAGACCACGGCCGCACATCGCGTAGTTGCCGGCGCCATAGGAGCCGCCGACGATGATGGTCAATTTCGGCACGCGGGCATTGGCCACCGCCTGGATCATCTTCGCACCATGCTTGATCACGCCTTGCTGTTCCGACTCGGTGCCCACCATGAAACCGGTGGTGTTGTGGAAGAACAGCAGCGGCGTCTGGCTCTGGTCGCACAGTTGGATAAATTGCGCGGCCTTGCTCGCGCCCTTCGGGGTGATCGGCCCGTTGTTGCCGATAAAACCGCAGGCGCGACCCTGGATGTGCAAGTGGCCGCAGACGGTGTGCGGGTCGAACTCGCCCTTGAACTCCAGGAAGTTGGAACCATCCGCCAGCCGCGCGAGGATTTCGCGCACGTCGTAGGGCTTTTTCGGATCGTCGGGGATCAGCCCCAACAGCTCTTCAATCGGGTACAGCGGCTCGCTATAAGCGCGCTTTGGCACAGGCGGCAAGCGGTCATCCCACGGTAACAGGCTGACGATCTCACGCACGATGCGCACACCGTCAGCGTCGTTTTCCGCCAGGTATTCGGCGGTGCCGGCGGTTTGCGCGTGCATCTCGGCGCCGCCCAGTTCTTCATCGGTGGCGACTTCGCCGGTAGCCGCCTTGAGCAGCGGCGGGCCGGCCAAAAACAGCTTGGCCTTGCCACGCACCACCACCACGTAATCCGATAGCCCCGGCTGATAGGCGCCGCCCGCCGTGGCCGAGCCATGCACCACGGTGATCTGCGGCAACCCCATGGCCGACATCCGCGCCTGGTTGGCGAAGCTGCGTGCGCCTTCGACGAAAATCTCGGCGGCGTAGTTGAGGTTGGCGCCGCCGCTTTCCGCCAGCGTCACCACTGGCAATTTGTTTTCCATGGCGATCTGTTGCAGGCGCAGGGATTTTTTCAGGCCCGAGGGGGAAATGGTTCCACCTTTGATTGCGCTGTTGTTGGCCACCACCAGCATGCGCACGCCGCTGACGTAGCCGATGCCGGCGATCAACCCGCCACCGGCGGCGCTGCCGTCCTTGTCGTCGTGGAGTTTGTAGCCGGCCAGGCTCGCCAGTTCGAGGAACGGCGCGCCAGGGTCCAGCAGCAAATTCAGGCGTTCCCGTGGCAGCAGCTGCCCGCGCTTGTCGAACTTGGCCTTGGCTTCGGCGGCCTTGCTCAGCAGGTTTTGCTCCAGCTGGCGCAGTTGATTGACGCCTGTGAGCAGTGCTTCGCGGTTCTGCGCGAATTGCGGGCTGTGGGCGTCGAGTTGCGAGTCGATCACCGGCATGGCTTATTTCTCCTCCTTGAGCACATCCGGCAAATAAGCCCGGTGGAAACCATTAAAGGACACGCTCGGCGGTTGCGCCTTGTGCAGCGGCCAGGCGCGGCTGCCGAGGCTGGCGGCGCCGTCGATGCGCAAGGTGCTGCCGCTGACGAACGCGGCGGCGGGGCTGAGCAAAAACACAATCGCCGCGCTGACTTCCGATTCGGTGCCGATGCGTTTTAGCGGTACATGCTCGCGCAAGGTCGGGATCACCGCCTTGAACGCGCCTTCGTAAGTATCCATGCCACTCGATGCAATCCAGCCGGGCGCCACGGCGTTGACCCGCACCCCGGCGTAACCCCATTCGAATGCGGCGGTCTTGGTGAAGTTGTCCATGCCCGAACGCGCCGCGCCGGAGTGGCCCATGCCCGGCATGCCGCCCCACATGTCGGCGAGCATGTTGACGATGGACCCGCCGTGTTTGCTCATGCACTGGTTGAACACTTCCCGAGCCATCAGGAATCCGCCCACCAGGTTGGTGCGCAGCACGGTTTCGAAACCCTTCTGGTTGATCGACGCGAGCGGCGAGGGGTACTGGCCGCCGGCATTGTTCACCAGACCATGAATCGGGCCGTGCTCCTGGAGGATCTGGCTGACCAGCGCCTTCACCGCTTCTTCATCACGAATATCGCAGGCCTGCCAACTGGCGCGGCCGCCGTCTTCACTGATCTCCGCCGCGACCGTTTGCAGTTTTTCCGGCTTGCGCCCCACCAGAATCACATGGGCGCCGAGGGCCGCCAGCTCGTGTGCGGTACAGCGGCCAATGCCACTGCCGCCGCCGGTGACGATGATTGTTTGCCCCTGGAACAAGTCGGCTTTGAAGATCGAGTCGAAGGCCACGGCGTGGGTCCTTTAAGTGAATTGATCGGCAATGTGTTGTGGCACGGCAATCGGGATTTCCAGCAGTTGTTGGGCGAAGGCTTTGCCTTGGGGGTCGATGCGCAGGCTGGCAATCCCGCCGCCGCCCAGGGCGTTTTCCAGCAGGAAGTTCAGGCTGTGGCTGCCGGGCAAGTACCAGCGTTCGACACGGCCGTGGATCGGGTCGAGCACGTGGCTCATCCAGTCGACGATCACTTCGGGGGTCAACGCTTCGGCGATCCACGGCAGGTATTCGGGCTCGCGGGCGATCACCCCGATGTTGCTGTGGTTGCCCTTGTCGCCGGAGCGTGCCACGGCCAGCTTGACCAGCGGCACGTTGGCGTCGGCACGGCCTTGGGGTTTGGGCGGGTCGATCAAGGCGATGGACGTGTTCAGCGGTTCGGCGACGGGCAGTTCGCAGGCATGCCGCTCGCCAAGAAAATCGACCTGCAACTGACAGGCGTTTTTATCGATCAGGAACGAAAACAGCCGAATCAGCGGGTACACCGTGGGCCGCCCGCCGACGATCCCGGTGAGCCCCGGCGCCATGCCGGTGGCCGCCTGGGCAATTTCCCGGGCGAACAGTACCAATGCCTGTTTGCTCGGATGACGCACCGCCAGTTTCACTACCACCTCGCGGCAGTCCTGACGTTGGGCGTGAGGGCCGTAGGTGGCTTCGCTGCCCAGCAGTTCGATGTTGACGTCGGTGTAGGGCGCCCAGCCGCGCTGGCTGAACAGCTCTGAGGTCTTGTTGATGATCGCCTGGCTGACCCGCTCGGCCTTGGCCACCGCGTCGATCCCGGCAATCAGGCAACTGGCGGTGCAGCGAAAACCGTCCGGGTAAGTGGCGCTGACCTTGTACTGGTCGGTGGGTGGCAGGCCTTTGGCGCCGTGCAGGTGCACGCGGTTTTTGCCTTGTTGCTGGAGCTTTACGTGGCTGAAGTCGCAGATCACGTCGGGCAGCAGGTAGGCGTGCGGGTCGCCGATTTCATACAGCAATTGCTCGGCGACGCTCAGTTCGCTGATCAGCCCGCCAGTGCCGTCGACCTTGCTGACGGTGAACTGGCCATCGGCGCTGACCTCCACAATCGGGAATCCGATGTGTTCGTAGTCCGGCACCTCGCGCCAATCGGTGAAGTTGCCGCCGGTGCACTGGGCCCCACATTCGATGATATGCCCGGCCAATGCCGCCTGGGCCAGGCGGTCGTAATCCTGCCAGGACCAGTTGAATTCATGCACCAGCGCCGCGCTGACCACCGCGCTGTCCACCACACGGCCAGTGATGACGATGTCGGCGCCCAGCTTCAACGCCCGCACGATGCCCGGCGCGCCGAGGTAAGCGTTGGTGGACACGCACATCGCCGGCAAAGGTGCGCCGCTGAACATGTCGGTGATGCCGTGCAGTTGCTTGAACTGCGGTTGCAGGTCATCCCCCAGCAGCACGGCGATCTTCAACGGGATTTGCGCCTGGTCGCAGGCCGCCTGCAACGCGGCGGCGCAGGCCTGGGGGTTGATCCCGCCGGCATTGCTGATCACACGGATGCCCTGGCGCTGGATATCCGCCAGCAGTGGCGTCAGCACCTCGACGAAATCCGTGGCATAGCCGGCCTTGGGATCTTTCATTCGCGCCCCGGCGAGGATCGACAGGGTGACTTCCGCCAAGTAGTCGAACACCAGGTAATCCAGCGCGCCGCCTTCTACCAACTGCGCAGCGGCGGTGCAGGTGTCGCCCCAGAAGGCGCTGGCGCAGCCGATGCGTACCGTCTTGTTCATGGGGCGTCCTTCCTCTGGTTTGCTGGTACCCACACTACCAAGCAAGCGCTTGGTTTGTAAACTCTGGTCACAACTTTGCCCCAAGCGCTTGCTTGGTTGGCTGCCACGGCCTAAATTGCCGCCCAAGACGTAACCAGAAGTTAAGGAGAGCAGCATGGATGAGCAAAAAGCCCTGCGGGTGATGCGCACCATGGTCGACGCCGGCCAATTGACCGACCCCGACAGTGCCCGTGGCAAACTGCTGCAAACCGCGGCCCACCTGTTTCGCAACAAGGGCTTTGAGCGCACCACCGTGCGTGACCTGGCCGGCGCGGTCGGGATTCAGTCCGGCAGCATCTTTCATCACTTCAAGAGCAAGGACGAAATCCTGCGGGCGGTGATGGAGGAAACCATCCACTACAACACCGCCCTGATGCGCGCTTCTCTGGCCGAGGCGACCAACGTGCGGGAGCGGGTGTTGGCGCTGATTCGCTGCGAATTGCAGTCGATCATGGGTGGCAGCGGCGAGGCCATGGCGGTGCTGGTGTATGAGTGGCGTTCACTGTCGGCCGAGGGCCAGGCCCAAGTGCTGGCCTTGCGGGATATTTACGAAGATATCTGGTTGCAGGTGCTGGGTGAGGCCAAGGAGGCCGGTTATATCAAGGGCGATGTATTTATCACCCGGCGCTTCCTGACCGGCGCATTATCCTGGACCACCACCTGGTTTCGCGCCCAGGGCAGCATGACCCTGGAGCAACTGGCCGATGAAGCTTTGCTGATGGTTTTGAAAGCTGACTAGTTCGTTCGCGCAAGCTATTAATTGTGTGGCAGAAAGTTGTCTCGCTAGACAAAAACGCCTAGCTTAGCGGGATCAAAGTTTTCGACGGTGTGTGCCTTGATGTTTTCGCCCTGGCGATTGGCTGCAGGACTCTCAATATTGGCACTTGGCGCACTGTGGCTGATGCCGGCTTCGGCCGCCCAATTGGTGAGGGTCGGTGCTGCGCATTTTCCGCCGTATACGGTGCGCCCGGAGCAGGGCGCCGACACCGGGTTGCTGCCGCAACTGGTGGAAGCCTTGAATGCCCTGCAAACCGATTACCAGTTCGTGCTGGTGCCCACCTCGATCCCCCGGCGGTTTCGCGACTTCCAGCAAGGCCGGGTGGATATGGCGATCTTCGAAAATCCGAACTGGGGTTGGCAGGATATTCCCCATACGGCAGTCGACATGGGCCTGGAAGACGCCGAAATCTTCGTCGCCCAGCGTGAGCCTGGCCGCGACCAAGGGTATTTCACCGACCTGACCGGCAAGCGGCTGGCGGTGTTCAGCGGCTATCACTACGCATTCGCCAACTTCAACCCCGACCCCAAGTACCTGGTGGAGCACTTCAACGCCACCTTGACCTATTCCCACGACAGCAACCTGCTGATGGTCGCCCGTGGCCGGGCCGACATCGCCCTGGTGACGCGCTCCTATCTCAGTGATTTTTTGGCGCGCAATGCCGACACGGCGGGGCAGTTCCTGGTGTCCGAGCGAATTGACCAGGTGTACCACCACTATGCTTTGCTGCGGCCCAAGGCGCCGATCACGGGAGCGACGTTCGCCGGGCTGCTCAAGCAGTTGCGGGACAATGGCCAGTTGCTGAAGATCTTCGAGCCTTACCGCATCGATGTGATGCCGGTGCCGTGATCGTCTAAATTTTTGCCCTTGGCTCACGTCACTTGTTGAACTGTCGACGATTCGTGAGCCCATCCCATGCCCCATCTGAATGACCTGTCTGTCCTGCCGTTGCCGGCGGGGCCTGCCCTGAATGCTGATGAAACTGACAGCCGTCTGAGCCTGACCCTTGAGGGGCAGCCGCTGATTCGCTTGCGCCTTGAACGGGGTGATGAGCTGTTGGTGCATTTGCAGGAGCCCGGCCTTGTGCCGGCTGCCCGGGCGTTGTGGGCGGCCTGTTACTGGTTGTTTGTCAAAGAGCCTGGGCGTCAGCGGCTGGTTTGGCGACTAGAGCATGCGCCTGAGGATGCGTTGCGCAGTGGGTTGCTGGTGGCGACCGAAGTTGCCGGGCAGTTTTATTGTGAGCGCACGTTGTTCTGGCAATTGCCGCAGCCGTGGTTGGGGCAGTCGGTGACCGGGACTTATCCGCAGCAGATGATCATCAGTGGCGGTAAGCGTCATCCCGCGCGTGCGCCGAAGCCTCGGGGTGAGGTTTATCGGCGCTTTGATGCGCGGTTGGGTGCCTGGATTTCACTGCGCACGGTTGAGATTGATGTTGATCTGGCGCGATTCAATCGTTGGCAGAACAGTACGCGGGTGGCGAATTTCTGGCAGGAAAGTGGCAGCCTGGAGCAGCATCGGGAGTATCTGGACAAGCTGGAAGCGGATCCCCATGCGTTGACGTTGATTGGCTGTTTTGATGATGAGCCGTTTGCGTATTTCGAGGCGTATTGGGCCAAGGAGGATCGGATTGCGCCGTTCTATGACGTGGCGGATTACGATCGCGGGATTCATATGTTGGTGGGTGAGGAGCATCACCGGGGGCCGCATAAGGTGGCGAGTTGGTTGTCGGCGTTGGTGCATTACCTGTTTCTTGATGATCCGCGTACGCAGCGTGTGGTGGCGGAGCCTCGGGCGGATAACGGGCGGATGATTGGGCATATGCAGAATCAGTGTTTCCACTGTGAGAAGGAGTTTGATTTTCCGCATAAGCGGGCGGCGTTGATGATCCTGGGGCGGGAGCGGTTTTTTGAGCGGTGTGGGTTGGTTTGACCGGGTACATATCCGTTATTTAGGTAACGGCCGCTTATGGTTTCGCTCTTACAGCGAGTCACTTTGCAAAAGCGGCAAAGTAACCAAAACGCTCTGCCCCGCCTGTCGGCACCTCGCCTAGGCTCGGTGTTCCCTCACTCCGGCATTGTTCCGCGGGCCGCCGCGACGGGCCATCCATGGCCCGGCGCGGCTAAACCGGCGTCCTGCCGGTTTACCCGCTCCGCACTGCCTGCGTTCGGCCTCGGGCTGAATGGGGCAGTCAGATCAAGATCAAGATCAAAAGCAAAAGCACAGCGGCCTCCCGGCCGGCTTGAGTGTTAAAAGCAAAGGCAAGATCCAGAGCGAAAGCCAAATCTG
>NZ_JAAAFU010000034.1:0-522 GCF_019352905.1 Pseudomonas sp. Xaverov 83 | reverse complement strand
ACACCGCGATCACTGAAGGCGGCCAGATCACCTACACCGCGACCTTGAGCAACGTCGCTCACGCCCCGGTCACCGTGACCTTGTCCAACGGCCAGGTGATCACTATCGACTCCGGTAAAACTACCGGTACCGTGGTCTTCCAGACACCCGCCAACGACGTCTACAACAACGGTTCCACCGTCAGCACCACCATTACGACGGCCACTGGCGGCAACTTCGAGAAGCTGGTCCCGGATAACAGCCACCCAGCTGTCACCACCATCACCGACTCGATCGACACCACGACCGTTAAGTTGAGCACCACTGACACCGCCATTACTGAAGGCGGCCAGATCACCTACACCGCGACCTTGAGCAACGTCGCTCACGCCCCGGTGACCGTGACCTTGTCCAACGGCCAGGTGATCACTATCGATTCCGGTAAAACCACCGGCACCGTGGTCTTCCAAACGCCGGCTAACGACGTCTACAACAACGGTTCCACCGTCAGCACGACTATCACCACAGCCACTGGCGGCAACT
>NZ_JAAAFU010000033.1:0-6652 GCF_019352905.1 Pseudomonas sp. Xaverov 83 | reverse complement strand
CGTTTGCCAAAAGTGACCCGCTGTAAGAGCGGAACCATAAGTGGCCGTTACCGCAGCAACGGATATGTACACCGTCAAACCATCAACGCATCCCACGTCACCCCGTCAAACCACATCCACCCCCACATGAATCGCATCATGCCGCCAAAACTCCAGATCACAATCAATCAACCGCTCATGCTGATCATAATTAACCCGAGCAATCCGCAACCCCGGGCTCCCCACCGACACCCTCAACGCCGCCGCGGCCTCAACCTGCAATGACGTCGGCACAATCTCAAACCGCACCCGCCCGTAATGCAAGTCATACACCCGCGCATACAACTCCGTAATCGACTGATTCAAATCACACTCCAGAATCCCCGGAAAATACTGCGGGTTCAAATAGTGCTCCACATACAACACCAACCGCCCATCAATCCTGCGCCCCCGACAAATCTGGATCACGCTGGACAACGCCGGCAACTGCAACCACGCACACACCGCCGCCGAAGCCGGCTGCAACCGCGCCGAAATCACCTCGGTCGACGGCACCCGCCCCTGCGCACTCACCATCGCGTGAAAATGGCTGCGCTGCATCAAGTTGTAGGCAAGCCTGGGCGGCGACACAAACCACCCCCGCCGCTCCTCGCGATAAATCTGCCCTTGGGCCTCAAGTTGTAACAAGGCTTCCCGCACCGTGATCCGGGTGGTACCAAACAACTCGCTGAGCTTACGCTCGGCCGGCAGCTTACTGGCAGGCGCCAACAACCCATGGTCGATCTGCTCTTGCAGCGCCAGGCCAATGGTTGTCACCGCCTTGGTTGCCTCATCACGCATCAACGTTACCTATCTGGACTAGACCAGCACTATTCAGGTGCACAAAACGCCCTTTAAACGCGCCTCTGCTATTGCGTGCAAGCCTAGGCATTGCACATGACCGACAGATGACAGCGCCTCGCGACGTTCTGCCACAAGACCTGCAATACATCGGCCAAGTCCAAGGCTTCCGGGCGGTTTGGCATGGTCTACGCTTACCCGGCAACCCCTCGTCCAGGCCAACAAAAAACGACATCGACATGAAACTGTCATCCGCCACGCCTAAATTGGCTCGTGTATTGCTGACCTAGACCAACACCACCGCAAACGTCGATAAAAACGCAGCGTTGAAAACGCCCAAAGGAGCTTCGGATGAAACAGCTTTTCCTGGCATCACTGTTAGGCTCGACCATTGCCATGTGCACCGCCGCCATGGCCGCTGATACCGATCTAAAAACCCTGGAAGCCGCCGCGAAAGCGGAAGGCGCCGTCAACAGTGTCGGCATGCCCGATGACTGGGCCAACTGGAAAGGCACCTGGGACGACCTGGCCAAGACCTACGGCCTCAAGCACATCGACACCGACATGAGTTCCGCCCAGGAAGTCGCCAAGTTTGCGGCAGAAAAAGACAACGCCAGCGCCGACATCGGCGACGTGGGTGCAGCCTTCGGCCCGATCGCGGTGAAACAGGGCGTTACCCAACCGTACAAACCGACCACCTGGGCACAAGTCCCGGATTGGGCGAAAGACAAAGACGGTAACTGGGCCCTGGCCTACACCGGCACCATCGCCTTTATCGTCAACAAAAAACTCCTGCACGGCTCCGAAGCTCCGAAAAGCTGGGCTGACCTGAAGACCGGCAAATACAAGGTGTCCATCGGTGACGTGAGCACCGCTGCCCAGGCGGCCAACGGCGTACTCGCCGCCGCACTGGCCAACGGTGGCGACGAGAAGAACATTCAGCCGGCGCTGCTGATGTTCGCCGACATCGCCAAGCAAGGCCGCCTGTCGCTGGCCAACCCAACCATCGCCACCATGGAAAAAGGCGAAGTGGAAGTGGGCGTGGTCTGGGACTTCAACGGCCTGAGCTACAAGGCCAAGATGGCGAACCCGGATGACTACGTGGTGCTGATCCCATCGGACGGCTCGGTGATTTCCGGCTACACCACCATCATCAACAAATACGCCAAGCACCCGAACGCCGCCAAGCTGACCCGCGAATACATCTTCAGCGACGCCGGCCAGACCAACCTGGCGCGTGGCAATGCGCGGCCGATCCGTGCCGAGCACCTGACCTTGCCAGCCGACGTACAGGCCAAGCTGCTGCCTAACGAGCAGTACAAGAAAGTCACGCCGATCAAGGACGCCGACGCTTGGGAGAAGACCTCCAAGGCACTGCCGCAGAAGTGGCAGGAAGAAGTCATCATCAATATGCAATAAGGCTTAACACGCCTGTTCAAGTGGAACGCGGTCAGTGTGGGAGCTGGCTTGCCTGCGATAGCGGTATGACATTCAGCAGTATTGTCGACTGACACACCGCTATCGCAGGCAAGCCAGCTCCCACATTTGATCGGTGTTCCAACCGAAAAACCGAGTCAAGCCTATTTGTTGCGGAGCCCCAGCCCCTATGAAGCACAACGTCATCCTTGTCGTGCTCGACGGCCTGAATTACGAGGTTGCCCGACACGCCATGGGGCACTTGCAGGCCTATGTCGGCGCAGGACGCGCAGCACTGTACAAACTGGAATGTGAACTGCCGGCCCTGTCCCGACCACTGTACGAATGCATCCTCACCGGCGTCCCGCCGATCGAGAGCGGCATCGTCCACAACAACATCTCGCGCCTGTCCAACCAGCGCAGCATTTTCCATTACGCCACCGACGCCGGATTATCCACGGCGGCGGCGGCTTATCACTGGGTCAGCGAGTTGTATAACCGCTCGCCCTTTATCGCCGCCCGGGATCGGCATACCAGCGACCCGGCCCTGGCGATCCAGCACGGGCATTTCTACTGGAATGACCATTACCCGGACTCGCACCTGTTTGCCGACGCCGAAAGCCTGCGCCTCAAACACGCGCCGAATTTCCTGGTGGTTCACCCGATGAACATCGACGATGCCGGCCACAAGCACGGCCTCGACACCCCGCAATACCGCAACAGCGCACGCTCGGCCGACATCATCCTCGCCGACTACCTGCAAGGCTGGCTCGACGCCGGTTACCAGGTGCTGGTGACAGCCGACCACGGCATGAACAACGACCGCTCCCACAACGGCCTGCTGCCGGAAGAACGGGAAGTGCCGCTGTTTGTGCTGGGTGATGCCTTCAGCCTCGACACCCATGCCACACCCAAGCAAACCGAGCTGTGCGGCACCGTCTGCGAGCTGCTGGGTGTGCCCCACGACAAACCTGTATGCCGGGAGCTGTTGAAGTGAATTCAGTGATCCGCGGCAAATGGCTGGCCGCCTTGTGCCTGGTGCCCTTCGCCATCTTCTTTATCGTGTTCGAGATCGCCCCGCTGGTGTGGGTGATGATCAGCAGCGTCCAGTCGGAAGAGTTCGGCTGGGGCCTGGCCAACTTCAGCAAGATCTTCAGTTCGAAGTTCTATATGCAGGCGATCCAGTACAGCCTGGAAATCAGTTTCTACTCCAGCGTATTCGGGATCATCATCGCCGTGCTGGGCAGCTACTCACTGCGCCGGGTGGACGGGCCGCTGCGCAATTTCGTGACCGCGTTCGCCAACATGACCAGCAACTTTGCCGGCGTGCCCCTGGCCTTCGCTTTCATCATCCTGCTGGGGTTCAACGGCAGCATCACCATCATGCTCAAGCAGGCCGGGATCATTCAGGACTTCAACCTGTACTCCAAGACCGGGTTGATCATCCTTTATACCTATTTCCAGATTCCCCTCGGCGTGCTGCTGCTCTACCCGGCCTTCGACGCGTTGCGTGAAGACTGGCGCGAATCTGCTTCATTGCTGGGCGCGGACGGTTGGCAGTATTGGCGGCATATCGGTCTGCCGGTGCTGACCCCTGCGCTGCTGGGCACTTTCGTGATCCTGCTGGCCAACGCCCTCGGCGCATACGCCACGGTGTACGCGCTGACCACCGGCAACTTCAACGTGCTGCCGATCCGCATCGCGGCGATGGTCTCCGGCGACATCTCCCTGGACCCGAATATGGCCAGCGCCCTGGCCGTGGTGCTGGTGGCGCTGATGACCGTGGTGACCGTGGTCCATCAACTGCTGCTCAAGAGGAGCTACCATGTCTCGCGCTGAACCTGGCTCGGCCGCCCTCTACCACCGCGTAGTGGTGTACCTGTTGTTTGCGATCCTGGTGCTGCCGTTGCTCGGCACCCTGGTCTACTCCATCGCCAGCAGTTGGTCGGCGACCGTCCTGCCGTCCGGCTTTACCTTCAAGTGGTACATCCAGCTGTGGAGTGACCCGCGCTTCCTGAATGCCTTCGGCCAGTCATTGCTGGTGTGCGTCGGCGCGCTGATCTTGTCGGTGGTGCTGATCCTGCCGCTGCTGTTTGTGGTGCATTACCACTTTCCGAAACTCGACGCGCTGATGAACATCCTGATCCTGCTGCCCTTCGCGGTGCCGCCGGTGGTGTCGTCGGTGGGACTGTTGCAGCTCTACGGCTCGGGGCCGTTTGCGATGGTGGGTACACCGTGGATCCTGATCGGTTGCTACTTCACCGTGGCGCTGCCGTTCATGTACCGGGCGATCACCAACAACCTGCAAGCGATCAACCTGCGGGACCTGATGGACGCCGCCCAACTGCTCGGTGCCAGCACCTTCCAGGCGGCGTTCCTGGTGGTGCTGCCGAACCTGCGCAAGGGCTTGATGGTGGCATTGCTGCTGTCGTTCTCGTTCCTGTTCGGCGAGTTCGTGTTCGCCAACATCCTCGTGGGCACCCGCTACGAAACCCTGCAGGTGTACCTCAACAATATGCGTAACAGCAGCGGCCACTTCACCAGTGCCCTGGTGATCTCCTATTTCTTCTTCGTGCTGGTGCTGACCTGGGCCGCCAACATCTTGAACAAGGACAAAAGCCAATGAGCTTCGTCAGCGTCCAACACCTGCAAAAAGGCTACGCCGGCACGCCGGTATTCAGTGACATCAACTGCGAAATCGCCAAGGGCGAATTCGTCACCCTGCTCGGCCCGTCGGGCTGCGGCAAGTCGACCCTGCTGCGCTGCATCGCCGGCCTGACCTCGGTGGACAGCGGGAAAATCCTGTTGGACGGCCAGGACATCGTCCCGCTGAGCCCACAGAAACGGCATATCGGCATGGTGTTCCAGAGCTACGCGCTGTTCCCCAACATGACCGTGGAACAGAACGTCGCCTTCGGCCTGCGCATGCAGAAGGTCAATGCCGACGACAGCCACAAACGCGTGCAGGAAGTGTTGCAACTGGTGGAGCTGAAAGAACTCGCCGGCCGCTACCCGCACCAGATGTCCGGCGGCCAGTGCCAGCGCGTGGCCCTCGCCCGCTCCCTGGTGACGCGCCCGCGCCTGTTGCTGCTGGATGAACCGCTGTCGGCCCTCGACGCACGGATTCGCAAGCACCTGCGCGAACAGATTCGCCAGATCCAGCGCGAGCTGGGCCTGACCACCATCTTCGTGACCCATGACCAGGAAGAAGCCCTGACCATGTCCGACCGGATCTTCCTGATGAACCAGGGCAAGATCGTGCAGAGCGGCGATGCCGAGACCCTCTACACCGCGCCGGTGGATGTGTTCGCCGCGGGGTTTATCGGCAACTACAACCTGCTGGACGCCGACAAGGCCAGCAAACTGTTGCAGCGCCCGATCACCGGGCGCATCGCCATTCGCCCGGAAGCCATCGAGCTCAGCCGCAGCGGCGAACTGGACGCGCTGGTGCGCAGCCACAGCCTGTTGGGCAATGTGATTCGCTACCGCATCGAAGCCCGTGGGGTGGAACTGGTGGTCGATGTACTCAACCGTTCGGCCGACGATTTGCACCCGGACGGTCAGCGATTGGCACTTTCCATCGACCCAAGTGCGTTGTGTGAAGTAGCCTGACGCACGATTTATTTGAGAGAGCGTGACTGATGGCTTTGGTAATTTTTGATCTGGACGACACCCTGATCCACGGCGACTGCGCCACCCTGTGGAGCGAGCAGATGGGCCGACTGGGCTGGGTGGATGGCGAGTCATTCATGCGCAAGAACGACGAACTGATGGCGGCCTACAGCCGCGGTGAACTGGCCATGGAAGACTTCATGGACTTCAGCCTGGAGCCGATGATCGGGCGCACGCTGGAAGAGATCGAGCACCTTGTTGAGCCGTGGGTGGAAGACGTTATCGAGCCGCTGATCTACAGCGAAGCCACCCGGACCATCGCCCAGCATCGCAAGAACGGCGACCGGATTCTGGTGATCTCGGCGTCGGGGACGCACCTGGTCAAGCCGATTGCGGCGCGTATCGGCATTGATGAAGTGCTGGGGATCGAGCTGGACGTTGCTCATGGGGTGTACAGCGGCAAGACCACCGGTGTACTGACGTACCGCGAAGGCAAGATCACCCGGCTGATAGAATGGCTGGAGCAGGAAGGTGAGCACCTCGACGGGGCGTACTTCTACTCGGATTCGCGCAATGATTTGCCGCTGTTGCTGAAGGTGGAGAACCCGCAGGTGGTGAATCCGGACCCGGTTTTGCGGGCGCATGCTGAGAAGGCTGGGTGGCCGATTCATCATTGGGTCTGACGGTTCGTGCTGGTTTGAGGTGAGTACATATCCGTTATTTAGGTAACGGCCGCCTATGGTTTCGCTCTTACAGCGACTCACTTTGGAAAAGCCCCAAAGTAAGCAAAGGGCTCTGCCCCGCC
>NZ_JAAAFU010000032.1:18599-53339 GCF_019352905.1 Pseudomonas sp. Xaverov 83 | reverse complement strand
CAGAGCCCTTTGCTTACTTTGGGGCTTTTCCAAAGTGAGCCGCTGTAAGAGCGGAACCATAAGCCGCCGTTACCGAAGAAACGGATATGTACTCAACCCAAAAACCGCACACCGGGCTTAGCACGCTCATCCACCGTCAATTCGAAAATATCCGGCCGGGCATAGTGCCCAACCACATCATAGTCATACCGCGCCCGCACCAGATCATCCGTGTCAATCCGCGCCACCAGCAACCCCGCCCCACCGAGCAATGGCCCGGCAAGAATGTCCCCCATGGGCCCGACAATCACACTGCCCCCCGCGATCAAAGGCCGATCCACCGGCCAGTTCGCAATCTCCACGCCCAACGCTTGGGGTGACGCCTGCACCTGACACGCACTCACCACAAAACACCGCCCCTCGTGCGCAATATGTCGCATGCTCACCTGCCACATTTCCCGCTCATCCACCGTCGGTGCACACCACACTTCCACGCCCTTGGCGTACATCGCCGTACGCAACAACGGCATCATGTTCTCCCAGCACACCGCGCCACCGATGCGCCCTACCGCCGCGTCAATCACCGGCAACGTCGAACCATCACCCTTGCCCCAGATCAGCCGCTCAGTGCCGGTAGGCATCAATTTGCGATGCTTGGCCACCAACCCGCCCGCCGGCTCGAAATACAGCACCGTGCAATACAGCGTGCTGGCACTGCGCTCGATCACGCCCAACACCAGGCTGGCCCCGGTGCGCGCCGACAAACCGGCCAGCGCTTCGGTCTCCACACCCGGCACATCAATCGCATTGGCAAAATAACGGGCAAAGGCTTCACGCCCCTCAGGCAGGCGATAACCCAGTTGGGTGCCGAAACCTTCACCCTTGGGATACCCCCCGAGCAACGCTTCTGGCATCACCACCAGTTGCGCACCGCTGCGCAGGATTTCGTCCTCGTAGGACAGGATCTGTTCCAGGGTCTCAGCCTTGCCACCCGGCAAGGAACCGATTTGCAGCGCAGCCACGGTAGAAACAGGCATCACGATCACTCCGAATCAATGGGGGTTGCCCATTCTCCGGCCAGCGTCAGTCATGAATAAAGCCCACTTCGCTGCTAACTGATATGAGCCAGATAAATATCATCACCCTTCAAGTCAGATCTTTCAGGGATCCGATCAGGGTTTCGATAAACAGCTCCAGGGCCACCGGTAAAGCGCGCTTGGGCATGGTCAGGACTTGAATCGACCGGTCCGAAAACTGCGGGTTCGACAGCGCAACGGACGTCAGGTCGTCGCTTCCATTCGCGCGATGACTGATCGCCCCACCAAACGCGATGGTGTCCGTGTGGCGAACGAACTCATGGATGGCGCCCGAATAATTGCAGGTCATCACGTGGTTAAACGACAGCCCTTCCATCTGGCAAACCAGGTCGAACAATTGCCGCTGGGTAGAGCCTTTTGGCGTCAGCGCCAACGGGTAAGGTGACAGCGACCGAAGAGGCACCTGCTTGAGCGTCGCCAATGGATGTCCCACCCGCATCACCGCGCGGATCGGTGAGCGGCTGGAATGCCGGACTTCGACACCGTCGATAGGCTCGGTACTGAATACCAACCCCACATCGGCTTCGCCGCGCCTCACTTTATCCGCACATTCGTGGGGCGACATCACTTCCAGCACATACTGGAAAGCGGGATTTTGCTGGTAATGCCGGATCAGCACCTGAGGCAGGAAGTAGCGGGACAGCCCCTCGGTGGACACCAGCCGTACTACTTTCGCCCCGGGATAATCACCCGCCCGTAGCTCCGACAGCAGGCTTTGTTCCTCCAGCGAGGCACGTCGTGCGTGGTCGGCCAAGGCGTTGCCGGCAGCGGTTGGCTGCATGCCCCTTGGCCGGCGCTCAAACAGTGGCACCCCGATGGTTTCTTCCAGCAGGGATATTTGGCGGCTCACAGCACTGGACGCAATGTGCAAGCGTTCGCCGGCAGCGGCCAGCGATCCTGTATCGAACACGGCCAGGAAATAACGATAATCCACAGTTTGATTCCTTCACCAAAGCATCTATTTATTAGAAGGCAAACGTCAAAAAACAGCAATATACAGACCGGTACGTGACTTCTATATTGGATTGAATCTCAGCCCGCACCGGAACGGTCATGTCCAAGCAACAAGCGCTCGCGAATGTTCGTCAGTACCTGGCCGACGGCCATTTTGAAGCCGATTTACGTCGCCGGATCGCCATTCGCAGCGAAAGCCAGAACCCCGGCCAAGCACATGAACTGACGCGGTATCTGCAACGGGAAATACAACCCGCGCTGATCGCAATGGGCTTCGAATGCCAGTGGCTCGACAACCCCTCGGGCGCAGGGCCGATGCTGTTCGCATCACGCCAAGAAGGGGCTGATTTGCCGACGGTTTTGACGTATGGACATGGCGACGTAGTGCTCGGGTATGACGAGCAATGGCGGGCGGGGCTCAGCCCTTGGGCGTTGACCGTAGAAGGTGACCGTTGGTATGGCCGCGGCACCGCGGACAACAAGGGCCAACACAGCATCAACCTGACCGCCCTCGAACACGTCATCAAGCAACGCGAGGGGCGTTTGGGCTTCAACGTTAAAGTGCTGTTCGAAACCGGCGAAGAATGCGGTTCTCCCGGGCTGCGGGAGGTTTGCACAACGCACCAGGCGCTGTTGCAGGCCGATGTATTCATCGCCTCGGACGGGCCGCGCTTGAACGACAGCCGCCCGACGATATTCCTGGGCTCCAGAGGTTCTGCGCTGTTTTCCCTTGAAGTCAATGCGCGCGACAAGGGCCTTCACTCCGGCAACTGGGGCGGCGTGATGTCCAACCCCGCCGTGGTACTGGCCAATGCCCTGGCCAGCCTGGTGGACAAGAACGGTCGTATTCGCTGCCGAACGCTGGTGCCTGGCGCCATACCCGACTCAGTCCGCGAAGCCATCCGCGACCTGGGTATCGATCAGAATTCCCTGGGCCGTCCTTTGGATGTGCACTGGGGCGAGCCCGACTTGACCCTGGGCGAGCGACTCTTCGGCTGGAATACCGTGGAGATCCTGGCGTTTACCGCAGGCAATCCAGCCAAACCGGTCAACGCCATTCCACCCCGCGCCATTGCGCATTGCCAGTTGCGCTTTGTGGTCGGCACAGACTGGCAAAACCTGCAAACGCTGCTGCGCCAACACTTGGACGCCGAGGGTTTTCAACAGGTCGATATCGTGATTGACCGTTGCACACCTGCCAGCCGACTGGACCCCGATAACCCGTGGGTGCGCTTCGCCAAGCAGTCGATTGCCGACGTCACCCACCGGCCTATCGCTGTGTTACCGAACCTTGCGGGCACCCTGCCCAACGATATATTCGCTGACATCTTGGCTTTGCCCACCTTGTGGATACCCCACTCCTACCCCGGCTGTTCACAACATGCTCCGGATGAGCATCTGCTGGGCTCGGTAGTCCTCGAAGGGCTGCAAATCATGACCTCGCTTTTCTGGGACCTGGGTCACCTCGCCCCCGCCAAACCACAATAAAAAAATCGGGGTCCGCTCGACCCTTTTTATCTGCCGCTCACCCCCTTATAAAATCAGGAGCGTCAAGCATGTCAGCGTTATCGTCCCCCACCGTTTCACCCTCGGTTGCAAAGGCAACGCCCCTTTGGAAACCCGTCGGCGCGGCCTTGATCGGGAATACCCTTGAATGGTTTGACCTGTCGGTGTACGCCTATTTTGCGCTGACCATCAGCAAGGTATTTTTCCCGGCCGCCGACCCGGCCGTCTCGCTGTTTCTTGCCTTTGCGACCTTCGGCCTTTCGTTTCTGATTCGGCCATTGGGTGCGGCCGTGCTCGGTTCCTATGCCGACCGGGAGGGACGCAAGAAAGCGTTGACGCTGTCCATCATGCTGATGCTGATAGGGACTGCGATGATCGCGGTGATGCCCAGCTATGCAGCCATCGGGATAATTGCGCCAATTGGTATTCTGTTCGCCCGTCTACTCCAAGGCTTCTCGGCAGGCGGTGAATTTGGCAGTTCCACCGCCTTCATGATGGAACACGCACCGCAAAAGACCCGCAATTTTGTCGCAAGCCTGCAGTTTGCAAGCCAGGGCTTCGGCGTGGTCATCGCCTCATTGTTCGGCTACTTTTTGACCACCAACCTGAATGATCAACAGATGTTCGACTGGGGTTGGCGCGTGCCATTTTTCTTCGGCCTGATCCTCGCGCCGGTGGGCCTGTACATACGGCGCACGGTGGATGAGTCGCCCGACTTCAAGGAAAGCCAACCGGGCTCCCGGCCGTTGCGGGAGGTGCTGCTCTCGCAGAAGACCTTGTTGCTTGTGGCGATGGGCGTGCTGATCGTGTCGACGGCGTCCAACTTCATGATCAAGTACATGCCGTCTTATGCCTCGACCACCTTGGACATTCCCCAATCCACAGGCTTTCTGGCCACGCTGTCGGGCGGGCTCATCCTGACCGTGGTGACGCCGGTGGTGGGGTTCATCACCGGTTATGTCAGCCGGATCAAAATCATGTTGTGGGCGTCGAGCATCTACATCCTCGCAATCTTTCCGGCATTCGCCTGGCTCAACAGAGTACCGAGCGCCACCTCGTTGTTATTGGTGGTGTCGATGATGGCGTTGATCAAGGCCGTTTACTTCGCACCGCTGGCATCACTGATGGCGGATGTGTTTCCTGTCCGCACCCGAGTCACTGGGATGTCACTGAGCTACAACTTGGCCGTGACGATCTTCGGTGGCTTTGCTCCGGTGATTGCAACCGGGCTGATCGCGCTGACCGGCTCGCAGCTGGCGCCGAGTTTTTATCTGATAGCGGCAGCAGCCCTCAGCATTGGCGCGCTCGTGGTGGCAAAGAGAACGTTGCGGTTGGTGTAGCACTTGTCGAGACGTTATATATTCTGGACATATCCAGGCCACATGATATGAACTCAATGAATATCGCCAACGTCGATCTCAACCTGCTGAAAACCTTCGAGGCCCTGCACGACGAGTCCAGCGCCAGCCGCGCAGCCCTGCGCCTTGGCGTCACGCAGTCGGCGATCAGTGCGGCGTTGCGCCGCCTCCGGGATGTGTATGGGGACCAATTGTTCGTGCGCACCGGTCGAGGCCTGGCGCCGACCTTGCGCGCCAACCAGTTGAAACCGGTGATCAGCGAAGCCCTGGATCGTTGCCGCCAAAGCCTGGCGATGGTCGACCCCCAGGGCAGCCAGTATCAGGGCCGTTCGGTGGTGCTGGGGCTGTCGGATGATTTCGAGATCGCCTACGGCCGCCGGCTCGTTGAAGAGATCGCCCGGCGTGCGCCAAAGCTGCGGCTGATTTTCCGCCAGACCCACAGCCAGATCGTTGCCAGCGCCCTGCTCGACCGCAGCCTGGACCTGGCGATCACTGCCGGCGGGTTTGCCGAGCGTCGGCTGAGCCGCCAGGTGTTGGGGGAAGGCCATTATGCGTGCCTGGTGGACCCCGCCAGCCTGGCGCCGGGGCAACAGGCCATCGACCTCGACGAGTTCGTCAGGCGTGAGCATCTGTTGGTGTCATCCGGCGGGTTTATCGGGATTACCGACGAAGGCCTGGCTGCGCAGGGGCTGAGCCGGCATGTAGGCGCCTCAACCACACACTTCGCGGCGCTGCCGTTTCTGCTCAAGGGCAGCCAGGCGGTGGCAACGATTCCCGAGCATGCGGCCCAGGCCATCGCGCAGATGACCGGGCTGAAGGTACTGCCCTGCCCGCTGGCGTTGCCGCGATACCCGGTGGAGCTGGGCTGGCGCACCCAAGTGCAACTCGATCCGTTGCTGCTTAAGGTGCGCGAGGCGATCGTCGCCTGCTTTGCGCTTATTTCGCCGCCATCAGGCGATTGACTTCACTGCGCACCATGTTCGAGAACTCCGGCGGTGACATGCCGTCCAGTTCCGCACGCACCCATTCGGCCCATTTGCCCTTGCGCTTGGCGCGCTCGCCAAACAGGCGGGCGGCCTCGCCCTTGGCTTTGCCCAGGTTGCTTTGCCACAGGTCGTAGAGACGGGACTTTTCATCTTCCAGCGCGGCGCGCTCGGCAAGGGGCTTGTTGGCCAGATTGAAGCTCATGTTGAATTACCTGCTGCACAAATAGGTGACATCTTACACTGTAGGTCGAAATTTCCTGGCCTGGATTTCACCTAAGCTGACCGTAGGAAAAAAACTGCAACTTTTGCCTGCTTCAAACACTCCATTCTTCATCAAGCGCATTCATTGCCACATTCACCCGCAAGGAGTTAACCCAATGGCCCGCAAATCTGCCGCCCAAGCCGTCGAAGACCAAATCAAGGATCAAGCCTTCAGTGAACTGACCGCGCTGATCGAAGAATCGGACAAGCTGCTCAAAAGCAGCGCGTCACTGGTGGGGGAAGAAGGTGAAACCCTGCGTGAACAGGTCGCCATCAAGCTCAAGCAAGCCTTGGACTCGGTGTCCAACGTGCGCGAGCGCAGCAAGCCGGTGGTGGATGCCACCGAAACCTATATCGGTGGCCATCCATGGCAGACCGTAGCGATTTCCGCCGGGTTTGGCTTGGTGGTCGGCCTGTTGCTGGGCCGCCGCAACTGATCTGATGTAACGGCTGCGCCCTCCCCGGGCGCAGCTCGCTTCAGGCCTGTGCCAACACCCGCAACCGACTCAACTCCTGCGTTTCGATCTCAATCCCGCCTGACAGCGACTTCGCCCGTGTGCGATGGCGCCGATCCCCCGGCAAACGCCGCAACCCTGCCGCATGCATCTGTCGCACCAATTCCTGGCTGCGCTCGGCGAAGCTTTGCCCGGCGGTCTTGCTCGGGTCGATCACGATCAGCAACTGGCCGGTCCACGGTGTACGGGCGCCGGGGTGATCGGACCAGTTGAACTCAAACGAGAAGTTACCGCCCGTGAGGGCTGCCGCCAGCAACTCGACCATCATCGACAGGGCCGAACCCTTGTGCCCGCCAAACGGCAACAGCGCGCCGCCTTCGAGGATCGCCTTGGGGTCCTGGGTCGGCTGGCCGAGGCTGTCCACCCCCATACCGGGTGGCAGGCGTTCGCCCTTGCGTGCGGCAATCTGTACATCGCCGTGGGCAATGGCGCTGGTGGCCAGGTCAAACACGATGGGCAGACCATCGGCGCGGGGCGCGGCGAAGGCAATGGGGTTGGTGCCGAACAGTGGGCGGTCGGCGCCGTGGGGCACCACGCAGGTCATGCTGTTGACCACGCTCAGGGCCACCAGGCCTTCCTCGGCGAAGGGCTCGACATCCGGCCAAAGCGCCGCGAAGTGGTGGGAGTTATGGATGGCCAACAGGGCAATCCCGGCACTGCGGGCCTTTTCCACCAACAACGGGCGGGCGGCTTGCAGCGCGGGTTGGGCGAAGCCATTACCGGCATCCACCCGTACAAACCCGCTGGCCACATCCTCGACCACCGGCACGGCCTTGCCGTTGACCCAGCCACTGGCGAGGGTCGAGACGTAACCGGGAATACGGAATACACCGTGGCTGTGGGCGCCGTCGCGCTCGGCGCTGGCGCAGTTCTCGGCCAGCACTTGGGCCACTTCGGCCGAGGTGCCATGGCGCACGAATACCTGGCGCAGCAGGTCGGTCAATTGCGCAAAACTGAGTCGCTCTGATGAAGACTCGACATCCAAAGGCGATGCAGACATCTGAAGCTCCCGTTTAATTATTGGAATGGGCAACAGCGTACAAGAATCGGTCCGTCGATTAGACAGGGTTTGCCCCATGGCTGTCGACAGGGAGTGCCAGACATATCTAGCCCCTCGTGGCGTCAGGCCTGGATAGGTTGCAGACACGCAACTCTTCAAGGATCAGGATGATGAGCCACACCCCACTCCCGTATTTTTTCCCCGAAGCCATGCGTGTGGGCTGGAGGGCACTGGACCGTGAGCGCCAGCTGAACATCGACAGCAGGGATATCGAGTTTCTCGGCAAGGTGTTTTTTGCCAGCGATGCAGGCCGTCGCCAACAGTCGCCGCCAATGATCGCGCAGCGCATCTGGTTGAATAAAAACACCGTCAATGCCGTCGAACTGGCCGGCAGCTTCATGATGAGTTCCACCAGCGCCTACCCACATGCCTGGCTCTACACCCCGTACGGCGGCCTGGAAAAATTCGACAGCCCTACCCACGTGCTCGCAGCGTTGACCCAGCGTTTGAAAATCCCGACCGACGCCACGCGACTGCTGTGTTTCCTGCCCTTGCAACAACAGGCATCGCAAGTGCTGGACAACCACCTGGTGCTAACACCGGAGGCGATGCTCGATGACGTGTTTGGTGAACAGGAGAAAACCCTCAAGCGCTATCAGGCGGTCAATCGCCAGGCGCTGCTGGCGGAGTTGAAACAGTTGCCGTCATTGGGCGCCCTGCTTTCAAACCTGCTTGAAAGCATCTGCCGCCCACTCTTCCCCGGACTCGCCCCCAGCGAAGCCCATGTCAGTTTTTTCGCCAGGCAACCCGCCGGGCACACGATGCCGCGCTGGCTAGACTCGCTGCCACTCAATGACGCTGTGCTGTTGTATTACCGTGAGCAAGCCTGGCCAGCCGGGCAAACCCGGGTGTTTTTCCATCCCAAGCGGCCTGACGACGTCAATGACCCTGAACGCAAGGCCCGCGACACGCAGCGCTGGGAAAGCGCGATCAAGCAAACGGCCGGCCAACTGATTCCGTTCCTGCACAGTGCACTGGAGACGTTCTGGAACACCGAGATCACTCCGGGCGTCTCGCGTCGGGCCTGGTTCGCCCAGGCCATGGCCGCCAACGCGCGCCTGGATCTGCTGTTCAAGCGCCAGCAATCCATCATCAGTCCAGAGCAAAGCCAGGTCTTGGCAGCGCTGTACTCATCTCAGGCGCCTCTAGGCGGCCAGACACTGCACGTGGAGAACGTGAAGATCTGGGAGCAGCCGGCCAACGCCGTCGAGCTGGCCAGCACCTTGATGATCGGTAACTCGCAGACCTTTCTCTACACCCCCGACAAGGGTTTGCAAGTACTCGGAACCTACGACGACCTGATGGACACCCTCAAAGCCATGGTCAAAGCGCCAGGGTACGAAGACGACCTCTACAACCTGATGTCTCTCGAGGAGCGGGCATTGTTTGTCGGGTTCAAGACGCCGCAGTTTTCCGGCACTCCCATCGCCGGCAATCTGTTTGAGCAAGTGCTCGAAGCCATCATCGGCAAGCAGCAACAGAACCTTCGCTATGCGCTCGATCTGTACCGGCGCACCCGCGCCGGTATTGAACCCTCGGCCTTGCTCGACTACGCGCTGGACGTGCGGTACATGATCGACAGCCACCTCCCGGGCCTGGATACCGCGGGACGCTGGACGCCTCATTCGGTACTGGCCGACCCGACCCGCCCGGTGTCACTGGCCGGCGACCGGGCCGCCCTGCTGCACAAGCAGTTGGCCAACATCCGGGACACACTGGCAGCCCAGGTGCACGCCCAGCCCACGCTGGCCAACACCGTCAATCAGGTACTCAGCTTAGAGTTCAACCGCCGGCGCCTGACTGGCCAGGACCCCGAGAAGATCTACGTCAATCGATACGCCGCCGGCGCAAGCGCGACCCAGGCCACTGCGCCCTTGGAAAGCCAGAGCCTGCGCAGTTACTTTCTTGCGCGCCTGATACAGGGGCGCGGGCCAATTCCGCAAACGCCACACTACGGCCTTTACGCCAATCACGGCAGTGGGCCCGTCACACCGTTGACCGGCCTGGACATCTCGCAAGCCAACGCAGTTCTCGATGCCGCACTGATCAAGTTTCATAACTACAACATTGCTGATATTCCTCGCGAACACCTGGAACAGCTCAAGGCGCCGATGGCCCATGCCATGGCGGTGGCGATCCAGGGCGAGGCCAGGCTCAGGCGCCTCAACAACAGCCTGGACGCCCGTGATGAGTCAATAGTGCAAACGGTGTTTGATCTTCAACACCCTGATCGCCACCGGCGCCAGGGCCTGGGCGGATTCATCCCGGATGCCTATGCGTTGACCGTCGAACCCGAGGGCCTGACGCAACGGGTGCCCCTGGCCCATTGCCTGATGCTCACCGAGCGCGGCGGCCTGGACCCGTCCCACTCAGGCCGGGCCGTGCTGTGGACTCCGGCGCGCGGCCTGGAGAGTTTCGCCAACGTCAGCCAATTGCAAACAGAACTGCAACGGCGACTGGCCGCCCCGGACCTTCGCAGGCAGCTACTGGCCAATCTCGACCCGCGCTATCTCAAGCCGCACCAGGCCTGCCCACTCGGTCAGTTCATGCTGATCAACGGCGCGGTCGCGCAAGACCGTCAGCAGTCCTGGATTGATCACTACAGGGCGCAACGGGCCCACTGCCTCAGCCTGACGTTATCGGAGGACGCCTTGCTGAAGCGTCTCGGCGAGCTGGAAAAGGCCTTGCCGGCCAACGACCTGGGCCATGCCTCACAAATCGCCCAGACCTTCATGGCGCAACAATCACTGCCCGCCTGGTTGGGGATGGCATCGGTCAGCCAACAGCGTCGCCATGTCGAAATCCTTGAGCAATACCGCCATAGCCTCATGGGCGACAAAGACTACCTGGACGATTTCCTGTCGCTGCCACAGTACGTTGGCAGCAAGCTCGGCGAGCTGTTGCAGGCCTATGACGTACGCCCCCAAGATGTCTACATCCTCCCCAAGCTGGTATTGGCCGGCCAGCGACAGAACCTGGTGGACTACGCCCTCAATCACGTCAGCCAGCAAGCTGCTGCATTCGATGTCGAGTCCACGGCTGCTGGCCTGACACCTGCTGTGGTGCGCCAGATCCTCGCGCGCCTGCCCCTCAAGCAAGACCACCAGGCTTGCCTGGTCGAAAAACTCACCCCGGGCAAGCCGGGCGCAGACGTGCGGGAGCAACGGTTTATTCGGCAACTGCCCTGGCAACTGTTGCAAAACGCCCACGCGCTGAGGCTGCAGGAACTGTTATCACCCGCGGGCCTGAGCCTGGTCGAACAGGTCCTCGACATGCCGGACGCTCTCGCCCGCGCGGCGGTCAAGGGCGCGACCTCGACAGTGCGTCCGCTGGAGTTGATCGCCACGGCGGGCGCCCGGTCCATCAAGGCCCTTGGGGTCTACTTGATCAGCGCCGTCGAAAGCACTCCGCTGGTGATGTATGCGCCCTATGGTCCGCAACAGGCGTTCCAGGAGTTCGAGAACGAGGCGGATTTGATTCGCCGGCTCAACCTGCCCGGCCCCTTGCAGGACTGGGTGATCGGTCGCCTGCCAGAGGCTGAGCAAGCCACGTATAGACACCTCTGGGCCAGCACGGTCGGGGGGAACTCGGAAATCACTCTGGGGGCCAATCCGATCAAGGGCCACGCGCTCAAGCAGTTGTACCGCGACAACATCGGATTGATCTCGAACCTGTTTGAACAGCAATCCCAAGCCAACGGCCGGTCCGCCTGGGACACCCTCAAAGCCTTGTTCAGCAGCGGACTGCAGCACGCGCAGGCGTTGCTGCCAGGCAAACTGATGGTGCCGCTGGTGATCTGGCAAAGCTACAAACTGTTCAAGGCCTCTGCCGAAGACTTGCAGCAACACCGCTGGCGCGAGGCACTGCAAACCTTCATCGGCGGTGTCGCGCAAATGACTTCGATACGCGCATTGATGGATGAACCACCCACGCCTGGCGCTGCTCCATCGCCGCCCGCACCGACGCAAACAGCCAAAGCCTGGCAAGACATCGATATCACTGCCCAAGCCCGGACCCGGCTGCAAGCGTACGAAGCCAACGACATCAGCCTCGAGAACCTGACGGCAGGCAGCTCCGGGGTCTACACAGCGACAGACAATCAGCATTACCTGCCTTGCGCAGGCAAGGTCTATCGAACCAAACCGGTTGAAGGCCATTGGCGGCTTTTCAGTGCACGCTCCAAAGGACCGTTCGTGCGCCTGGATGCGGAGCGCAAATGGACCCTGGACCTGGGTGCATCGGTTCGCCGTCATGGCCCCGGATGGAGTGCAATGATGGACCGCCGCGAGGTGCGGACAGCGGTGGGCCAGGTGATGAACGTCGAGGCCCGCGGCCTGGCCGAGATTCGGCGTATGTCGCCCCCCAGGGCCCAGGCGATCGTCGAGGCGCTGGACCTGGCAACCTTCTACCTGCACAACTGCCAGCAGAACCTGAAGCTGCTCGACCACCAGTATCCGCCCGTGACCCGGGTGCACCGCTTCATCAACCGCTTTTTTGGCATTCCGATAGACGCCGACACCGGCCCGGCCAAGTTTCCGGAAGTCCTCGCGCAAAAGCTCATGGACACGGTGACCGCCCTTCTCGATGAGGCGCTGGAGCCGGCACTCTACTCGCTCAATTCCCGGCGTTTCGTCTCCGGTGCGCATATTGCCGAACCCGAACGGCATTGGGCGTTTACCATCGACGGCGACCCGGATCGGCGCATCTACCTCACTGAAAACTTTTTCAACCCGCCTACGGCCGATTTCGAAGGGCGCCTGATCAATCACTTCGACCAAAGAGCCCATGCCCGCGCGACCACCTTGATTCATGAGTTGACTCATATCGTGAGCAATACCGCCGACGTCGCCTACCTCAATTCCACATCACCTTTTTCCGACTTGATTGAAGTACAGACCCAAGCCGGTCGCGACCTTCAGGACTGGCTGCGCAACGTGCAGGAGAATGCGTACTCGATCAGCACGCCAGTGGGGCAATTGTTCAAATCATCGGACGCGTGGGGGGCTACCGGATCTGATCTGGGAACCGACCCGGAAGATGACTACATCAGGCAGCAGATTCTCGCCACGACCGGAGGCGTGGACTTGAGCAATGCACGGGGAATTTTCAAAACCAACCTGACTCGGCGGTTCAACACACAGATGGATAACGCCGACTCACTGACCTTATTGATCACAACCCTGGGGCGCCAGCTGGACCCCGTGCCTTCGATTGCCGAAGCCACACCGTAACAGACAGGGTGCGGGCCCAACGCCCGCACCCTGTCAGCTCATTCAGTCTTTCTGATCACGCAACACATTGCCCGACTCACCGTCGATGCGGAACTCATAGACGACGCCATCGGCCTTGCGCCCCTCACCTTCCCAGTAGCCGTCGTTATCGGCTTCGATCTTGTAGATCTCGACGTAGCCGGCTTTGGTCTTGGCGGTCTCGAAGGCTTTTTCAATGGTGATCCAGCCTGCGCCTGGTTTGTCCGCGAGGGCGGCTCCAGCACTGAACAAGGCGGTGGTTGCGACAATGGCGGCTAAGGTTTTCTTAAGCATTTTCGTGCTCCATTAGGGATTGAGTGTTAGCTGTCCTGATTTTTAGGGCCTTGCAGACGAGAATTAGTTCCAATTGATGTGCATTCGCCATGATGGTTGTTCTCGCCGTCCTGCTGTGGAGGTTAGAATGTGCGAAATCAGGATGAGTTAATGACAGATAAGTCCCTATCAGAAGCCGAATATGACGCCATCACCGATGCCGCTGCGCACTGGTGCATGCGTCTGCATGCCAGCGATTGCACGACGGCCGAGCGTCGGGCCTTCGAACAGTGGCACGATACGCATCCACTGCATGCCTTCGAATACGCGGCGATGCTGGAAATCTGGGACGTTGCCGATCACCTGCCCCGCAGCGAACCCGCCCCTGCCGTGGTGCGAGTCCAGCCTCGCCGCCGTTTAAGCAACTACGCAGTAGCGGCGGCGATATGCCTGGTGGCCTTGCCACTGGCGGCCTTCACCGGCTGGGAAGCCGGTTGGTTGCCCAGCGCCTATAAGCATTACGAAACCGAAAACAGCCTGCGCCAGGTCACCCTCGATGATGGCAGCCAGGTTGAGCTGAACCTGGGTACCGAGCTGGTCTACAGCCATTACAAAGACCAGCGCCGGGTCACCCTGAAAAAGGGTGAGGCGTTTTTCAACGTCAGCCATGACCCGCAACACCCCTTCATTGTCCACGCCGGCGACGGTCAGGTTCGGGTGACCGGCACTCAGTTCAACGTGTGGAAATACGAAGACCATGTGCGGGTCATGCTGCTGGAGGGCTCGGTGCTGGTGAGCAGCGATGACGCCCACAGCGGCCTGCGCCTGTCGCCCGGGATGCAGGCCAGCTACAACCGTGGCGACGCCAGCCCCCTGGCCCAGCCAATTGCCCCGGGCGACACGGCCCTGGCCTGGCGTGAAGGCAAGCTGATCCTCGACAACCTGGCCCTGGCCGACGCGTTGCCGTTGATCAACCGCTACCTGAGCAAACCGGTGATGCTGGCCGACGCCGGCACCGGCGCGATCCGCATTGGTGGCATCTACAACATCAACGAGGTGTCCAACCTCGTCCCCTCCCTGCCCAAGGTCCTGCCGGTCTACCTGACCCAGAACCAGGACGGCAACCCCGTACTCAATTCGATTCCGCGTAAAACACCAAAGGGCTGACCCTGGAGGCAGGGCGCATGCCCTCCTCCACGGACGTTCTCTGCCTGGAACTGTCCACTTTTGAAACACTTGCACCGGCTGAGCTGACAGCCGGCTGCGGGCTGCCAGGTTTATGGCGGCCGGTGTTTCATTCCTGAGACAGCTGCCGAGCGAGTTGAACGCGGGCCGGGTGTCTCACCGTTGAAACACATCCCGCCGGCCTTTCTTTTTCAGCGCCTCCAACCCTTTGAATTAATTAACAAAACAAAAAGCGGCACAGCTCCTGCTCTCTTCCTGACAACGCTGTTTAGGGTCAGCGCCAAGAATAAGGAATGCCGTCGTGAAGACACTTAATCCAGGCTCATTGAGCCTCCTGCTGATCAGCTGTGTACTGAGTACCAGCGTGAGCCTCCCAGTGCTCGCGGCAGGCGACGGCGTGATCGTGATTCAACGCACCGTCCACGGCCACATGGCCGGCCGCTCTGCCGGCGTTGACCCCAACCCCACTACCGTGAACGCCAACCCGGCTCCCCAGATCCTGCGGGCCACCAGCGAGCTGAGCGACAACGACTACGCCAACATCAGCAGCGGCTCCAGCATCACTCGCGCCATCCTGCCTGGCGGCAACCTGCCCGGCCTGACCAACAACGGTGGCGGCGCGGGTCTCGGTGGTGGTGCAGCGGCCGGTCATGGCGGCGGCTCCAGTCTCTCCGGCCAGATCAACGGCTCAATCTCCCGTGGCATGGCGCCCCTGAACAACATCGGCAGCCTGATGGGGGGCCAATGAGATGAAACATTCCTGGTTATTCCTCGCGATCCTGGGCTGCTCGGCCGCCATGGCTGACAACAGCGCAGTGATCGACAACTCCGGCAAGCAATACAACGGCGTCGTCTCGATCAACCAGGCGGCCGGCGATCAGCAGCAACAACTCAACAGCCGCGCCATTTCAACAGGCACTAACACCCAGGCTGGCGGCTCGATCAGCCAGACCCTCGGCGGCGCACCAGCCGACCGCTCCCAGAGCGCCAAAGTAGCGATCCAGGGCAACTCTTTCAGCAATGGCAACGGTGTGCTGGGCGTCAACCAGTCGGCCGGGGCCAACAACCAGATGATCAATGCCGTGCGGATCAGCGTAAACGCTGGCCCGCAAAGCATCGACGACAGCGCCATGTCGCAACAGAACGTGGCGCTATCACCAAACTCAGGGTTCACCTCTACCACTGGCAGCCGCCAGGTCGTCACAAGCGACCAGGCCTTCACCGGCAGCCGTGGAGTGGTACAGGTGAATCAGAGTGCCGGGGTGGGGAACCGCATGGCTAACGCCCTGAACGTACAGATCCAATGATTCATTGGAGCTTGAAGCTGGACCGTACCAACACTTAACCAACTAATTAGAAGCAAGGGGAAATACCATGAAAACTACAATGGCTCTTAAACCACTGGCCTTCGCTCTCGCTGCAATCGTCGCCAGTGCCGCACACGCCGGTGGCTATCACCACCCTCAACCTGCTCCTACCTCGGTAGTGGCAGCGGTTTCCGATGCACAGTCGACCAGCAGCAACAAAGTGCTCAACCTCGGCACTCAGAACAACGCATCGGCCAACAACTCGTTGAACGGCAGCAGCGGCAACGCCCAGGCCAACATCGCCGCCGGCGACGGCAACCAACAAGATAACCAGACAGCCATTGCCGCCGGCGATGCAGCTACCGTGTTTGCCCTGGGCACCATTACCCAAGACAACCACAACAACACCTCGATCCAGGTGGCTACCCACAACAACGCGTCGCTCAACAACTCGGCCAACGGCAGCTCCGGCAACCTGGGTGTGAACGCTGCGTCGGGTAACTTCAACCAACAGAAAAACCAACTGGCAATTGCTACTGCCAGTGGTGCCGCCGCCGCTGCATCGAGCAACACCACTCAAACCAGCGTCGACAACACCTTCCTCAATACCGTGGCTACTCAGTCCGGCCACTGGGGCAGCACCACCTACCTGCCTGTCGTGAACAACGCCAGCGCCAACAACTCGCTTAATGGCTCTTCGGGCAACCTGGGCGCCAACATTGCTGCAGGCGTGGGCAATCAACAGGGCAACACCACTGTGATTTCCTCCGGCGTACGTTTCTGATGCAACGGGGCCTTGGCAACAAGGCCCCTTTTTATTCCAGTGTCCACCAGGCCATTCGATCATGCGGATCATCGCCCTCACCCTCCTGTTATTGCTCACCGGCCCGACTTGGGCGGGGCAAATGGCGATTGCTGCCATGCCCGGCGGTGGCGTGATCTTCAAGAAGGTCGAGAGCATCCGTGAACGCAAGTTCGCCAACCTGGTGGAACAGAAAACCGATTTCAGCTGCGGTGCCGCCGCCCTGGCCACCATCCTGCGCCAGGCCTACTGGATGGATGTGGATGAAGACCACATCATCAAAGGCATGTTGGTCAACGCCGATCAGGACCTGGTCCGCACCCAGGGTTTCTCCATGCTGGACATGAAGCGCTACCTGGAAAGCATCGGCATGCGCGCCCGGGGTTACCGGATCAACGCCGACACACTGCTCACGGTGAAAATCCCGGTGGTGGTGCTGCTGGAGATCCGTGGCTACAAGCACTTCGTGGTGATGCAGCGTGCCGACAAGGACTGGGTCTACATCGGCGACCCGGTATTGGGTCACAAACGCTATGCCAAGGACGACTTCGTCAAAGGCTGGAATGGCATCGTCTTCGCCGTACTGGGCGAAGGCTATGACAAAACCAACGTGCTGCTTGACCCGCCCACACCGCTGACCGCCAAAAACAGAATCAATGAGTTCAGTCCGGTTCGGGACAGTGAGTTGATGGACTTCGGTTTTATCCAGAGCGACTTCTTCTAGAAGCGCAATAAGGAGCAGGACGCTCCAGGAGCAAACGATGAACACTTACCGTTGGCTGACGGTCATGTGCCTGGCAGCCTCAATGCCCGCTTACGCGTCATCGGTGTTCAAGCCGATTGAAATAAGGGACTCGGAACTGGCCGACTTGCGCGGCCGCTACGTCATGCCGGGGCGGATCATCAGCTTTGGCATCGTGATGAGCAGCACCTGGACCAATGCCGCCGGCGACAGCGTGACCGGCTCGGCCAGCATGAACGTCAACGCGTCGACCGTCACCCCGCAGTTTTATGTACAGGTAACCGACAGCCCCACCAAAGTCTCGCCCAACCAACCCAATGGCACCGGTACGGTGGTCGGTGGCGCAGGCCTGGGCAGTGGCCAGGGCGTGACCCAAAGCGTGCGCGCCGCCGGCGATGGCAACACCGCCAGCAATAACGTGAATATCCATGTGAACCAGAACGGCTTGTCACCGGCCAATATCGTGCAATCCGGGCAAGCGCTGGTGGCTGGCCAATCGGTCACCGGCAGCACCGGCGCCGGCCAGGTCACGGTATCGGCCGCCAATGGCGGGCTGCAAATGGCGATCCTGGCCAACAACAACCAAGGCAACTCGTTGCAGCAGATCGGCGCTGGCAATGTCTTGCAAGGCACGGTTTTGCAGGGTAACAGCAACTTTGTGAGCAACATGACGCAGCTCAATGTGGTGCTGGGCAACAACGGTTTGAACAATTTGGGTCAGAACCTAAACCTGAATCAGCTCAAGGGCCTTCGCCCTAACGGATATTGAACTACGCTGTGCCTCGACACTTGCGCATTAGAAAGGGACGGCTTATTTCATGCATCGATCGCTATCGCTCCGGGCTGTAATTTGTTTAAGCACGCTCCTGCCCGCATCCATGTTGTATGCAGCGCCGGACGCCGACATCGACACATTGAAAAAGGAATTGCTGGAACTCAAGCAACGCTACGAAGTGCAGCAAAAAGCACTGGCGGTGCTGGAACAACGGGTACGCCAGGTTGAAGAACAGCCGGCGGCCCCGCCGCCGAAACGCCTGGCCAAATCCCCGGCAGATTTCCAGAAAGGCGGCACCACCGTGGCGGGCAACACGCCTGGCGTCGGCGCGGCTGCGGCCTCGGGCGGTGCAGCCGGTGGCGCATCCTACGGCCAGTCCCTCAAGGACGATTCAGCCCCGGCGCAGAGCGTGAGCAACCTGTATAACGAAGCCAGCGGATTCTTTGGCAACGGCAAGTTCAGCTTCGAAACCGGCGTGACCTATTCCCGTTATGACGCGCGCCAGTTGACCCTCAACGGCTTTTTGGCGCTGGACTCGATCTTCCTCGGCAACATCAACCTGGACCGGATCAAGTCCGATAACTGGACCGTCGACCTCACGGGCCGCTATAACCTCGACAACCGTTGGCAGTTCGACGTGAACGTGCCGGTGGTATACCGCGAGTCAACCTACCAGTCCGGCGGTGCCAACGGCGGCAGCGGCACGGCGACCTCGGAACAATCGGTCACGCGTAATCCAACCATTGGTGACGTCAACTTCGGGATTGCCTACAAGTTCCTCGACGAAAGCGTCAACCTGCCGGATGCGGTGGTATCGGTGCGGGTCAAGGCGCCCACCGGCGAGGACCCGTTTGGCATCAAGCTGATCCAGTCGCCGAGCAACACCAACCTCTATGTGCCGGAAAACCTGCCGACCGGCAACGGCGTGTGGTCGATCACGCCGGGGATTTCGCTGGTCAAGACCTTCGACCCTGCCGTGCTGTTTGGCTCGCTGTCGTATACCCATAACATCGAGGACTCGTTCAGCGATATCAGCTCCAACCCTGTCGAGAAAGTCCCCGGCAAGGTACAGCTGGGCGACAGCTTCCAGATCGGCGCAGGCGTGGCGTTTGCGTTGAACGAGAAGATGAGTATGTCGTTCTCGGTGTCCGACCTGGTGCAACGCAAGAGTAAGCTCAAGCCGGATGGCGGCGACTGGCAGTCGGTGGTTTCCAGCGACGCCAACGCGGGTTACTTCAACGTGGGCATGACGATTGCGGCGACCGACAACCTGACGATCGTGCCGAACCTGGCCATCGGGATCACGCCGGATGCGCCTTCGTTCAGCTTCAGCCTGAAGTTCCCGTACTACTTTTAAGGCGTGACAACGGGAAAAGCCCCGCAACGATAAAGGTCGTTGCGGGGCTTTTCGGTTTACCCGCCCTAGCGGATCTGGTGTTTGTGCAGCAACCGGTAGAACGTCGGCCGGGAAACCCCCAGCACACGGGCCGCGACACTCAGGTTGTCGCTGTGCCGGTTGAGCACATCGCACAGCGCCTGACGTTCGGCACGGTGCTTGTAATCTTCCAGTGTAGCCATCGGCAGCGCGATTGCCTGCTGGCTTTGCAGTCCCAGATCAACGGCTTCGATTTGCCGCCCTTCAGCCAGTACCAGGCCACGCCGCACGCGGTTGGCCAACTCCCGCACATTGCCCGGCCAACCGTGCTCGCCCATGGCCACCAGCGCGTCTTCACTGAAGCTGCGGGGACGCCGGCCGGTTTCCTGGCTGTAGAAGTGTGAGAAGTGGTTGGCCAGCATCGCCACGTCACCATGGCGCTCGCGCAACGGCGCAGTCACCACTTGCAGGACGTTAAGCCGGTAATACAAGTCTTCCCGAAAGGCGCCCTTTGCCACCGCGGCTTCCAGGTCAACGTGGGTGGCTGCCAATACGCGCACATCCACCGGAATCGGCTGGCTGCCGCCGACGCGCTCGATCTGTTTTTCCTGGAGAAAACGCAGCAGGTTGGCTTGCAGCTCCATGGGCAAGTCGCCGATCTCATCGAGAAACAACGTGCCGCCGTGCGCCGCCTCGATCCGCCCGATCTTGCGCTGATGGGCACCGGTAAAGGCACCCTTCTCATGGCCAAACAGTTCGGACTGGATCAGGTGCTCGGGGATCGCCCCGCAATTGATCGCCACAAACGGTTTGGCGTGGCGCTGGGATTGGCGATGCAGGGTGCGGGCGACGAGTTCCTTACCGGTGCCGCTGTCGCCGCGAATCAACACCGGGGACTCCGTCGGCGCCAGTTTGGCGAGCAGTTTGCGCAGTTCGCGAATGGGGCGGCTGTCGCCCAGCAATTCATGTTCCGGCTGGCCGGCAGGCGCGTTGTTGCCCTTGCCCCGCAGGCGCGCCATGCCAAAGGCGCGGCCCAGGGTGACCTGCACCCGGGACACATCGAACGGCAAGGTATGGAAATCGAAGAACCACTCGCAGACAAAATCGCCGACATTCTGCAGGCGCAGCACTTCCTGGTTAAGCACGGCAATCCACTCGGTGCCGCTGCGGCTGATCAGCTCCTTGACCGCTTCAGGCCGCTCCAGATGGAACGGCTGCAGGCGCAACAATCCCACGTCGCAGGAGCGCTCACCCACCGACTCGAGGGCACAGCTGTCCACGTCCCACCCCGCGGTGCGCAAACCCGGTAATAGCCCGTGGCAGTCATCACAGGGATCGACCACAAGCAGACGGCGCGGCGCAGGTGCAACAATCATGACTATTCCTTGGCGTCAAAATCGTTAAAGTTATTCAAAAACAGTTATTTGGAAAGCCTGCTGGCAACACTAGCAAGATTTTGACGCGACCTTTGTACCCATTCGTTATAAGCCGCACACAAACCTGCCCTTTTCCAACAGTCGGGTGCGGTCAAATGTCGCGGCGTAACTTTCATGAGGCTTTCAACATAGCCCCTTACATGACTTTAATCAGGGAAAGTTAAAAAATCTTCTTCTAACATGTGACCCGTACCCGGTGATCGTGCATCAGTACAAGTAACCAGTCGTTAGGCACGCCCAACCAACGACTTCACTTGAATGGGCATTTAGAGAGAAGACCCCATGAACGCCCCGCTCCGCATCAACGAAGCTCTTTTGATCGCAGACCGTGCTTTCCAGCCCTTTCAATGTGTGGCCTGGCACGACGGCAACGGCGCCCTGAGCCTGAGCGTCATCGACCGCACCAATACCCGTATCGGTAGCAAGCAGCTGTCTTCCAGCACTTATTCCGACCCGGCACAGCTCGAGGACTTGCTGTTGCAGGCCCGCGCTGAACTCGATAAAGATGGCTATCAGTTGCAATCCTGGGCAATGCCCAAGTAACTGAAACTCGTGCGGGGCGGCACCAGAAAGTGTGCCGCTGGACTGCGCAGTATATTGACCAGTAATAACACGAGTAGATAGTCAGCTATGCAAGTTGCAACTTTGCATAGCTGACTACTTATTAGTGGGGTTGCCAATCAATCGGCTGAGAGAATAAACCGCTCTATGGCTTCCGCCGCACCGTCATCGACATTACTGCCGGTTACGACGCTGGCCTGGCGCTTGACCACTTCTTCGGCCTGACCCATGGCGATCGACAGCCCCGCCACGTGAAACATCGCCGGGTCGTTGCCGCCATCGCCGATGGCCGCCGTCTGTTCCAGCGGCACACCGAGGTGCGCCGCGAGGGTCTTCAAGGCTTCGCCCTTGTTGGCCTTCATCGCGGTCACATCCAGGAACACCGGCTGCGAGCGAGACACCTGCGCCAACCCCTCGACCCTCGGCTGCAACTGCGCCTCAAGCTCGATCAGCAGCTGGGTATTGGTACTGGCCGCCACAATCTTGTCGACCCGATCCAGGAACGGCTCGAAACTCTCCACGACGATTGCCCCATAACCCAGGCCATGTTCCTCGCGAACCGCCATCGGCCCGCCAGGATCTCGGCGCAGCCAGTCACCGTCGGCAAACAGCCAGACTTCCACGTCCGGCTGCGGCGTAAACAAGGCCAACGCCACCAGCGCCGCTTCTGCCGGCAAGTGATGCGCCACCAGAATACTGCCGTCGGGATTGACCAGCGTGCCGCCATTAAAGCCGGCAATGGGCACATCGATGCCTAGTGCTTCGACCTGCTGACGCATGGCCTTGGGCGGTCGCCCGCTGGCCAGGCTGAAAAACACCCCGGCCGCGCGCAAGGCGCGAACCGTATCAATGGTGCGCTGGCTGAGGCTGTGATCCGGATGCAGCAACGTGCCGTCCATATCACTCAACACAAACCGGATGGGTTGACTCGGCAAGTCGCTCATCCGAGGCTATGCCAGCTGCGGCCATCGCGGGCCAGCAATGCATCGGCCGCCGCCGGGCCATCCTCACCCGCCTTGTAGGCCTGGATGCCGTCATCCTGCTTCCACGCATCAAGGAAAGGCTGCACCGCACGCCAGCCGTTTTCGATATTGTCGGCGCGCTGAAACAAGGTCTGGTCGCCGGTCATGCAGTCGTAGATCAGGGTTTCGTAACCCGTCGATGGCTGCATCTCGAAGAAGTCCTTGTAGGCAAAACCCAACTCCACGTTGGCCATGTCCAGGGTCGGCCCAGGCTTTTTCGCCAGCAGGTCGAACCACATGCCTTCGTTCGGCTGGATCTGGATCTTCAGGTACGTCGGCTTGAGTTCATCGACCTCAGTGTCGCGGAACTGCGCATAAGGCGCCGGCTTGAAGCAGATGATGATCTCGGTGTCGCGGATGCTCATGCGCTTGCCGGTGCGCAGGTAAAACGGCACACCCACCCAGCGCCAGTTGTCGATCATCACCTTGAGGGCGACGAAGGTCTCGGTGCTGCTGTCGGGCGCAACGTTGGCCTCTTCACGGTAACCCGGCAGTTGCTTGCCGGCGACTTCACCGGCGGTGTACTGACCGCGCACCGAGTTGGCCCGTGCGTCTTCCAGCGACCAGGGCCGTATGGCCCCGATAACCTTGGCCTTCTCGCCCCGCACCGCATCGGCGCCAAAGGCGGCTGGCGGTTCCATGGCGACCATCGCCAGCAATTGGAACAGGTGATTGGGCACCATGTCCCGCAACGTGCCGGTGTGTTCGAAGAAGCTGCCACGGGTTTCCACGCCGACGGTCTCGGCGGCGGTGATTTGCACGTGGTCAATGTAGTGGTTGTTCCAGAACGCCTCGAACAGCACGTTGGAAAAACGGCTGATCAAGATGTTCTGGACGGTTTCCTTGCCCAGGTAATGGTCGATGCGATAGATCTGCTTTTCGCTCATCACTTTGAGCAGGCAGGCGTTCAGCGCTTCGGCGGTGGCGAGGTCCGAGCCGAAAGGCTTTTCGATCACCACCCGGCGGAACGCCTCCGGGGTTTCTTCGAGCAAGCCGGCAGCGCCGAGGCGCTGCACCACTTCGGCGAAGAAACGCGGCGCAGTCGCCAGGTAGAACACCGCGTTGCCGGTGCCACTGTCAGCGATCTTCTTGCCGATGTCGGCATAGGTGCCGTCGTCGAGGAAGTCACCCTCGACGTAGCTGATGCCCTTGGCCAACTGAGCCCACAATTGCGGGTCCAGGCCGTCATCGCCGTTGCCCTTGACCTTGCTGGCGGCCTCGGTGCGAATGAAGTCCTCGAGTTTCTTGGCGAAATCGGCGTCGCTGATGGCGTTGTGATCAACGCCCACGATGCGCAAGCCGTTACCCAGCAGTCCATCACGACTGAGGTTGTACAGCGCCGGCATCAGCAGGCGCTTGACCAAATCACCATGGGCACCAAACAGAAACAGTGTGGTGGGCGGAGCGGGTTCGGCCTTGGGTTTCTTGCCGTTGGCGGTCATTTTTTGGGAGTCTCCACATGGCCGCCAAAGCCGAAGCGCATGGCAGAAAGCATTTTGTCGCCATAAGTACTTTGCTGGCGGGAGCGGAAGCGCGCGAACAGCGAGTTCGACAGCACCGGTACCGGTACCGATTGCTCCATGGCGGCTTCGATGGTCCAGCGGCCTTCGCCACTGTCGGCGACCGAGCCGGAATAACCGTCGAGCTTCGGATCGGTGGCCAGGGCGTCGGCAGTCAGGTCCAGCAGCCAGGACGACACCACACTGCCACGACGCCAGACTTCGGCGATGTCGGCAACGTTGAGGTCGAAGCGCTGGTCTTCCGGCAGGTTTTCCGAGTTTTTGGTCTTGAGGATGTCGAAACCTTCGGCGAAGGCCTGCATCATCCCGTACTCGATGCCGTTGTGGATCATCTTGACGAAGTGCCCGGAACCGGCAGGCCCCGCGTGGATGTAGCCGCGCTCGGCACGGCTGTCAGCTGCAGCAGAACGGTCCTTGGTGCGCGGGATGGTACCCAGGCCCGGCGCCAGGCTTTCGAAGATCGGGTCCAGCAGCTTAACGGTCTCGGCATCGCCGCCGATCATCATGCAGTAGCCGCGCTCCAGGCCCCAGACACCGCCGGAGGTGCCGACGTCGACGTAGTGCAGGCCTTTTTCCGACAAGGCCTTGGCCCGGCGGATGTCATCCTTATAGAAGGTGTTGCCGCCGTCGATGATCACATCACCGTCTTCCAACAGATGGCTCAATTCTTCAATGGTGTTTTCGGTCGGGTCGCCTGCCGGCAGCATCACCCAGATCGCCCGAGGCTTTTGCAGCCCGGCCACCAGGCCTGCCAGGTCAGCGACGCCCGTGGCGCCCTCGCCTGCCAGACCTTTTACGAATGCTTCATTGCGGTCGTAAACCACGGTGGTATGCCCATTGAGCATCAGGCGCCGCGCAATGTTGCCACCCATGCGGCCTAGTCCAATAATCCCCAGTTGCATGTGCTGATGCTCCTTACTACGAATAAATGTGTGTCACAGTTTATAGCGCAATGAGGCTAATGAGGGTTAGTCCAGAGCGGATTGGCATAGTTTCATGACAAAAAGTGGCCATCCTTTAGCCTTCAGTGGGTTAAAAGTCACAACGACCATCAAAAATAAAAAAGTTCCCTTCACTTAAAAAAGAATTCAGAATTGCCCCGACTGTTGCCGAGGGCCTCGAATCAAGCGCTCTGGCACCGCGATACACCGGCTATTTGCGAGGTAAGCAATGAGCACTGCACACATGACCCGTCCGCCCCAGACCCTCTATGTCACCATTCGCCGCGATGAATTGCGCCAGTTGAAAGACGAGCGCGATCAACTGCAGCAGGAAGTCATGCGTCTGCGCTCGCACTTGCAGGGCCAGCTCAATCAGCCGTCCGGCACCCAGCCCGCCGTTTGCTGAACGTGAGCTGAACGAACCGTTCAGGAATAACTCACGAAGTTTTCACATCCTCATCCCGATACTCCCGCCGAATCGGGCCGCGCCACGTGCGCTGGCCCTCTGTTGACGTGCATCCCTGCGCGTTGACACTGAAAAATTATCGGGTTGGAGCGCTGGATGGCGATGTTCAAACGCAGCACTACGTCTGCGAAAGGTTTTGATTGGGCCGGCCTCGGCTGGATGTTCCTGTTCTTCTGGTATTTCTCGGGCATTACCCAACTGCTGATCCAACTGACCGGCACCTCCGGCTTCAGCGGTTTCCGCCAGGCATTTTTCATGAGCGCCCTGTGGCTGGCGCCGATGCTGCTGTTCCCGCGTCGCGCGCGCCTGGTGGCAGGGTTGATTGGCGTGGTGCTGTGGGCCTGTTCCATGGCCAGCCTGGGTTATTTCTTCATCTACCAGCAGGAATTCTCCCAAAGCGTCATCTTCATCATGTTCGAGTCGAACATCTCTGAAGCGGGCGAGTACGCCACCCAATACTTTGCCTGGTGGATCGTGCTGGCGTTCATTGCTCACACCGCCATGGCCGTTTTCCTGTGGACCCGCGTACGCCCGGTGTACCTGCCGCGCGGCCAGGCCATGCTGGCGGCTGCCGCAATCGTGATTGCCATCGTCGGTTACCCGCTGGTCAAGCAGATCGCCAAGAGCGAGACCATGGAACTGGCCATCGACCGCTTTGAAACCCGCATCGAGCCGGCAGTGCCATGGCAGATGATCGTCGCCTACCGCCGCTACACCGAACAACTGGATAACATGCAAGGCATGCTCACCAGCGCCAGCAAGATCCCGCCCTTGACCAACCTCAAAGACAGCATGGCCGGCCAGCCGTCGACCCTGGTGCTGGTGATCGGCGAGTCCACCAACCGCCAGCGCATGAGCCTGTATGGCTACCCGCGCAACACCACGCCGGAGCTGGACAAGCTGCGGGACCAACTCGCGGTGTTCGACAACGTCATCACCCCGCGCCCGTACACCATCGAGGCGCTGCAACAGGTGCTGACCTTCGCCGACGAAGAAAACCCGGACCTGTACCTCAAGACGCCGTCCATCGTCAGCGTGATGAAGCAGGCCGGCTACAAGACCTTCTGGATCACCAACCAGCAGACCATGACCAAGCGCAACACCATGCTCACGACCTTTTCCGAACAGGCCGACGAGCAGGTGTACCTGAACAACAACCGTAACCAGAATGCGCGCCAGTACGACGGCGATGTGCTGGAGCCTTTTGCCAAAGCGATGTCCGACACCGCCGAGCGCAAATTCATCGTGGTGCACCTGCTGGGTACCCACATGAGCTACCAGTACCGCTACCCGCCGACCTTCGACAAGTTCACCGACCGCCAAGGCGTGCCCGACGCGATCAGCGACGCGCAGCTGCCGACCTACAACAGCTACGACAACGCAGTGCTGTACAACGACTTCGTGGTGTCGAGCCTGATCAAGGACTATGCCAAGACTGACCCCAACGGCTTCCTGCTGTACCTGTCCGACCACGGTGAAGACGTGTTCGACTCGGCCGGCCACACCACCCTGGGCCGCAACGAAGGCAAGCCGACGGCGCCGATGTACACCATTCCGTTCATGGCCTACGCATCGCCCAAGTGGCGTGAAAGCCATGACTGGAGTTTTGCCGGTGACTTGCAGCGTCCCTACACCAGCTCGCAGCTGATCCATACCTGGGCCGACATGGCAGGGTTGAGCTTCGATGAACTGGACCACAGCAAGAGCCTGGTCAGCGACAGCTTCAAGCCCCGGCCGCGGCTGATTGGCGATCCGTATGCACGCCAGCAAAAACCGCTGATTGATTTCAGCCTGATCAAGTCCAAGCAAACCGACGCCGCCAACGTGGTCCTCAAGTAGCTTGAATCCCCCGGGTTTCATCCGCGCAATGCGGTGAAACCCGACTTGGCCGCCAGCGCCAAGATAATAATTATTCTCGTTTATCGCTAAAGTTCCCCGCCTCCTTTCGTCTTTGAGCCAATGGCATTTTTCATAGACGACAAGGAGTTCGCCGCGATGTTCGCGCCTATTACCCGTTCCATGACCTTGACCCTGGGCCTCTTCAGCGTGGTGCTGAGCCCGGACCTGCTGGCTGAAAACGACCCCGATCAGGAATCGCATGCGCCGGCCAAAGCCCTGGAACTGGGCAGCACCCGCATCACCGCCGACAGCCTTGGCGCCAACACCGAACACACCGGTGCCTACACCACAGGCTCAATGAGCACCGCCACCAAGTTGAACCTGTCCATCAAGGAAACGCCGCAGTCGGTCTCGGTGATCACCCGCCAACAGATGGACGACTTCAACCTCAACACCCTGACCGAAGTGATGCGCCAGACCACCGGCGTAGTGGTGCAGCACCTGGACTCCGACCGGGTGGGCTACTCCTCACGCGGCTACGGCATCACCAATTTCCAGATTGACGGCATGCTCAACACCTTCGGCCGCATGAAGTCCGATGCCGACACCATCATCTACGACCGGGTCGAAGTGGTCCGCGGCGCCACCGGCCTGACCACCGGCGCCGGTGATCCGTCGGCCACGGTCAACATGGTGCGCAAACGCCCGACCGCACAGTGGCAGGCGAAGACTGGCATCAGTGGCGGCTCCCATGACAATTACTACAGCTACCTGGACGTCGGCGGCCCCTTGGCGTTTGATGGGCGCCTGCGCGGCCGTACGGTGCTCGCCTACCGCGACAGCCAGTCCTATCGCGACAACTACGCACTGCAACGGGAAGTCGGCTACGGCATCCTTGAAGGCGACCTCACCGACGACACGGTGCTGGCGGTGGGCTTTGATTATCAGAACAAGCACGTGCAAGGCACCGCGTGGGGCACCTTGCCCTACTGGAACAGCGACGGCAGCAAAGCCAAGCTGCCCCGCTCCGCCAACATCGCGGCTCATTGGAGTTCCTGGCCGCTGAAAGACGAAACCACCTTCGCCACCCTCGACCACCGACTGGCCGGTGATTGGCACCTGAAGGCGGCCTACACCCACCGCGAAAGCGACACCGACGGCAAGGTTTACTACGGCGGCTCAGGCTTTCCCAACGCCGACCGCAGCGGCATGACAGCCTGGACCAGCCACATGCTCGGCACGTCGAAAATGGATGTGGTGGACTTGAACCTGGCTGGCTCCTATTCCCTGCTGGGTCGTGAGCACGAATTGATGGTGGGTTACGGCGAGTCCGAACAGCGCGATTCTTCGCCACACCTGCGCGACGGTCCGGTGCCGAAGAATTACACCAGCATCGACGACTGGAAACATATGGGCGGGATCGGCAAATTCCCCGACGCCAATACCGGCCTCAAGGGCGAACAAGGCAGCACCCGGCAAAAGGCCGGCTACCTGGCCACCCGCCTGAGCCTGACTGACCGCTTGCATGCTGTATTGGGCAGCCGTTATGGCAGTTGGGAGATCGAGAGCACCACGTACAACTACGATCAGGACACCGACCAGTTCCTCGGCACCTCAAAATCCAGCCAGACCCACAACGACATGTGGACGCCCTACGCCGGCCTGCTCTACGACTTGACCCCGGAGTACACCGTCTACGCCAGCTACACCGATATCTTCAACCCGCAAGAGCAGCGTGACGCCGGCAAGCAATACCTGGAGCCGGTGGTGGGCAGCAACTATGAAGTGGGCATCAAGGGCAGCCTGCTGGAAGAACGCCTGAACCTGGCAGCCGCGTATTTCTGGAGCAAGCAGGACAACGTCGCGGAACTGGACAGTTCGACGCCACCGGATCCAGATACCGGCGAGCAGTTCTTCGCGTCGGGCGGCAAAGGCAACAAAGTGCAGGGCTTCGAGATAGAGGTTTCCGGAGAGGTTCGCCCCGACTGGAACCTGACCGCAGGCTACACCTACACCCACTCCCTCAACGGCGACAAGCAGCGCAATAACACCCACCTGCCGCTGAACCTGCTCCGGGTGTCCACGGCCTATCGCCTGCCCGGCGAATGGCATGCGCTGACAGTAGGCGGCGCGGTGAATTGGCAGAGTGATTTCTACGACTTTGCCTATCGCCCCGTGGGCAGGGACTCCAGTGGAACGTTGATCAGGGAGCAGGCCCGTATCACTCAGCAGGCCTATACCGTGGTCAACCTGATGTCCCGCTATGAGTTCGATGACCACTTGTCAGCATCAATTAATATCAACAACCTATTTGATAAAAAATATTACGAGCGTGTCGGCTTTTATAACGGCGTGTATTGGGGAGACCCGCGCTCCATCAGCCTTGCATTGGATTGGAAGCTCTGAATTCATCATTGCGAAAGAGTGGAAGTTAACGAAATCGTTAACTTTCGGTCAGCGCGAGGTTAACCCTTACTTAATATCATTGGCTCACAGTCTCCCCATCCCGCCGCTGATGACAACGCGCGGACCCAACACACTTACTGAGACACTGCCATGAAATTTTCGACTGTTATCCTTGCCGGCCTGATGACCATGACTTCCGTAGCCGCCTTTGCAGAAGGCGGATCAGAGCGCTCGAAGGAGTTTTACAACAACTTCACCTTCGTTCAGGAACAGACTCACGGTGCTGCCCAGCAAACCGCAATGGCTGACGGCAAGACTGCAAAACCTGCCACTGCCGATCAAACTACCACGACCCCTAACACCTGATTTACCCGTAACACCCTGTGCTATTCCGCTCTGATAGCTAAGGTTTATTTGGCGCCACTTGCTGGCGCCTTTTTTCCTTTAATTAAATAAACATTAATTAAAGCGGTTTACTCCAAAACAACATGCGGCCATGCTCCGCATCAAATACTGCATCGCCGAATCCAAACTTTCGATAAGCCGACTGCGCCACGCCATTGCCTTCAAGCACCTCGAGGGTGATCTTGCAGCAGCCGCGCTGACGAGCAATTTCCTCGACCTTTTGCAGCATCTTCTGACTCAACCCCAGGCCGCGAAATTTATCCATCACCACCACGTCGTGCACGTTGACCAGCGGACGGCAAGCAAAGGTGGAAAACCCTTCAAAGCAGTTCACCAGACCCGCCGGCGTGCCGCCGACAAAGGCCAGCACGCTGAACGCATGGGCACGCTTGGCCAACTCCGCCGGCAGTTGCTGCAAACGGTCGGCCGGCAAGCTTTGGCCACCGCCCATGGGGTCTTCGGCGTAATGATTGAGCACCAGGCCAATGGCCTCGGCGTGTACCGGATTGGTGTAGCTGGCTTGCAGCACCAGGATGTCTGCGGTGTCCATTTCCTTCCTCGTTAACGGTGCAACAGGGACTCGGTCCCCATAAAAGGGCTCGATTGTAAGCATGGAGCAGGCATTAGATGAAGGAGATTAACTACATTTACCCGCGTGAAAGCGCGCCAGGCTCGCCAAACCGCGCCAGCTGCATCTCCTGCAGGCGGCTCAGAGTGCGGCGAAATGGAAACTCCAGGTAACCCTCGGTATAGAGGCTTTCCAGAGGTACCTTGGCCTCGATATACAGCGGCACCTTGCGGTCGTAGCACTCGTCCACCAGGGCGATGAACCGCCGGACGCTATCGTCATGCACCGACAGTTCCGGCAGCTCCCGATCACCGGCGTCCACTCGTTCGGCAGCGTCTTCGGTGCCACGGGCGATTCGTCCCGGACGCTTTTGTGCGCTCAGATTCGGCACCTCGCCGAGCAAAATGGCCTTGAACCGATCACACAGCAGCATGAAATCCATGGCGGCCAACGGCTGTTCGCATAGATCGGCATAACGACACCACAGCGCCGTCTCACTGGACTGCACCGCCACGATGGAGCGGTAGCCGACCGCAACCGGCGCGCTGCTCACCGCCTGCCCATGGCTCAACTGGCGAAACACCTCGGCCAACGCGTCGGGCTGATCAACCCAGTAACGCTGCAGCGCGGCCCCTGGATGCAGGCGATGATCTTCCCCGCCATCCACTGCCACCACCCGCATATGCCGTTTGATGGCCTCGATTCCCGGCAGGAAACGATCGCGATTGAAGCCATCGGCGTACAGCTGGTCCGGTGGCTGGTTGGACGTGCAGACCATCACCACGCCTTCCTCGAACATCACTTGAAACAGCCGGCCGAGAATGATCGCGTCACCAATGTCATTGACGAACAGCTCATCAAAACACAGCACCCGCACTTCCCGGCTCAGTTCACGGGCCAGGGCCTGCAAGGGGTCGTGGGTGCCCGTCAGTTGGAACGAGCGCTGGTGCACCCAGCCCATGAAGTGATGAAAATGCTGGCGCCGCGCTGGAACTCGCAGACTTTGGTAGAACTGGTCCATCAGCCAGGTCTTACCCCGGCCGACCGGGCCCCACAGGTACACCCCGGTGATAGGCCCATGCCCGTGATGCAGGGCCTGGTGGCAGTCTTGCAGGGCTTGCACCGCCTCACGCTGGGCGTCGTCGGGGACGAAACCCTGTTCGGTGATGGCGTGCTGGTAGGCGGCGAGTGGCGAGTCGAAAGTCATGCCCGGCAGTATGCCATGACGGCTACAGGGAAATATCCAATCGGGAAATCTTGCCTTGCTCGTTGAGGCGGAAGGTATAGCGCAGCTCCAGTGGGCTGCCGGGAAAGCTGCCGGTGATCAGGTTGCTGACCAGTACTTTGCCCGTGCGGTGCTGCACTTTCAGCACCTGGACCTTGGGCTGGTAGCGGCGCCCGGTGTCTTCCATCCAACGCGCAATGGCGGCGGTACCGACCTGGTGCTCGCCTTCATCGAACACGTTGGCATCTTCGGCAAAACAGTCGGCGACCAAGGATGTGTCGCCGGCATTCGCAGCGGCAATGTAGGTCGCAATCGCCGGGGCCAGCTCGAGGGTGGGTTGGGACATGGTGACAGCTCCTTGTTAGTGATTATGGAGCCATGCTAAAGCAGCGTTGTGTCAGTTCTTGTCAGGAGTGAACGGCCCGGATTCGTTCTGTTCCATCAGCTTGCGCCAGCCCCGCAGCCAGTCGCTGCGCCGCCCCGGATAACGCTCGCCGTGAAGGCTGGCGGCGGCCACGCGGTCGGTGCGGAAGGTGCGATAGGCCCCACGCAATTCGCACCATGCGACGATCACCCGCACTTCGTTGAGAAAACCCAGGGCCAGCGGCCAGATCAGGCGCTGGCTGGCGGTCTGGCTGGCATCGGCGTAATCGATGTGCAGCTTGGCCTGGCCGCGAATGGCCTCGCGAAACACATTCAACGGCACGCGGTTTTCCGGGTAGCCGAACCCTGGCGGGCCCGGCAGCAAGGTGGGATTGCGCAACGCTTCCTGGGCCGCAGGATCAAGCACGTCAGCAATCTTCGCCAGGGCATTCGCCGCCGCCTGGCTCAGTACGTCATCACCGCGCTGATCGACATACCGCAAGCCCAGCACGATGGCTTCGGTCTCGTCGGCGTTGAGCATCAGCGGCGGCAGGAACAGACCCGCACGCAGCACATAACCCACGCCCGCCTCGCCATAGATCGGCGCGCCCAACGCCGTCAGCTCGGCGATGTCGCGGTACAGCGTACGTTCGGAAATCTCCAATTCCGCCGCCAGCACGGCGGCCGTCACGGGGCGCTTCTTACTCCGCAGGACTTGCAACAAGGTCAGCAGACGACTGGTACGCGACACGTTGATCACGCTCGAAAAAAGGAAGGTGGCGAAGCTTAGCAGAGGCCTCTGTCAGAAAGTGTCAGGAGCAGACGCCCTGCCCTTCAACGGCAAAAAAAGCCGCTTGACGAAAAATATGACTCACATCATATTAAATAGATGTTGCAAAACATTTAAATCAAACCACAGCGTCAGGAGTTCTCGTATGCGCAATAAAGTCTTTGGCCGTCGCAGCGGCCTGCGGGTTTCAGAGCTGGCCCTGGGTACCGCCAACTTCGGTACAGGCTGGGGCCACGGCGCCGAGCGCGAAGAATCCAAGCGGATTTACGACGGCTACCTTGAGGCCGGCGGTAATTTCCTCGATACCGCCAACGGCTACCAGTTCGGCCAATCGGAAGTGCTGCTCGGCGAGTTTATTGCGTCGGAACGCGACCGCCTGGTGATCGCCAGCAAGTACACCTTGCGCACCCAGCCTCAAGACGAAGGCACCCTCAAGCTCGGCAATAACCGCAAGAACATGGTGCGCGCCGTCGAAGAAAGCCTGAAACGCCTGAACACCGATCACATCGACCTGTTCTGGGCGCATATCAGCGACAACGTCACGCCGATGGAAGAGATCCTGCGGGGGTTTGATGACCTGGTGCGCGCCGGCAAGATCCACTACGCCGGGCTGTCCAACTTCCCTGCCTGGCGCATTGCCCGCGCCGACCTGCTCGCCGAAGTGCGCGGCTTTGCGCCGCTGGTAGCGATCCAGACCGAATACAGCCTGGCCGAGCGCACCGCCGACCGTGAGCTGCTGCCCATGGCTGAAGCCCTGGGTCTGGCCGCCACGTTGTGGTCACCGCTGGGGGGTGGTTTTCTCACTGGAAAATATCGCAACAGCCAGGACGATACCCGCGCCAGCAAGCTGGGGATTCTGGTTCACGCGGAAAAAAGTGCTCGGGAAACGGCAGTGCTCGACACCTTGCTGGCCGTCGCTGGTGAACTGGACGCCACGCCGACGCACATTGCCATCGCCTGGCTGCGGGAAAAAGCCCGTCGCTCCACCACCGCGCTGATTCCGATTCTGGGCCCGCGCACCCGCGAACAGCTGGATGGCACCCTGGGCGCTTTGAGTGTGCAACTCTCGGCTGAGCAAGTGGCCCGCCTGGACGTTGCCAGCACGATACCGCTGGGGGTGCCCCACGAGATGATCGCGGAGCGTTTCCCGCGCTATACCGACGAAGACGCTCTAGACCTGCGCTGGCCGCCGGTTATCTAAAAACACTTGCTCCCGCTGGACCAGGCTGGCGCTCCAGTGCGTAGCGCTCCCAAGATTTTGGGGCCGCTACGCAGCCCGGCGGGAGCAAGCTCCCTCGCCACATAGACAATGCTCAGCCTTGAGAAAACGGCGGTCTCAGTTACGCAAGGCTCTTGCTCACCACCTCAAACACATCGCTGGACAGCTCGCCCGAAGCGCGAATCCGCTCCAGCTCACCTTTCATCAACGCCTGCCGCGCGCTGTCGTACTTGCGCCAGCGGGTCAACGGCGCCAACTGCCGCGAAGCAATCTGCGGGTTGAAGCCGTTCAACTGGATCACCAGGTCGGCCAGGAACCGATAACCCGAACCATCCGCCGCGTGGAAGTTGATCAGGTTCTGCCCGGCAAACGCGCCCACCAGTGCCCGCACCTTGTTCGGGTTCTTGATGTTGAACGCCGGGTGCTGCATCAACGCCTTGACCCGCTCCAGCGCGCCCGGCAAACCACTGCCCGCCTGCACGCTGAACCACTGGTCCATGACCAGCGGGTTGTCCTTGAAGTTCTCGGCAAACACCGCGAGGGCCTTGGCCTTCT
>NZ_JAAAFU010000032.1:0-18551 GCF_019352905.1 Pseudomonas sp. Xaverov 83 | reverse complement strand
CGAACGGCGAGTTGCCCAGAACCGCCAAGGTCGTCAGGCGCTCGGTCATGTTGTCGCACGCGTCGAACTGCTCAAGGGTCGCCGCCAGCACTTCCGGCTTGCCGCTGAGCATCAGGTACGACAGCGCGATGTTCTGCAAGGCGCGACGGGCGAAGTGTTCCGCCTCGGCCACGTACGGGGTTTTCTTCGACAGGTCGCGATTGGCCTGGTAGCGCAGCCACAAACCTTCGAACAGGCGATCCGCCAGTTGCTTGCGGGCGAACTCCCGGGCCACGTGGATGGCCTCGACGTCCGCCACTTCGCTGATTTCAGTCAGGTAGGCTTCGCTCGGCAGCGACAGCATTTCCGCAACCATCGCCTGGTCCAGGCTTTCATCACTCAACACGCTGCGCAGTGCGGTGATCAGGCGTTGATCCAGCACCAGTGCCTTGCCCTGCTGATGTTGGGCGATCAGCTCCTGCAACACCTGCACCGACAGTTGCTGGCCGGCGTCCCAGCGATTGAATCCATCGCTGTCGTGCTGCATCAGGAACATCAACTGGTCGCGGTTGTACGGGAAGCTCAGTTTCACCGGCGCCGAGAAGCCTCGCAGCAGAGACGGCAGCGGGTGTTCGGCAATATCTACAAAGGTAAAGGTCTGTTCGGCTTCGGTCACCGAGATCACCCGGGAGGTGGCGCCCGCAACGGCTTCACCGGCCAGGCGCAAGGCGATACCCGCGCCCTTGTTGTCCAGCAGGCCCAGTTCAACCGGAATCACGAACGGCAGTTTCTCTACTTTGTCCGGGGTTTCCGGGCAGCTTTGACGGAAGGTCAGGCTGTAGGTTTTAGCCGCCGCGTCGTAGGACTCGCTCACTGCCAGGCGTGGTGTACCGGCTTGGCTGTACCAGCGCTTGAACTGGGTCAGGTCGGCGCCGTTGGCGTCTTCCATGGCCTTGATAAAGTCGTCGCAGGTCACAGCCTGACCGTCGTGGCGTTCGAAGTACAGGTCGCTGCCCTTGCGGAAGCCTTCGGCGCCGAGCAAGGTCTGGATCATGCGGACCACTTCCGAGCCCTTTTCGTACACGGTCAGGGTGTAGAAGTTGGAGATTTCGATAAAGCCGTCCGGGCGTACCGCGTGGGCCATCGGCCCAGCATCTTCGGCGAACTGGTGCGTGCGCAGGTAGGCCACGTCCTGGATACGCTTGACGGTGGCCGAGTTCATGTCGGCAGAGAACTGCGAATCACGGAACACCGTGAAACCTTCCTTCAGCGACAGCTGGAACCAGTCGCGGCAGGTCACGCGGTTGCCCGACCAGTTGTGGAAGTATTCGTGGGCGACGATCGCCTCGACACGCTGGTGCGCGGCGTCGGTGGCGGTTTCGGCGCGGGCCAGCACCGCGCTGGAGTTGAAGATGTTGAGGCCCTTGTTCTCCATGGCGCCCATGTTGAAGTCGTTGACCGCGACGATCATGAAAATATCGAGGTCGTACTCGCGGCCATAGGCTTCTTCGTCCCAGCGCATGGACTTCTTCAGGCTGTTCATGGCGTGCTGGCACTTGTCGATGTTTTCCGGCTCGACATAGATGCGCAGCGCCACGGTGCGCTCGGTCATGGTGGTGAAGGTGTCTTCGACGCACCACAAATCACCGGCCACCAGTGCGAACAGGTAAGCCGGTTTCTTGAATGGGTCTTCCCAGGTCGCCCAGTGCCGGCCGTCTTCGCCAGGGCCGGAAGCAATCGGGTTGCCGTTGGACAGCAGCACCGGGTAGCTGTGCTGCTCGGCGATCACCGTGGTGGTGAACACGCTCATCACGTCCGGGCGGTCGAGGTAATAAGTGATCTTGCGGAAACCTTCGGCCTCGCACTGGGTGCAGAACATGCCGCCGGATTTGTACAGGCCTTCCAGGGCGGTGTTGGTTTCCGGGTGGATCTTCACCGTGGTGTCGAGGGTGAAGGTTGCGCTGGTGGGGTGCACGGTCAGGTGGCTGTCGCTCAACTGGTAATCGGCGTCGGTCAGTTCCTGGTCGGCCAGGTTTACCGACAGCAGCTCCAACTGCTGCCCGTCCAGCACCAGCGGGGGCAGGCCGGCGCCGCGCTCGGGGTTGCGGCGCATCACCAGCTGCGCATGGACCAGGCTATGGTCCTCGAACAACTCGAAGGTCAGGTGCGTCTCGTCGATCAGGTAGTCCGGCGCCTGATAGTCCTTCAGGTAAATCATCTTCGGCTGTTCGGTGCGCATGTCTGTCGTCCTTCTACTGATGCACGGCGAGCTGGTAGGCCGTGTATTTACGAATGTTGATCACGCCGGTATCGAAGATCAGGTATTGGCCCTTGATCCCCATCAGCGTGCCTTCGGCAATCGGGTTCTTGTCCAGGTTGAAGCTGACAATCTTGGTCGGATACTGCTCGATCGGGTAGCGGATTTGGATCGGTTCGATGTCGGTCACCGGTTGGATGGCCTGCAAGCCAAAGCGTTCCTGCAAACCGAGCATGCCTTCGGCACAGCTGGCGAACAGTTCGTCGCGCACCTGCGCAAGGTCGACTGCCGGGGCGTCGCCCTTGAGCAGCGCGCGCCAGTTGGTCTTGTCGGCCACCTGGCTGCGGAACAGGTCTTCGACGAAGCCCGACTGCTGGCGCGTGGCAACCCGCATGATCGGCAGCGCCTGGCTGGCGCCCTGGTCGAGCCAGCGGGTCGGCAACTGGCTGGCGCGAGTGATGCCGACCTTGATCCCCGACGAATTCGCCAGGTACACCACGTGGTCGGTCATGCAGAATTTTTCACCCCAGGCCGGATCGCGGCAGGTGCCTGCGTCGTAATGGCAGCGCTCGGGGCTCATGATGCACAGGTCGCACTGGGCCAGTTTGGTCATGCACGGGTAGCAGTAACCCTGGCTGAAACTGGTCTTGGTCTTGCGACCGCAATGGGTGCAATGGATCGCACCGAGGTATTCCAGGCGCACGGTGGTGCCGATCAACGGGTTGACCGGCACCTCGATGTCGCCCAGGCGAAACGCGTATTGAACGGTCGGCTCACCCAACTGCGCCGACATCTTGCTGACTGCACCACGGCCAATCTCAATCAATGGATGGCATCCGACTTGAACAGGATGTTCGGCACCGGCGCCGACTTCGAGGCGCATTCCTGCGGGCCCATGTAGCCGGTGCGCTGGTCTTCCGGCAGGTTCTGCAGTTCCCAGGCGATCACCGCCTGCAACGACAGTTCACGCTGCTCGGCGGTGAGCTTGCGGCCATCGGACCACTTGCCGATTTCCACGGCGAGCTTAAGGCTCTCGTAGATGTCCGGGGTGATGTTTTCGATCATTTCGACAAAAGAGGACATAAGACTCTTCCTTAACTAAATAGGAGACATTTTGCGGCGGCTGTACAAGCCACCCAACAAACCGGTCAGGCAACCCATCACCAGGCCACCCACGTGGGCCGCGTTGGCGATTTCGCCGAAACCGATCATCGAAACCAGGCCCGACAGGCACAGCACCAACCACACCAGCATCATCACCAGCACCCCGCGAGGCAGGCGATACGCCGGGTTCGGCGACAACAACTGATAGATCCAGCAATGCCCGAGCAAGCCGTACAGCACCCCGGACAACCCGCCAAACAGGCCGGGACCACCAAAATAGTATTGAGCGTAGTTCGACACCAGGCTGAACAACAGGGTCAGGCCCAGCAGGTTGATACTGCCCTGGCGCAACTCGATACGCCGTCCCAGTTCCCAGTACCACATGCCGTTCATGGCCAGGTGCAGGATGCCGAAATGGATCAGCATCGGCGTGACCAAGCGCCACCACTGCCCTGATGCGAGACTGTCGGCCAGCGGCGTGAAGTGCAGGTACTCACCCGACACGCTGAACGGCAGGAACGTCAGCCAGCTCATGGCTTGCAGGTTATCCCCCAGCAACGTAACAGCGCCGACGATGATGCTCAGCAGCAGGATAAGTCCGGTCACCGGGCTGTGGCGCAACTGCTGGACAAACCCGGGACGTTTGGCCGTCGCCGCCTGCTCGGGAATGTCCAGTTGCTGGTCCGGGTCACCGGCCGGAAAGCGTTGGTACAAGACCTTCACATCTTCGCTGATGGAATCGGGCACCCACAGCACCTGTTCCCCGGCTTCTTCGCTGACTCGGTGGGGCACTTGCATGCGTTGCAGAAGCTTGACGAAACCACTCAAATCCACTGCCAGCGGCAGGCGTAATACAGCCACGGTACTCATGTAATAACCTCAGGACGCTCGACATCGACCCAAACAAATTTACGCGGGTCCAGGCGGGTCTCCTGATCCAGCCGGTAAGCCACCAACTTGCCGTAAAGCACCGCGCTGTAGTCCAGGCAGGCCAGGTTCGGACGGATCGGCGCCGGTTTGCCGCTGCGCCAGTAGTGACCGACGAACAGCAACGGCTCGTCGACGCCGTAGCGCAGCAGGGAATTTTTCTCGGTGGACGACAGCGGCGTGGCTGCCACCGGTTCAGGCAGCGCATCAGGCTGGAACACGATGTCGCCGTAGGTTTTCGGGTCGTCTTCCCAGAACTTGGTACGGAAGAACGAGCGCGTCAGGCCATCGCCGCCAGTCAGGGTGAGGCCATCCGGCAGGCGCATGTCGGTGCCGCGCAGCAGGCGGTCGAAGGCGTTGCTGGCGAAACTGCCGGGCACGGCGGCGGCTTGCAGGAAGTGCTGGTCGATGCAGCCGTCCGGGAAATGCGCGCGCAGGGGTTCGATAAAGCCGTTGTCCCAGCAAGCGTGCACCACGCGGAATCGTCCGGCATCGACAAACAGCGGCATGTCGTAGAACCAGCCGAGGAAGTCGTGCCAGTCTGCCGGGTGCTGCTCGAACTGGGTCAGGGTTTCATGGATCAAGCGCGCATGGCGTGGCGTGTGCTCGCGCACGAACTGCTTGCCGCTGCCGGGGGGTGCGGGCGTGCTCCAGCCCAGCGCGTTGAACTCATGGTTGCCCATGATGCACAGCGCCTGGCCGGCCTCGGTCATGTCGTGGACGATATGCAGCGCCTCGCGAATGCGCGGGCCACGGTCGATGATATCGCCGAGGAACACGGCCATTCGCGACGGATGCCGCCAGGTGCCGCCCTGCTTGTGGTAACCCAACCGGTCGAGCAAGTGCTCAAGGGTATGAGCGCAACCGTGCACGTCACCAATCAGGTCGTAGCTACGCGCGGGATCGAGCATCAGTCGCCTCCACCCCCCAAGCGGCTGCCCCAGCCCAGCTTGGTGCGGCACACTTCGTAGTAGTTGTGGTCCAGCGGGTGGATCAACCGCAACTTCTGTGCCTTTTTGCTCACGGTGATGGTGTCACCGGGGGCGCAGGTGAAATGGTTCTGCCCGTCGCAGGAGACTTGCGGGTAGATCTGCATGTCTTTGGACACCACGATTTTCAACTCACTGTTGCCGTCGACCACGATAGGTCTGCTGGACAACATATGGGGGTACATCGGCACGATCACAATGGCATCCAGCTTGGGATGCATGATCGGCCCGCCGGCCGACAGCGCGTAGGCCGTGGAGCCGGTCGGCGTGGCGACGATCAGGCCGTCGGCCTTCTGGCTGCACACGAACTGGCCGTCGATGTACAACTCGAACTCGATCATCCGCGTCGACTTGCCGGGGTGCAGCACCACGTCATTGAGGGCGTCACCCTGGCCGATGGCTTCGCCATGGCGGCGCACTTCGGCTTGCAGCAGGAAGCGGTTTTCCACCAGGTAATGGCCGTCCAGCACCTTGGCCACTTCGACTTCCAGCTCGTCGGGGCGAATATCGGTGAGGAACCCCAGGCTCCCGCGGTTGATCCCCAGCACCGGCACGTTATGCCGCGCCAGCGCACGGGCGGCGCCCAACAGGCTGCCGTCGCCGCCTACCACGATCACCATGTCGCAGACTTCACCGAGCATCTTGCGCGACGAGGTTTGCAGGCCGTGGCCGGGGAGGATTTCAGCGATGGTGTCTTCGAGGATCACATGCAGGTGGCGCTCGAGCAGAAACTTTTTCAGCCGGCGGACGGTGTCCAGCACCTGGGTACTGCCCAGGCGACCGATAATGCCGATATTGCGAAATTGCTCCATGGGGCTCCTGCGGGGTTCGGGTTCTGGCAAAAAAGAACGATTATGGGCGAAAGCCGGCGTTACACAAAATCCTTTGTCGCCGCAAACCCCAGACGACAACGGTTCTCAGCCCCCTTCCCGGCTGTAAAAGGCTATGCTCGGACCATGACTCTGTTCCCTGATTTACAGCACCTGCCCCGCCAACTGCGTCACCCCGAGGTGCGCGACCTCGCGTGGGTGATGCTCGCCCCGCCGATGCTTGAGCAGACACCCTGGCCGCAACGCCACCCATTGACCGGCAGCGACTGGGTGCAGGCCCCGCATTTGCTGGAACACTGGCTGCGCCAGCTGGACAAGGACAGCAGCGCCTTGCTGCATTGGCTGAGCCAGGCACGTACCCGTCGGCTGGGGCTGTATTACGAACGGCTGTGGCAATTCGCCGTGCAGCATGCGCCCGGCGTGGAATTGCTGGCGGCCAACCTGCCGATCCGCCAGGCCGGGCATACCCTCGGCGAGCTGGACATGCTGCTGCGCGACCGTGATGGCGTGCATCACCTGGAACTGGCGATCAAACTTTATCTCGGGCCCCAGGACGGCGACGGCCGGGACACCGCGCAGTGGCTGGGCCCGGGCTGTCATGACCGGCTCGACCGCAAGCTGGCCCATCTGGCGCAGCATCAATTGCCGATTTCCGCACGGCCGGAAAGCCGCGAAATACTGGCGGCGCTGGATATCCAGAGATTTGATGCCCATTTGTGGCTGGGCGGGTATTTGCTCTACCCATGGCCTGGCATGGCGCAAGCGCCGGTGGGCGCGCATCCGCAGCACCTGAATGGCCGCTGGCTGCATCAGCGTGATTGGTCGAGGTTTATCGAGCAAAGCCCCGCCGGTCGCTGGCAACCGCTACCCCGCCATGCATGGCTGGCGCCGGCGCACTACCCGGCGGATGAAGCTTGGGATGCGGCCCGGATGCGAGACTGGCTCACCGAACTGGACCCCATGGCGCCCGCGCAGTTGCTGGTGCGCCTGATGGAAAACAGCGAAGGCGAATGGGAAGAAGCCGAACGACTCTTCCTGGTGGCGGATCTGTGGCCGAACGTACCCGGCACCCCCGTAGCAGCTGTCGAGCGCCAGCGAGGCTGCGTCGGCAGCACCGCAATTGCCGAGTCGCGCCCGACGCAGCCTCGCTGACGCTCGACAGCTGCTACGGACGGATTTGCGGGGGGGCTTACAGGTGATCGATGTGCCGATAATCCACCTGCAGCCCGGTAGCCAGCGCTTTCGCGCGACCCAGGCGGATCGGGCCGCGCTCGATGTCTACCAGCAAGCCCGGGCAGTCCAGCTGCGGCAGCCCTGCCACATCCTTCAGCCGCCCATCGGTGATCACCAGCAACCGCTGCTGCTCCACCGGGTAACGTTTGCGACGAGCCGCCAACCAGTGCCCCGCTTCGTTCAGCGCTGCCAACAATGGCGTGCCACCACCTGCACCGAGGCCATCAAGCCACCGACCCAGCCCTTTCGCCGCCTTTAATCCCTGCACCTGCCACTTTGGCGATTGCCCGCTCACGGCGAGCAACGCCATGCGCGCCCGCTGTCGATAGGCATCGTCAAACAGCTGGGCCAGCAACCCCTTGGCATCGCTCAGCGCCTGATGCCGCCGGGTGGACGCCGAAGCATCGACAATCACCAGCCACAGCTCATGGGGCGTGCGGCTGCGCAGTTGATACAACAGATCTTCACGACGCTGCGGCCGCCCGCCGAGCAAGGTACCCGGCCAGTTGATCGAACCTTCGGCCGCGCTGCGCGCCTGGCCTCGCCGGCCCTTGTCCAGTCGACCCGCCTTGGGCCGCGCATCCGCCCCCGCTGGAGGCCTGGGGCGGATGCCTAGGGCTTTTTTGGCCAGGTGGGCACGTCCCGGCGAGCCCCCGTGGTCAGCGCAGGCGCGGGCATGTCGCCCCATTGGCCCTGGCCTTCTGTTGAATCATTGGGCTCGGCTGATTGACCGCCTGCAGGCGGAGTAGCAGGCGGTGATTGCTCCTGGCGCCGGTGACGCAGGGCAAATTCCGCAACGGCTTCGATATCTTCCTCGCCGATGACCGTCGCACCCCGCCAGGCCGCATGGGCACGGGCGCCGCGCAGCCAGACCAGGTCGGCGCGCAAGCCATCGACCCCAGCGGCAAAGCAGCGCTCGGTGATCTGCGCCAGCGCCTGGTCATCCAGCGGAATGCTATCCAGTAAAGCCCGCGCCTGAGTGCAGCGCTCACGCAACGCGGCCTGCTGATCGGCCCATTGTCCGCAGAAACCCTGAGGGTCGCTGTCAAAATCCAGCCGGCGACGAATGATCTGCCCCCGCTCAGCCGGCTGGGTGTGCCCGCTCAGCGCTACGTTGAAACCAAACCGGTCGAGCAATTGCGGGCGCAACTCGCCCTCTTCCGGGTTCATGGTGCCAATCAGCACGAAGCGCGCCGAATGCCGGTGGGAAATCCCGTCGCGCTCGATCAGGTTGGTGCCGCTGGCGGCCACGTCCAGCAGCAGGTCCACCAGATGATCGGGCAGTAAATTGACTTCATCGACATAGAGCACACCGCCGTCGGCCTTGGCCAGTACGCCGGGGGAAAACTGTGCGCGGCCTTCGCCTAGCGCCGCGTCCAGGTCGAGGGTGCCCACCAGACGCTCTTCGGTGGCGCCCAACGGCAGCGTGACGAACTGTCCGCTGGCGAGCAGGTCTGCCAAGCCACGGGCCAGGGTGGACTTGGCCATGCCGCGCGGGCCTTCGATCAGCACACCGCCGATTTTCGGGTCGATGGCGGTCAGGCACAGGGCCAGTTTCAAGTCGTCGGCACCGACAACGGCGGACAGCGGGAAATGCGGGAGGTCGGTCATCAACTGCCTTCTTCTATATCCAACAACAGGTTTTCCAACGCTTCGCGGTACGCCCCGGGTTCCTGCCACATGCCGCGCTGCTGGGCTTCGAGCATGCGCTCGGTCATGTCCCGCAGGGCATCCGGGTTGTGCTGCTGCACAAAGGCGCGGGTGTCCGGGTCCAGCAAGTAGGCATCCGCCAGCAACGCGTATTGATGATCGTCGATCAACGCCGTGGTGGCGTCGAACGCGAACAGATTGTCCACGGTGGCTGCCATCTCGAACGCGCCTTTGTAGCCGTGGCGCTTCACCCCTTCAATCCACTTCGGATTGGCCGCCCGGGCACGAATCACCCGGTTCAACTCTTCCTTTAGCGTGCGGATCTTCGGTAGGTCCGGCTGGCTGTGGTCACCATGATAGCTGGCGGCCTTGTCGCCGCTCAGGGTTTCCACGGCGGCGAGCATGCCGCCCTGGAATTGGTAGTAGTCATTGGAGTCGAGCAGGTCATGCTCGCGGTTGTCCTGGTTCTGCAACACCGCCTGCACCTGGCTCAAGCGCTGGGCAAACTGTTCACGGGCGGCGGTGCCTTCGTCGGAGCCGCCATAGGCGTAGCCGCCCCAGTTCAGGTAAACCTCCGCCAGGTCTTCGCGGCTCTGCCACAAGCGCCCGTCAATCGCGCCCTGCACGCCGGCGCCGTAGGCCCCGGGCTTGGCGCCGAAGATCCGCCAACCGGCCTGTTTCGCCGCCGCTTCCTCGTCCAGGCCCGACAGGCGCAACGCTTCGCGCTCGCTGCGCACCTTGGCGGCCAGTGGGTTCAGGTCGTCGGGCTCGTCCAGCGCCGCCACGGCTTGCACCGCCGCGTCGAACAGCCGGATCAGGTTGGCGAACGCATCGCGGAAGAAGCCCGACACGCGCAAGGTCACATCGACACGTGGCCGGTCCAGCAGACTGATGGGCAGGATTTCAAAGTCATCCACCCGCTGGCTGCCCGTGGCCCATACCGGGCGCACGCCCATCAGTGCCATGGCCTGGGCAATGTCGTCGCCGCCGGTGCGCATGGTGGCAGTGCCCCACACCGACAGGCCGAGCTGGCGCAAGTGGTCGCCATGATCCTGCAGGTGACGCTCAAGAATCAGGTTCGCCGACTGGAAGCCGATGCGCCAAGCGGTGGTAGTGGGCAGGTTGCGCACATCCACCGAGAAAAAATTGCGACCGGTAGGCAACACGTCCAGGCGGCCCCGGCTCGGCGCACCGCTGGGCCCGGCCGGGACGAACCGCCCGCTCAATGCATCCAGCAACCCGCGCATTTCCGCCGGGCCGCAAGCATCCAGGCGGGGCGCGACGACGATGCGCAGGCTCTCGATCACCGACTTGACGTCTTCCCAGCCGGGCTCTTCAAGCTGTTCCACCGCACCTTCCAGCGCCTGCTCGATCAGGCGCGCGGCATACAGCTCCAAGCGTTCACGGGTGTCGCCGGCGGTACGCCACAATTGCGTGTCGATATCCTGCAACACCAATGGACGACGCCCGGTCCACGGCTCGGCCAAGGCGCAATCCAGCGGATCGAAACCCAGCTCGAAAGCCTTGGCCAATACCCGCAGCAGACTCGATTGCGGCCCGCGCCCATCGCCACGCGGAATACGCAGCAAGGCCAGCAAGGTGTCGATGCGCAACCGGCCCTCGGGCGACTCACCAAAGATGTGCAGGCCATCGCGAATCTGCGACTCCTTCAAGTCACACAGGTAAGTGTCCAGGCGCGGCAGCCAGATCGCCGCGTCGGCGTCGCTGTCGAGGTTCTCGTCCAGGGCCAATTCCTGGTCGATACGGGTTTCCCGCACCAGCTTGAGGATGTCCTTTTGCAGCTCGCGGGCCCGTCGTGGGTCGAGCAATTGCGCTTCGTAATACTCGTCGGCCAGCAGCTCCAGGTCGCGCAACGGGCCGTAGGTTTCGGCGCGGGTCAGCGGCGGCATCAGATGGTCGATGATCACGGCCTGGGTGCGGCGCTTGGCCTGGGCGCCCTCGCCCGGGTCGTTGACGATAAACGGGTAGATATTCGGCAGCGGCCCCAGCAATGCGTCCGGCCAGCAGTTTTCGGAAAGCCCGACGCCCTTGCCCGGCAGCCACTCCAGGTTGCCGTGCTTGCCGACGTGGATCACGCCGTGGGCGCTGTAGGTCTGGCGCAACCAGAAGTAGAACGCCAAGTAACCGTGGGGCGGCACCAGGTCCGGGTCGTGATAAACGGCACTGGCGTCGACCTGGTAACCCCGGGCCGGCTGGATGCCGACGAAGGTCAGGCCGAAACGCAGGCCGGCAATCATCATGCGGCCGTCGCGGAACATCGGATCGGTATGAGGTGTGCCCCAGCGTGCCAAAACCGCTTGGCGGTTAGACTCGGGCAAGCGGTTGAACATCGCTTCGTAGTCGTCGAGCGCCAGGCTTTGGTGACACGGACGCAGGTCGAGGCTGTCCAGGTCGTTGCTGACACCGCCCAACAGTTCCTGGATCAGCGCCGTGCCGCTTTCCGGCAGGACGTCCGGCAGCGGATAACCTTCAGTCTTTAATGCGCGCAAGATGTTCAGCGCAGCGGCTGGCGTGTCGAGCCCCACACCATTGCCGATACGCCCATCCCGGGTCGGGTAGTTGGCGAGGATCAGCGCGATGCGTTTTTCGCCATTCGGTACCCGCGCCAGTTCCACCCAACGCCGTGCCAGTTCGGCGACGAAGTCCATGCGCTCCGGCTGTGCGCGATAACACACCACATCCGACTGGCTGCGCTCGCTGCGCCAGGCCAGGTCTTTGAAGCTGATGGGCCGGCTGATGATGCGCCCGTCCAGTTCCGGCAACGCGATGTGCATCGCCAGGTCCCGGGGGCCGAGGCCTTGCTCGCTGGCCTGCCAGCCGGGCTCGTTGTCCTGGGCGCAAATCGCCTGGATCACCGGAATATTGCGGCGAAACGGCCGCAAGTGCGGGGCTTCGGGGCTGGATTGGGCAAAGCCGGTGGTGTTCAGAATCACCGAGGCGTGCACTTCGTCCAACAAGTCCTCGACCACCGTCAGGCAGCCGGGCTCTTTCAAACTGGCCACCGCCATCGGCAACGGGTTAAGACCCGCCGCCTGCAAGCGTTGGCAAAAAACATCGATAAAGCCGGTGTTGGCCGCCTGCAAATGCGAGCGGTAGAACAGCACCGCCGCCACCGGAAAATCAGCTTGCCAGTCAGCCTGCCAATCGTTGAGACGGGCATTGGCTTTACGCGGGTGATAAATCGCCGTGCGCGGCAGGGTTTGCGGCTCGCTCCAGGCGTAATCGCGGCCAAGATAGCCCGCAGCCAGGCAGCGATAGAAATCCAGCGCATTACCCAAGCCACCCTGGCGCAGGAAGTGCCAGAGCCGGTCACGCTCCTCGGCACCCACGGTGCTGAGACCGCTGAGTTCCGGGTCCGGGCGATCATCCCCCGGCACCAGAATCAGTTGCACTCCACGCTCGGCCAATTCCACCAAGCGCTCGATACCGTAGCGCCAATAACCGATGCCGCCGTGCAGCGAAATCAGGATGACCTTGGCGTGACGTAGTACCTCATCCACATACAGGTCGACCGAGGCATGGTTCTGCACCTGCATCGGGTTGGCCAGCCGCAGGCTCGGGTAATCCTCGGGCAACTGCTGGGCCGCTTCGGCCAGCAACGCCAGGCTGGAATCACCGCTGCACAGGATTACCAGCTCGGCGGGAGTCTGTCCAAGGTCGGCGATGTTGTCATCCGAAACGAAACCGCCGGGCTGGGTCCTGAGCAGGTGCATGGGTTAAACGCTGAGGGCAGCGCGCAATTGCGCTTCAAGCAAGGCGGCGTCCAGTTCCTGGCCGATCAGCACCAGGTGCGTGGCGCGGGGCTCATCGGCGCGCCAGGCGCGGTCGAAGTGCTTGTCAAAACGGGTACCCACGCCCTGGATCAGCAGGCGCATCGGTTTGTTCGGGATCGCCGCAAAACCCTTGACCCGCAGGATGCCGTGCTTGACCACCAGTTGGGTCAGGGCGTCCAGCAGCAGGCTTTCGTCAGCCTGGGGCAGTTCGATGGAGATGGAATCGAAGGCGTCGTGATCGTGGTCGTCTTCACCTTCGTGATGATGATCGTGATGGCTGTGGCGACCGTCGATATGTTCTTCGGAGCCCGCACCCAGGCCGATCAACACGTCCAGCGGCAGGCGACCGCTGCTGGCTTCGATGATTTTGACCGCTGGCGGCAGTTCTTCAGCCACTTCCAGGCGCACACGGGCCAGGTCTTCAGGGCTGATCAGGTCGGACTTGTTGAGGATCACCAGGTCGGCGCTGGCCAGTTGGTCGGCGAACAGCTCGTGCAGCGGCGATTCATGGTCCAGGTTCGGGTCGAGCTTGCGCTGGGCGTCGACCTGGTCCGGGAAGGCGGCGAACGTGCCGGCGGCCACGGCCGGGCTGTCGACCACGGTGATCACGGCGTCAACGGTGCAGGCACTGCGGATTTCCGGCCACTGGAACGCCTGGACCAAGGGTTTTGGCAGGGCCAGGCCCGAGGTTTCGATGAGGATATGGTCGAGGTCGCCGCGACGGGCCACCAGTTCGCGCATCACCGGGAAGAACTCTTCCTGGACCGTGCAGCACAGGCAGCCATTGGCCAATTCGTAGACGCGGCCGTTGGCTTCTTCTTCGGTGCAGCCGATGGAACATTGCTTGAGGATTTCACCGTCAATGCCCAGCTCGCCGAACTCGTTGACGATCACCGCGATGCGGCGCCCCTGGGCGTTATCCAGCATGTGGCGCAGCAAGGTGGTCTTGCCCGAGCCGAGGAAGCCGGTAACGATGGTGACGGGGAGTTTGGCCAGTGTTTTCATCGGATGCCCTTTGGGGCGGGCATACGGGACGAGTGGCCCTGCGCGGGTGCGCAGAAGCAGAATTCGCCACCGGATCACCCCGCCCGGTTGAAGTAGAAAATCGGTTGCGAGGCAGGTCTCCTGGCTTGGGGCTTGCCGGCGGTGAGGCCGGCGCTGGCTGCGCCTTCCCGCCTTGTTCAGGCAGTGGCGTGGCAGTCAGATAAACCCTTTACAGTTGCGGGGGCAGCCGCGGCATTGACCGCGTTCCCTTCTTAGCTTCGGCTTGGGCCGAAGAACCTCGAAGGTGCAAGGCTACGCAGTGAGCGGGGACGGGTCAATGTCCGAGCGTTTGGCACTAAGCAGCGCCAGGCGCTCCAGCATGCCTTCGCTCGCCGCCGGCCCGGCCTGAACGCTGCATTGCTCGACGGACACGCGCACACCGTCGGCGTCCACCACCGCCACTTCCACCGGGCGCCGGGTTTCCCGGTCAACCAATTGCAGGCTTTCACCTTCGTTGGCGAAATGGCGGTTGCCCCAACCGACGAACGCCATGATCACCACCCGGAAATCCTCGCCGACCGGCGTCGGCACGTACTCGAAACGTGGCGGCCGCTCGCTGTATTGCCGGCGCTCCAACAGCCCCGCGTCCACCAGGCTGTTGAGCCGGCGAGTCAGCATGTTCGGAGCGATTCCCAGGCTCTGTGAAAACTCGTCAAAGCGCCGCAAACCTTGCAGCGCGTCGCGCATGATCAGGATGCTCCACCACTCGCCTACCCGTTCCACTCCACGGGCTACCGGGCATTCGGCATTCACCAGCGACTTACGTTGCATTGCAGTTCCTCTATGGGGCGGCCCCGGAAATTTAAGCTATCGAATGTTACTTTCATAATGATAGCTTCGTCCATGCAATGCTACCAACCTGAAATTTGCGGAGCTAAGCGATCATGAGTAAGCGAATTGTTGTGACCGGCATGGGTGCAGTGACCCCGCTGGCAACCGGCGTGGAACAGACCTGGAAACGCCTGCTGGCCGGTGAATCCGGGATTCGCAGGCTACCCGAGGCATTGGTCGGCGACCTGGCAATCAGCATCGGCGGCCAAGTGCTCGACCGCACCCAGGACCCTGAAGCCGGCTTTGACCCCGACACTGTCATCCCGGCCAAGGAACAACGCAAGATGGACCGGTTCATCGTGTTTGCCCTGGCAGCCGCGCAAGAGGCCCTGGCCCAGGCTGGCTGGAGTCCGCAGACGCCATCGCAGCAAGAACGTACCGCGACAATCATCGCCTCCGGCGTGGGTGGTTTTCCCGCGATTGCCGAGGCCGTTCGTACGGCTGACAGCAAAGGGCCACGCCGCCTGTCGCCGTTCACGATCCCGTCATTCCTCGGCAACATGGCAGCCGGGCATGTGTCGATCCAGCACCAACTGAAAGGCCCGCTCGGCTCCCCCGTCACCGCTTGCGCCGCCGGCGTACAGGCGATTGGTGATGCCGCTCGGATGATCCGCGCAGGGGAAATCGATATCGCCGTGTGTGGCGGCGCCGAAGCCTGCATCCACCGGGTCAGCCTCGGCGGTTTTGCCGCAGCACGTGCACTGTCCAGCGATTACAACGACACGCCGGCATTGGCTTCCCGCCCATTTGATCAAGGCCGAGATGGATTTGTGATGGGCGAAGGTGCCGGGATATTGGTGATCGAGGAACTGGAGCATGCACTGGCTCGCGGGGCCACGCCTATCGCCGAGCTGGTGGGCTACGGTACCAGCGCCGACGCCTATCACATGACCTCAGGGCCGGAAGATGGCTCCGGTGCGCGCCGGGCGATGGAATTGGCGATTGCGCAGGCGGGGATCAGTGCCGCACAGATCCAGCATTTGAACGCCCATGCCACGTCGACCCCCGTAGGTGACAACGGCGAACTGGCGGCGATCAATACGCTGTTCGGTGCAAATGCCAGCGTCGCGATCAGCGCCACCAAGTCGGCGACCGGCCATCTGTTGGGCGCAGCGGGCGGGATCGAGGCGATCTTCACCGTGCTTGCCCTGCGCGACCAGATTGCCCCGGCGACCCTCAACCTGGACAACCCGGACCCCGCTGCCGAAGGGCTGGATATGGTCCGAGGCCAAGCCCGGCCGCTGCCGATTGAATACGCGATATCCAATGGATTCGGATTTGGTGGCGTGAATGCCAGTGTGTTGTTCAAACGCTGGGGTTAACGCGGCGATTTGACGCCCATCGCCCGCCCATGCTCTCCTACACATCTTGTTTCGGGTGCCCTTCACAGGGTGAAACGGGAAACCGGTGAGTCATGTTCCTTTACTCAAGGGCCTGACGAGTCCGGTGCTGCCCCCGCAACGGTAAGCGAGTGAAGCGTCAAATCCACTGTGCCTCCAGGGCATGGGAAGGTGATGCTTTCAAGGCCCAGGCCCCTCGCAAGCCCGGAGACCGGCCCGAAAAAATCAGATAACAAACCCGCGGTGGGCGGGCGCTGTTCGGAACCCTGCGTGCCTGGCTCGCGGGGTTTTCATGCGCTCGTGCACCCTGAACCCTGAAGGGACGCGCCATGTCGATCATCAGCAGCACCGCCTCTACCGCCAGCACCACTGCCACCCTGAGCCAACGCCTGACCGCCGCTATCGGCGCGTCGATCCTCGGCGCGTGCCTGGTGTATTTCGCCGGTTTCTCGCACATCGAAGCGGTGCACAACGCCGCCCACGATACCCGCCACAGCGCTGCGTTCCCGTGCCATTGAGACCTGCCGACATGATCAAGCGTATTGCCCAAACCGCAGGTTTCACCGGTCTTCTGGCCGCCTTGCTGCTGACCTTGCTGCAAAGCTTCTGGGTCGCCCCGCTGATTCTGCAGGCGGAAACCTTCGAAAAAGCCCCCGTGGCCACCGAAGTGCATGAGCATGCCGGCGCTGCAGCCCACAGCCACGACGCCGAAGCCTGGGAGCCGGAAGATGGTTGGCAGCGCGTGCTGTCGACCACAGGCGGTAACCTGGTGGTTGCCGTGGGCTTTGCCCTGATGCTTGCCGGCCTGTACACCCTGCGTGCACCGACCCGTACGGCCCAAGGCCTGCTGTGGGGTCTGGCCGGTTACGCCACCTTTGTGTTGGCGCCAACCCTGGGTTTGCCGCCTGAATTGCCGGGCACGGCTGCCGCAGACTTGGCACAACGGCAGATCTGGTGGATCGGCACTGCCGGCTCCACCGCTGCCGGTATCGCGCTGATCGTATTCGGTCGCAACGGGTTGCTGAAAGTCCTGGGCGTGGCGATCCTGACGGTGCCCCATGTGATTGGCGCACCACAGCCGGAAGTCCACTCGATGCTCGCGCCGGAAGCCCTGGAAGCTCAGTTCAAGGTTGCCTCGCAGTTGACCAACATTGCCTTCTGGCTGGCGCTGGGCTTGATCAGTGCCTGGCTGTTTCGCCGTAACCGTGATGGTCAGTATTCGGCATGATCCTGGCGGTTGGCCTGGGGTGCCAGCGGGGTTGTTCTGTCGACATCCTGCTTGAACTGTTCAACGCCGCCCTCGCTGAGGGTGGCATTGAGCGTCAGTGCATCACTGCGTTGGCCAGTCTTGATCGCAAACAGGATGAGCCGGGGTTGCTGGCGCTGGCTCAGGTTCTGGAGTTGCCGTTGGTGTTTTTCAGTGCGGCGCAATTGGCGTCTTATGAAGATCGATTGAGCCATAAGTCTGAGACGGTTTTTGCTCATACCGGCTGCTACGGCATCGCGGAAAGTGCCGCCCTGGCCCTCGCAGAACACCTGTCCCAAGGCCCTGCTACCCTGCTGGTCACCCGCAAAAAAACCGCCCAGGCCACCTTTGCATTGGCTTGCGCCGTCTGAATTCCCGATAATCGTCAGCTTTGATCATGAGCAATCTTCATCTGGAGGGCTGCTCGCGTGCTTTTTTTCACAGGAATGAATCCATGACTGTCTTTTTCATCGGCGCCGGTCCAGGTGACCCGGAACTGATCACCGTCAAGGGGCAGCGGCTGATTCGCAGTTGCCCGGTGATTATCTATGCCGGTTCGCTGGTGCCGGCGGCGGTGCTTGAAGGGCATCAGGCGGAGCTGGTGGTTAACAGTGCGGAGCTGCATCTGGAGCAGATCATTGGGTTGATCAAGACGGCCCATGAGAAAGGCCAGGATGTGGCGCGGGTGCATTCCGGGGATCCGAGTTTGTACGGGGCGATTGGGGAGCAGATTCGGCTGTTGCGGGAGCTGGGGATTGGGTTTCAGATCATTCCTGGGGTTACGGCGGTGGCGGCGTGTGCGGCGTTGTTGGAGGCTGAGCTGACGTTGCCGGATATTGCGCAGAGTGTGATTTTGACGCGGTATGCGGATAAGACCGCGATGCCTGAGGGTGAGACGTTCAGTAGTTTGGCGCAGCATGGGACGACCATGGCGATTCATCTGGGGGTGAATCATCTGGAGAAGATCGTGGCTGAGTTGGTGCCTCACTATGGGGAGGATTGTCCGATTGCCGTGGTGCATCGGGCGACCTGGCCGGATCAGGATTGGGCCATTGGTACGCTGGCGGATATTGCCGGGAAGGTGGCGGCCAAGGGGTTTCGGCGTACGGCGTTGATTGTCGTGGGTCGGGTTTTGGCCAGTGATAGTTTTGGTGAGTCGTCGTTGTATCGTGCGGGGCATGCGCATTTATATCGGCCCTGAGGGGGGTGGCGGTGGTGATGGTGTACATATCCGTTATTTAGGTAACGGCGACTATGGGTTCCGCTCTTACAGCGGCTCACTTTTGAAGAGCGCAAAAGTAAGCAAAACGCTCTTGCCCCACCACTC
>NZ_JAAAFU010000031.1:0-8147 GCF_019352905.1 Pseudomonas sp. Xaverov 83 | reverse complement strand
CAAGAGCGTTTTGCTTACTTTTGCGCTTTTCAAAAGTGAGCCGCTGTAAGAGCGGAACCATAAGCGGCCGATACCCAAATAACGGATATACACCCGGTTCAATCACCCACACCGAAATCCAGCATCACCTTCATCGCCCGGCTCTTGTCCGCCGCCAGTTCAAACGCCTTCACCGCCTCGCTGAACGGCACGGTGTGGGAGATCACCGGGCGCACATCAATCACCTGGCGATTCAGCAAATCCACCGCCTGGGCGAACTCCGAATGGAAGCGGAAGGTGCCTCGCAGGTCGATTTCACGGCTTACCAAAAGGTTAAGCGGCAGCGAGACTTCGCCACCCAGGCCGACGGTCACCAGTACGCTGCGCGGGGCCATGCACTCCAGGCCGTTGCGCAGGGCCTGAGCGCTGCCGGAGACTTCGAACATCACGTCGAAGTAGCCTTTTTCGGCGGTGTAGGGCTTCAACGCGTCGGCGTCTTCCGCCAGATTATGGGTACGGCTGGCGCCCATTTTCTCGGCGCAGGCCAACGGCCCGGCGGCCAGGTCCACGGCGACAATTTCCCCCGCACCGGCGGCCCGCAGGCTGCCGATCAACAGGTTGCCGATAGGGCCGCAGCCGGTCACCAGCACTCGCTTGCCGAAGATCGCTCCGGCGCGCTGGATCGCATGCAAACCCACAGACAAGGGTTCGGCCATCGCACCTTCGGCGAGGCTGACATGATCGGCCAGCAGGTGCGCCTGGTGCGTTTCGATCACCAGGGACTGTTGAAACGCGCCTTGCACGTGGGGGAAGGGCATCGCACTGCCGTAGAAGCGCATGTTCAGGCAATGGTTCGGCAGCCCTTGATGGCAATAACGGCAACCCCCGCAAGGCCGCGACGGCGACACCGACAAGCGTTGGCCGACCTTGAACGGGCCACCCTTGCTGCCCACGGCATCGATCACCGCCGACACTTCATGGCCCAGCACCATCGGCTCGCGCAGGCGTACGGTGCCGAAGCCGCCGTGCTGGTAGTAGTGCAGGTCCGAGCCGCAAATTCCGCCCCGGGCAATGCGCACCCGCAACTGGTCGGGGCCGAGGGTGTGAGGTTCGGTTTGCGGTTCTACCCGCAGGTCCTTCGAGGCATGGCAGACGATAGCGTGCATGAAATTCTCCGGGTTACAACGAGGCGGTGATGCCACCGTCCACGTACAGGATATGACCGTTGACGAAACTCGCCGCATCGCTGGCAAGGAACACCGCAGCGCCCGCCAGTTCGGCGACGTCACCCCAGCGCCGGCTCGGCGTGCGTTGCACCAGCCAGTCACTGAACTCGGGGTTGGCCACCAGGTTGGCGTTCAGTTCGGTCTTGAAGTAGCCGGGGCCGATGCCATTGACCGTCAGGCCGTGTGGGCCCCAGTCAATGGCCATGCCTTTGGTGAGCATCTTCAGCGCGCCTTTGCTGGCGGCATACGGCGCAATGCCCGGGCGGCCCAATTCACTTTGTACCGAGCAGATATTGATGATGCGCCCACGCTTGCGCGGGATCATCGCCCGGGCCACGGCTTGGCCGACAAGGAAGGCGCTGTCGAGGTTGGTGCTCATCAACTCGCGCCAGTGGGTTTCGCTGTAATCCTCAAGTGGGCCGCGCCGCTGCATGCCGGCGTTGTTCACGAGGATGTCCAGCGGGCCCAGGCGCTCTTCGATATCTGCCACGGCGGCCAACACCGCTGCGCCATCGGTGACGTCGAACCCCTGGGTATGGACTTCCAGGCCTTCCGCCGCCAGCAACGCGGCACTGTCACGCAAGGTGCTGCGATTACGCCCGTTGAGCACCACCCGCGCGCCGGCCTGGGCCAGGCCACGGGCGATAGCCAGACCGATACCGGCGCTGGAACCGGTAATCAAGGCCAGGCGGCCATCGAGGCGGAAGTTGTCTAAAACGCTTTGCATGGAGAGATTTCCCGTGGCTGAAACAGGTGATCAACACTAACAATCCGAGTGCGAGGTGCCGTCCTTATTGTTATAGGCCAAACCCTGTCATATCGTGCATGACGGACCTAACTTCACCGCAGCCCGGGTTCAGCGTCCAATTTTCATTTGTGATCCAGTGATCAAAAACGGTGATAACCGGAGCCTCATGATGGAACTCAAACACCTGCGCGCCTTTGTCGTGCTAGCCCAGGAACTGCATTTCGGCCGGGCGGCCGCGCAGTTGTCGATCGTGCAACCGGCGCTGAGCATGCAGATCAAACTGCTCGAAAGCGGCCTGGGCGTGCGCCTGCTCGACCGCAACCGGCACTCGGTGACGCTGACCGAAGCCGGGCGGGTGTTTCTCCCCGAGGCCCAGGCCACCCTGCACCAGGCCACTCGCGCCGCCGATGCCGCCCGTGCTTCAAACCGTGGGGAAATCGGCCGGGTGCGCCTGGGATTTGTCTCGTCAGTCTTGCCTGAATTGCTGCCGGGATTGATTCGCGCGATGCATCAGCGCTACCCGCGAATTGAACTGGAACTTAAGGACATGCCCGGCCCGGATCAGGCGACGGCGCTGAAAAACGGTCAGTTGGATTTCGGCCTGATGCGTTTGCCGGCGGCCTATCCCGGCGTGCAGACCCGCGCGGTGTTGCAGGAAAGCTTTGTGGTTGCCTTGCCCATTGATCATCCGTTGGCGGCTCAGACAGCCATTCAGCCGGCCGACTTGCTCAAGGTCCCGGTGTTCATCCTGGCCCGACGGTATGCCCCAGGGTTCTACGACGAGTTCGTCCAGGCCGTGGGCGCGCCCCTGGAGATCGCCTCTGAACTCGGCGAGTTCACCACCATGCTGGCGCTGGTCTCGGCCGGGTTGGGTGTGGGGGTGTTGCCGCAGCAGGCGGCTCGGGCGTTGCCGGCCAATTGTGTATCCAGGCACTTGGAGTTGGGGGCGTTCCGGGCCAGGACCGGCCTGGCCTGGACCGAACTCGACAGCGCAGTGAAAACCACCGTGCTCAACCTGATCGACGAGTTGTTTGGCGAGTGATTATTTCATCTGGTGAAATGCTGGATTGTAAAAACTGGCTATTCTGCTGCGTGCCGTAGCGGTGGAAGATAAGTGCCATCGACACGATTACCGGGTCGAGTCCCTGGCACATCGCGGAGCCTGTCATGATCAAACTGTACCGTTACCCCTTGTCTGGCCATTCCCACCGGGTCGAGTTGATGCTGTCGCTGCTGGGCGTACCCGCCGAGCTGGTACCGGTGGACCTGAAGCAAGGCGCCCACAAAACCTCCGAGTTCCTGACCACCCTCAACAGCTTCGGCCAGGTGCCGGTGATCGATGACAACGGTGTGGTGCTGGCGGACTCCAATGCAATCCTGGTGTACCTCGCCGGCCAATATGGCAACACCCAGTGGCTGCCGACCGAGCCTTTGGCCCAGGCCCGTGTACAGCGTTGGCTCTCGGCAGCGGCGGGGCCGCTGCACACCGGTCCGGCTGCGGCTCGATTGATCACCGTGTTCGGTGCCGCACTGGATGCCGAGGCGACCATCAGCCGTTCCCATGGGTTCCTCAGCGTGGTGGAGCAACAGTTGGGGCAGAGCCGTTTTCTCTCCGGTGACCTGCCGACGATTGCCGATATCGCGCACTACACCTACATCGCCCATGCCCCGGAAGGTAACGTCTCGTTGAGCGACTATCCGCAGGTTCGCGCCTGGCTGGGCAGTATCGAGGCGCTGCCGGGTTTTGTCGGTATGCAACGCACCGCCGTGGGCCTGGCGAAGGCTTGAAGATTTTGTGGCGAGGGAGCTTGCTCCCTCGCCACAACCGCTCCCAAGCCACTGGTTTGGTGGACTACATTCGATTAAGGGGGCTCATGGACCGTTTCCAGGAAATGCAGATTTTCCTCGCAGTCGCCGAAGAACAGGGCTTTGCCGCGGCGGCCCGGCGCCTGAAAATCTCGCCCCCCAGCGTGACCCGTGCGATTGCTGCGATGGAGGCGCGTATCGGCACGCAGTTGCTCTCGCGCACCACCCGCAGCCTGCACCTGAGCGAGGCTGGCCAGCGTTATCTGGATGATTGCCGGCGCATTCTCGCGGAGCTGGTTGAGGCCGAAGAAGCAGCAGCCGGTAGCTTCTCGATCCCATGGGGGCACTTGACGGTCACCGCGCCTGTGTTGTTCGGCGAATTGTTCGTCGCGCCGATCCTGGGGGAGTACCTGGACCAATTTGCCCAGGTCAGCATCAACGCCTTGCTGGTGGACCGTGTGGTCAATATGACCGACGAAGGCGTCGACGTGGCCGTGCGCATCGGGCATTTGCAGGAAAACGGCCAGCAGGCGATCAAGGTCGGTGAAGTGCGCCGCGTGGTATGCGCCGCGCCGGCTTACCTTGAGCGGCACGGCCGGCCACTGCACCCCGGGCAACTGCGGGAGGCGAAGATTGTCACGTCGTCCTCCAGCCAATTGGTCAGCGAATGGCAGTTCAGGGAGAGCAACCAGCCATTGAGCGTGGCCGTTGAGCCACGCCTGGTGGTCACCGCCAACAACGCGGCAATCAACCTGGCGCGCCTGGGCTGGGGCGTCACGCGGGTGCTGTCTTATCAGGTGGCCAACGATGTGCGTGCAGGCGCACTGGAGATCATCCTGCAAGACTTCGAGCCGCCTGCGTTGCCGATCCATGTGGTGTTCCAGAACAGCGCCCGGGTACCGGCGAAGGTCAACACGTTCGTGGATTTTTTGGTCAGCCGGCTGGGGCAGGATGCTGCGCTTAACCCGTCGATGCCGCGGCCGGCCTGATGGACCGCTATCGCGACATGCAGATTTTCCAGACGCTGTCCCGGCAGCCGAGCCTGGCTGCGGCGGCCCGCTGCCTGGGCATCTCGGGGCCCACTGTGATCCGCGCGATTGACCGGCTGGAGACGCGCTTGCGAGTGCAATTGCTGGAGCGCAGCACCCGGGGCATTCGCCTCACCGAAGCCGGGGCGAGGTTTATGGCGGACTGTTCACGCATCCTTGATGGCGTGAGCGCCGCCGAAGCGTCTGCCCAGGGTGCGCATGCGCAGGCCGAGGGGAATCTGCGGGTGTTTTTTCCGTTTCTGTTCAGCCGGTATGTGATGGCGCCGCTGTTGGCCGACTACCTGGAGCGCTATCCCGGCGTCCGGATGTTTGCCCATTACCACGATCATTATCCGAACCTGAATGAAGACGGCCTGGACGTGGCGGTCCTGGTGGGAGAACTGCCCGGGTCATCCCTGATTGCGCGGCCTGTGGGCCATGTGCGCAACATCGTGTGCGCCAGCCCTGGCTACCTGGAAACCCATGGCGAGCCACTGCAACCCGAGGCGCTCAAGCGACATCGACTGGTCGCCAGCCAGGCCTATTCAGACGGGGTGCAATGGGATTTCCTGGCCTCCAGCATCAAGGCCCGGGCGCGCCTCGGTTGCACCACCGTGCAGGGCGCGATCAATGCGGCAGTGCAGGGCGCAGGGTTGATCCGGTGCCTGAGTTACCCGGTCCACGAGCACTTGGCAAACGGCGAACTGCGCCGGGTATTGCAGGCCCATGAACCGCCGCCGCTGCCGGTGCATGTGATCTACCGCGAAGGGCGCAACGCTTCGATGCGGGTGCGCAGTTTTGTCGATTTTACGGTGGCGGCTTTGCGTGAACATCCGGCGTTTCATCCACTGAGGGCTTGATCATGAACCACCAGGACGCGTCCCCCGTCTCGCCATGGCATGCCGGCGAGCGGCAATTGCAGCAAAGTGCCGGCGTGGCTGAGCGCATGGAGGTGATCGGCGCGAAGGTCATACGGGATCATTTGCCGGAGCAGCATCGGGCGTTTTATGAGTTGTTGCCCTATCTGGTGGTGGGCGCCGTGGATGATCAGGGGCTTCCGTGGGCTACGCTGCTGGAGGGGGCGCCGGGGTTTGTGTATTCGCCTGACCCCTACAGCTTGCGTATCGACAGCCTGCCTGCGGTGGATGATCCCGCCGGGGCGGGGCTGAAGAAAGGTGCGGCGGTGGGGCTGTTGGGCATTGATCTGAATACGCGGCGGCGCAACCGTATGAATGGAGTTGTGGGTACGGCTGGCGCTGATGGTTTTGCGGTGGACGTGGTGCACACCTTTGGCAATTGTCCGAAGTACATCCAGTTGCGTGCAGTGGACCCGGATGCTCGGGGGCAGCGTTCTGCTGAAGGCGCGGTGCAGCGCGCCAACTCGCTCGATGAGTCTGCCCGGACGCTGATTCGTAGCGCGGATACGTTCTTCGTCGCCAGTTATGTGGACCTGGAGGGGGATGTGGCCAAGCGTTCGGTGGACGTTTCGCACCGGGGTGGCGACCGTGGGTTTGTGCGGGTGGACGGTGATGTACTGACGATTCCCGACTTTACCGGCAACTCGTTTTTCAACACCTTGGGCAATTTGCAGCTCAACCCGGTGGCGGGATTGTTGTTTGTGGATTTTGCTACGGGTGATGTGTTGCAGGTTGTCGGGCGGGCCGAGGTGATTCTTGAAGGGCCCGAGGTGGCGGGGTTCCAGGGCGCCGAGCGGTTATGGCGGGTGACCGTGGAGCATGTGGTTCGACGGGAAGCGGCGCTGGTGTTGCGTTGGCAGTTCGAAGCGTTTTCTCCTTACAGCCTGTCATTGGGGCCATGGAGGGTCTGAGGGACGCTGTCGAGCACACTCGTGCGACTGAGTTAAAACTCAATTGCGCGGGAGGCGGTGTTTGGTGCCGGGGAATGACGCAATACTCCGTCGGGATTTTGCCTGCCCAATGATGGGCTGTCCCGAGGTTTTCCGATGAATGCACCAAGCCGCCTTGCGCTGCTGATCACCACCACTGCTGCCCTGAGCGCCTGTGGTGAATCCTCCAAATTGCCGTTTCAGGCCGGTGTTGGGCCGAGCCCGCAACTGCCCGAACCTACGGCCTCGCTGATCCCGACACTCAAGGTGTCCAAGGCTGTCGGTTGGCCAGGCGATGCCCAACCGACGGCTCCGGAAGGGTTTGCGGTGACGGCGTTGGCCGAGAACCTTGATCATCCACGCTGGGTGTACACCTTGCCCAATGGCGACGTTCTGGTCGCCGAGAGTAACCATCCGCCCATGCCTGAAGGCGCCACGGATGGCGGCACCGGTTTGCTTGCCTGGGCGCGTCGTACGGCGATGGGGTTTGTGATGGGGCGGGTGGGTGCCGATACGCCGAGCGCGGACCGTATTACCCTGCTGCGGGACGCCGATGGTGATGGGCATGCCGAGGTGAAGAGCGTGTTTCTCAGTGGGCTTACGTCGCCGTTTGGCATGGCGCTGGTGGGTGATGCCTTGTATATCGGCAATGCCGATGCGGTGGTCAAGGTGCCTTATGTTCCGGGCCAGACTCACATCGATGCCACGCCGGTGAAGGTCACCGATTTGCCGGCCGGAATCAATCATCACTGGACCAAGAACGTTCTGGCCAATCCTGAGGGCACCAAGCTTTACGTGACGGTCGGGTCCAACAGCAATGTGGGTGAGAACGGGCTTGCAGCCGAGGACGGGCGTGCGGCGATCTGGGAGTTGGATCTTGCCAGTGGGCAGAAGCGTCTGTTCGCCAGTGGGTTGCGCAATCCCAATGGGCTGGCGTGGAAGCCTGGTTCCTCGCAACTGTGGACGGTGGTTAATGAGCGCGATGAGATTGGCAGTGACCTGGTGCCGGATTACCTGACTTCGGTGCGGGAGGGTGCTTTTTACGGTTGGCCGTGGAGTTATTACGGGGCTCATGTTGATACGCGGGTGCAGCCGTTGCGTCCTGACAAGGTTGCCCAAGCTATTGCGCCAGACTACGCGCTGGGGACTCACGTGGCGCCGTTGGGGTTGACCTTTTCTGATGCGCGGGGGATGCCGGCGGGGTTCGCCGATGGGGTGTTTGTGGGGGAGCATGGGTCCTGGAATCGTAATCCGCAGGCGGGGTACAAGGTGGTGTTTGTTCCGTTCCGGGATGGTAAGCCTTCGGGTCAGCCTGTTGACTTTCTGACTGGTTTTTTGAACGGCGATGGGGAGGCTCAGGGTAGGCCGGTGGGTGTGACGCTGGACGGGCAGGGGGCGTTGCTGGTGGCGGATGATGTGGGGAACAAGGTGTGGCGCGTGGCGTGGGTGAGGCCTTAAGGGGGTTGCTGATGTTGGGGGCATATCCGTTATTTGGGTGATGGCTTGTATTGGTT
>NZ_JAAAFU010000030.1:0-10513 GCF_019352905.1 Pseudomonas sp. Xaverov 83 | reverse complement strand
GGGTTAGCCGCGCTGGGCCAAGGATGGCCCATCGCGGCGGCCCACGGTCCAAAGCCGGAGTGAGGGCACAACGAGCCTAAGCGAGGTGCCGAGTGGTGGGGCAAGAGCGTTTTGCTTACTTTTGCGCTGTTCAAAAGTGAGCCGCTGTAAGAGCGGAACCCATATCAGCCGTTACCTAAATAATGGATATACACACCCCACCCCCCGCCAAAAAAAGAAGCTTTTATGACAAAAGTTCGGTAGCCCCCGGTGCCCCCAGTCTTGGCTATGTAACGCGCTCGACACCGCCAAACAGGCGATGCCAGAAGCGCAAGCAGGATGCCAGGAGTGGGGCGAATGGGAACTATGGAACGTTACTCGAAAGTCGGCATGCAGGAGCTCGACCAGCGCCTGTCAAAGATCGTCGAAGCCGCGCGCAAAAAACCGGTCTCGGTCTACCGCTATGGCGCACCGTGGGTATGGATCGTCTCCCAGGACGACTGGCAAGGCGCCCTCAAGGAAGTCTCCAGCTACATCCCCGCAGGCCATTCATTGGTATTGCTACGTCCGCAGATCGACGAAATCCTCGACCACCACCGCGACCTGCTCCAGCCCGAACCCGGCACCCAGATCGCCCCGCAAACCATCTTGCAGATCCTGCTGCTGCAACTCCTGTACGCGGTCCCCAACGAACAGCAACTGCATGAACAACTCAACTACAACCTGCTGTTCCGCTGGTTCGTCGGCCTCGACCTCAATCAGAAAGTCTGGAGCATCAACCTCCTGCAACGCGACATCGCCACGTTCCTGAATAACCCGCAGGCGGTGCAGTTGATCCAGAAAATCATCGGTGAAGTGTTCTGTGGCGCCTTGCTGCACATGCCGGAGTTCTCCCTGAACTTCACCCTGCTGCACACCTGGCTCGCCCGGCACGGCAACACCTCGATATCCAGCAATTGAACAGGCCAAACGCCGGGCAAACGGCGACGGCAATCATTCTTAGTAGACCAGGGGGCGGTGTGGAGCATCTGTTCAAATCAACGCTGGCGCTGTGCTGGCTGACGCTGGGTGCACTGGCGCAACCGGCGCAGGCCGAAGGCGAGCCTCCGGCACGGCTGGTGGACGTCAACGAGTACTTCGTGCGCGGCAACACCGTGCTCGATGCCCGCGCCATCGAAGAGGCGGTGTACCCGTTCCTCGGCCCGCAAAAAACCCTCGCCGACATCGAAGGCGCCCGGGACGCCCTGCAGAAGATCTATCAGGAACGCGGCTACCAGTCGGTGTTCGTCGAACTGCCGGAGCAGAAGGTCGATGACGGTATCGTCTACCTGCAAGTCAGCGAAACCAAGGTCGGCCGCGTCCGCGTGGTCGGCGCCAAGCACTATTCGCCGGTAGAAATCCGCGACGAAGTGCCGGGCCTGAAGGAGGGCGCCGTCCCGGATTTCACCCGCGTGCAAACCCAACTGGCCGGCCTCAATCGCAGCGCCGGGCGGCAGGTCACGCCGCTGGTCCGCGAAGGCCAGCGCCCCGGCACCATGGACGTCGACCTGCAGGTGGAAGACCAGAACCCCTGGCACGCCAGCCTCGGTCTGAACAACGACTACAGCGCCGACACCAAGGAACTGCGCAGCGTTGCCACCCTGGGTTACGACAACCTCTGGCAACTGGGCCACAGCATTTCCCTGACTTACTTCACCGCGCCCCAGGACAGCGACAACGCCAAGGTCTGGTCGGGCGCCTACACCGCGCCGCTGACTGATCGCTGGAGCCTGCAGTTCTCCGGTTATCAGTCCGACAGCAACATCGCCACCATCGGCGGCAGCAACGTGTTGGGCAAGGGCCATTCCTACGGCGTGTCGGCGATCTACAGCCTGCCGGCCAGTGGCAATTGGGCCAATTCGTTCTCCGTCGGGGTCGACTTCAAGGACTTCGAGGAGCAGATGAAGTTTGGCGGCAGCACGGACGATATCCCGCTGAAGTACGCACCGCTGACCTTCGGCTACAACGGCTACCGCTACACCGAGCAGTCGCAATTGGGGCTGGGCTTGAGCCTGGTGGTGGGTACACGCGCGTTCCTCGGCTACGGCAGCGACGCCGAGGAGTTCCAGTACAAGCGCGACAAGGCCAGCCCGAGTTTTGCGGTGCTCAAGGGCGACCTGAATTACACCTACACCTTCGGCAACGACTGGCAATCGGCGTCCAAGGCCGGCTTCCAGTTGGCCTCGGGGCCGCTGGTGTCCAACGAGCAATATTCCGCCGGTGGCGCCACGTCGGTACGCGGTTATCTCGCCGCCGAGCGCACCGGCGATGAAGGCTACCTGCTCTCCCAGGAGCTGCGTACGCCTTCGCTGGCCAAGTTCCTCGGCAGTTACGTGCAGGACTGGCGCTTCTACGCGTTTGCCGAAGGCGCGCGCCTGCGCCTGCATGACCCGCTGCCCGAGCAGGAAGACGAATACAGCCTGGCCAGTGTCGGCCTCGGCACCCGCGCCAGTTTGAGCAAGTGGTTGTCCGGCAGCCTGGATTGGGGCTACCCGCTGCTCGACGGCCCAAACACCCAGAAACAGGACTCGCGACTGCACTTCAGTGTGCAGGCGACTTTCTGACCCCTTTTTTCGGAGACTCCTGACATGCAACGCCTATTTCTGAGCCTGTTGATCTGCCTGGGCTTCGCGCTTCCGGCCACCGCCCACGCCTGGTGGCAGGACGATTGGCACTACCGTAAACAGATCACAGTGGACACCACCTCCCAGGGCGCAGCCATCAGCCAGGCCCTGGGCCGTACCGCGTTGCTGGTGCGCCTGCACACCGGCAACTTCACCTTTGACGGGGTCAAGGACGACGGCGCCGACCTGCGCTTTGTCAGCGCCGATGACAAGACCGTGTTCAATCACCAGATCGAAAGTTTCGACCCGCTGATGGGCATGGCGCTGATCTGGGTCGATGTGCCCAAGGTCGAAGGCGGCCAGCGCCAGGACCTGTGGATGTACTACGGCAACCAGAAGGCTTCGGCCACTGCCAACGGCCAACTGACTTTCGACCCGAATTACACCGCGCTCTATCACTTCGACGGCGCCAACGGCACGCCGCCCCGGGACACCACGGCCTATGGCAACACTGCCGTGAACGCCACTGGTGCGAGCATCGACGGGGTTATCGGCCGTGCGCTGCAGTTCAGTGGCCAGCCGTTGCTGTTGCCCGCTAGTCCGTCGCTGCAACACGCCGCGGGCGGTGCATTTACCTTCAGTGCCTGGCTGCGCCTGGACCAGGCCGGCGGCGAGCAATTGGTCATGGCCCGTCGCGAGGGCGCTCACAGCTTGTTGCTGGGCTTGAACCAGGGCATGCCGTTTATTGAAACCGACGGCCAGCGCGCAGTCTCGACCCAGCCTCTGAACCCGGGCCAATGGCAGCACCTGGCGTTCACCGCCGAGGGCGACAAGGTCTCGCTGTACGTCAACGGCCGTGAGACTGCGACCCTCGCAGTGGCGATGCCGGCGTTCAATTCGCAACTGGCGATCGGTGCCGATTTGCCGGAAGCCACCGGCGGTCACCTGCCGTTTACCGGAGCCATGGACGAGCTGCGCCTGTCCAAGGTCGCGCGCCCGGCAGCGCTGTTGCTGGCCGATGCCACCGCCCAGGGCGCCGAGTCGAAACTGGTGACTTATGGTGTGGATGAAGAACAGTCGGGCTTCGGCTTTGGCAGCCTGGGTTTCCTGCTCAAGGCGGTGCCGGTGGACGCCTGGGTGATCATCCTGGTGCTGGTGGGGATGATGTTCCAGTCGTGGTTCATCATGATTCGCAAGAACCGCCAGGTCAGCCGCGTGAGTGCCGCCAACGATCTCTTCCGCGAGGAGTTCGCGCAGATCGGTACGCGCCTGGAGATGTACTACGACGACGCGTTGCTGGCCGAGCGCCTGACCCATTCCTCGCTGTGGCGCCTGTACCGGGTCGCGGTCAAGGAAATTCGCACCCGCCGGGCCCAGGGCGCCGACACTTCGTCGGTCTCGGCAGCCACCATCGAAGCCATTCGTTGCTCCATGGACGGCGTGCGCACCCGGGAAAACCAGCAACTCGGCGCCAAGTTGTCGACCCTGTCCAACGCCATCGCCGGTGGCCCGTATATCGGCCTGCTCGGCACCGTGCTGGGGATCATGGTGGTGTTCCTCGGCACGGCGATGGCCGGTGACGTGAACATCAACGCCATCGCTCCGGGCATGGCGGCGGCCCTGCTGGCCACGGCCATGGGCCTGTTTGTCGCGATCCCGGCGCTGTTTGGCTACAACCGCCTGATTACCCGCAACAAGGAAGTCAGCGCCGACATGCGCGTGTTCGTCGACGAGTTCATCACCCGCCTGGCGGAGATGCACGGCGAGAGCCAGCACAGTGAAGCGGCGCACCGTCGCGACCACCACGCCCACGTCCCGGCCTGAGGAGAATCAGCATGGCTTCCGTGAATGCCTCCCACGACGATGACGATGACGCACCCGTCGACAGCATCAACATCACGCCCCTGGTGGACGTGCTGATGGTGGTGTTGGTGATGTTTATCCTCACCGCCACCGCCCAGGTCTCGGGGATCCAGATCCACCTGCCCAAGGCCAGTGCTTCGGTGTCGCTGTCCGAGGCCAAGACCAAGGCGATCTCGGTGAACGATGGCGGCCAGGTGTTTCTCGACGCTTACCCGGTGACCTTGCCGGAGCTGGAGGAACGCCTGCGCATCGAGAAAGCGCTGAACCCGGACTTCCCGGTAATCGTGCGCGGCGACGCCATGGTGCAGTACCAGAAGGTCATCGAAGTGCTCGACCTGCTGCGTCGCCTGGAGCTGTCCCAGGTCGGGCTGGTCACCGGCAAACCGAGCCAGGGCTGAGCCATGACCGCACAGATGCCGATCACGCCGACGCCGCTGAAGAACAAGCCGCCGTTACGCCCGCTGAAGTGGGGCATTGGCCTGCTGCTGGGGGCCGTGGCTGCCTGGTTTCTCTGGCAATGGGCCAATGACATGAGTGGCGTGCGCCGTGAAGCGCCCAAGGTGCCGACGATTATTCCGCTGCCGCCACCGCCGCCACCGCCGCCGGAAAAACCCAAGGAACCGGAGCCCGAGGTGCAGGAGAAAGTCCCCGAGCCGGAGCCCACGCCAACCCCGGATGAGGTCAAGCCTGAGGAAGAAGCACCGCCTTCACCGGCGGACGACCTGGCCAACCCGATGCAGATCGACGGCGACGCGCAGTCCGGCAATGACGGTTTCAACATCGGTGCCGGCAAAGGCGGCGGCATGGCCGGTTCTGGCGGTGGCGGCCTGGGGACCGGGACGTTCAAGCAGTACCTGGCCGGTGTCTTTCAGCGCCTGCTGCGGGAAGACCCGGAGTTGCGCAAGAAGGCCTACACGGTGCAGGCCGACCTGTGGCTGAGCGCAGACGGCGAGGTGACCCGCGTGGAGCTGGCCAAGTCCAGCGGCGACACCGAGACCGACGCTCAGGTGCTGGCCGCATTGCGCGCCACACCGCGCCTGAAGGAACGCACACCCGCGTCATTGACCCTGCCGGTACGCCTGTCCCTCAAGGGCCGGCGCCCGGATTGATCGAACCCTTTTTTGCAGTTTTCTACAGGAGTTGTGTGCAGATGATTTCCCACGTGAATCGATTGACCCTGGCGGTCGGCATGGTCATCGCGACCCTGGTCGGCCAGGCGACGGCAGCCACGGCAGCGCCTTCGGAAAACGCCACGATCAACCTGATCCGCCTGCTGGTGCAGCAAGGTGTGCTCAAGCAGGAACAGGCCGACGGACTGATCGCCCAGGCTGAAAAAGAAGCCCAGCAGGCACGCCAGGCCAGCACCGCCACAGCAGTAGCGGCAGGTCCAACTGCGGCCCCCGGCGATGTGCGGGTGCAGTACGTGCCGGCAGCGGTGCGCGACCAGATTCGCGACCAGGTCAAGGCCGAGGTCATGGCCACCGCCAAGCAGGAAAACTGGGCCCAGCCCAACACCTTTCCGGACTGGGTCTCGCGCATCAGCTTCGACGGCGACATCCGCCTGCGGGATGAGTCGCGCTATTTCTCGGGCAACAACAGCAACGAAATCGTCGATTACGCCAAGCTCAATCAAAACGGGCCCTACGACGTCAACAAGAACACCAACACCCAACTGCCGCCGTTGCTCAACACCCGCGAAGACCGCGAGAACCTGTTCCGCCTGCGCGCCCGCCTGGGCATGAAGGCCGTGATCTCGCCGGAATGGACCGCCGGCATTCGCCTCGGCACCGGCAACGACAACAACCCGGTGTCCACCACCCAAACGTTGGGCGGCGGCTTTGGCAAGAAGGACATCTGGCTCGACCAGGGTTACCTCACCTGGAAAACCACCGACTACATGACCCTGACCGCCGGGCGCTTCGCCAACCCGTTTTATTCCACCGACATGATGTATTCCGGCGACCTCAACTTCGACGGTGTGGCGGCGATCTTCAACCACAAGCTCAACAGCGACTGGGGCCTGTTCGGCACCCTCGGCGCATTCCCGGTGGAGTACAGCCCCGACACGGCCACCACCAACGGTTTCGACAAGGACGAGAGTGAAAACAAATGGATGTTCGGCGGGCAGATCGGCGCCGACTGGAAGATCAACCGCAGCAACAGCCTGAAAGGCTCGATGGCCTACTACCACTTCGGTGACATCCAGGGCGAACGCTCCAGCCCTTGCTCGCCGTGGGCCGGCCAGCCGGCGTGCGACACCGACGGCACGCGCCTGGCTTTCATGCAGAAGGGCAACAGCGTATTCCTGCTGCGGGACATCGCCCCCAACCCGGCGACACCGGGCCTGACCCCGCAACCGCAATTCGTCGGCCTGGCGTCCAAGTTCAATGTGCTGGACCTGAACCTGGCGTGGGACAGCGAGCTGCCGGAAGACCTCAAGCTGCGCAGCCAGACCAACTTCATTCACAACCTGGCCTACGACAAGGGCGAGATGCTCAAGCGCAGCGAAGGCCAGATCGTCAACAACCTCAACAGCGACGGCCAGTTTGAAAGCGGCGGCAACGCATTGCTGGTGCAGTTCACCCTCGGCAGTGCGCTGGAGATGCGCAGGAAGGGCGACTGGAACGTGCTGGCCGGCTACAAATACATCCAGCCGGATGCCTTGCCGGACGGCTTCAACGACTCCTCCTTCCACCTCGGCGGCACCAACGCCAAGGGCTATTTCATCGGTGCCAACTACGGCCTCGACAAGAACATCTACGCCAGCGCCCGTTGGCTCAGTGCCTCCGAAGTGTATGGCGCGCCGTTTGAAGTGGATGTCATGCAACTGGAACTCAACACGCGCTTCTGATGCGCCGGAGAAAGCTCATGAACACGCGATTTTGCGGCCTGCTTTTGCTGCTCGTCACCACCGGCGCTTCGGCTGAAGGCATGGAGGAGCGCCTGCGCACCCAACTGCGCAGCACTACCCAGCAGTTGCAGGCGCTGCAAAGCGAGCAGGCCCAGGCCAGTGCCGCGCGTATCGCCGCCGAAACCCAGGCCAAGCAGGCTCAGGCGCAGATCAAGCAACTGACCGCCGAGCTGGAAAAGTCCCGGGGCGTGGCTGAGCAACTGGTCGGCCAGCAACAGAACCTGCACAGCCAGGCCCAGGCTCAGGTGGCCGCCAGCAATGAACAGGTGGGCAAGTTCAAGAAAGCCTATGAAGATTTGCTGGTGATCGCCCGGGGCAAAGAAACCGAGCGGGCGCGCTTGCAGGCGCAACTTACGGAACGTGACACACAAGTGCAGCAATGTTCAGCCAAGAATCAACAGATGTACGGCGTGGCCCAGCAATTGCTGAGCGCCTATGAAAAAATCGACGTGGCCGACGTGATGAGCATCCGCCAACCGTTCGCCAGCAGCACCCGGGTCAAGTTCGAGGAACTCGCCCAGGGTTTTGGTGATGGTCTATACCTTAATCGGTTCGATGCTCCACAGACCGTCACTAATCATTGATCAACAAGGAAGAGACCACTATGAGCGACGTACAACTGATCACCAGCGTGACCCCGCATGCCTTGACCGAGCTGCTGCAGGAAGCCGGCTACCGGGTCAACCACACCGAGCAGAACGGTATCGTGCAATTGCTCAGCGCCAGCCAGGGCATTGGCTTTGCCGTGCGTTTCGGCAACCCGGCGGCAGAGCAGGGCAGCTACGTGGACTTCACCTACAGCTGCGCGTTGCGGGTGCAGGGCGAGTTGCCCGAGGGTTTGGCCCAGGTCTGGAACGCTTCCCGGCGTTTTGCCCGCTTGTCGTTGCAGGGTGAGTTCCTGCTGATGGAGATGGATGTGGTGGCCGCCGGCGTGGGCGCCCCGTACCTGCGCAACCAGCTGGAACTGTGGGACCGGCTGCTGCAGGAATTCATCGTCTACCTGCGTGAATACAGCCAGCAGGCCGCCCAGCTTCAGGCCCAGGCCGACGCCGCGCCTGCTGTCGATGCCCGTGAAGAGGCGCCTGCCCTGTGAAGAAACCAACCCTGGTGGTCGGCGCCGGCGCCCTGGTGGTGCTGGCGGTCGCGGTGGGGTTGAGCCTGCGACCGGGCAGTGACCCGGTCGCAGCCCAGCAGCCGGCGCCGGTGGCCGTGAAGGACAGGCCGGCGGTGGCGCGCCTGGGCAACCAGCAGATCGACCTCACCGAGCTCAAGTCGGTGCTGGCTGCCTTGCCGGTTGAAACCCGCGAGCAACTGCGTGGCAACCGTGGCGCCCTGGAAACCTGGCTGCGTTCACGCCTGGCGCAAAAGGCCGTGCTTGAACAGGCCGATGCCCAGGGCTGGCGCCAGCGCCCGGAAGTGGAGCAGCAAACCCGCGCCGCCGCCGAACAGATCGTGTTTCGCGACTACATGCTGTCGGTCAGCCAGGTGCCGGCGGATTACCCCAGCGCCGCCGAAATGCAGCAAGCCTATGACAGCGGCAAGGCGCAATGGGTGACACCGCCGTTGTACCAGGTAAGCCAGATTTTCCTGGCCGTGACCGACCCCCAAGCCGTCGACACCGTACGCCGTCAAGCGCAGGAATTAAGCCGCAAGGCGCAAGCCTCGCCAGGCGAGTTTGCCGCGTTGGCCAGCCAATATTCCCAGGACCCCGACAGCGCCCGGCGCGGTGGCGATTCCGGGATGCAGCCATTGCAGCAACTGGTGCCCGAAATGCGCAGTGTGGTGGCGCGACTCAAGACGGGCGCGGTGTCCGAGCCGGTGCAAAGTGCCGCGGGTTTTCACGTGCTCAAGCTCACCGGGCAACAACCGGCGCGCACCGCCACGCTGGATGAACTGCGGGGCCGCCTGACCGAAGCCCTGCGTGCGCAACGCCAGGAGCAAATCGCCAAGGCCTACCTGGAAGGCATGCTGAATACCGCCACCTTGAGCATCGACGGTGCCGAGCTGAACAAGGTGCTCGAGTAAAAAACGTCTCACTGCATTGGATGCACAGTACCCACAAGACAGGGAGTCTCCCATGGTATTTCTTGACCCGGCTGTACCCCACGGCACCACGCCCTATCGCGGGCTGACAGAGTCCCGCGAGGCCTGGCTGGCCGTGGCGGCCACCATCGAACCCGAGGTGGCGCAATATTTCCTGATCAGCGCGCGCTGTGGGTGTTTCATGCAGGCGGCTCGCAGCCTCAATATCAAGGCCACGCAATTGCGCAAGCGCCTGGCGCAACTGGAAGAGCAGCTGCGGCGTTCGCTGTTCAGCTATCAGGGCAATGTCCTGACCCTGAGTCGTGAAGGGCAGCAGCTGCAGGCGCAACTGATTGCCCTGTCCCATGAGCGACGCTTGCCGGTACTGGAGCAACCGTTGATTCGCCTGGCGGTTGCCGAGTCGATCCTGCATGACATTCTGGGGCGCGACCTGATTGCGCTGCTGCGGCGCAATGCGAGTGTGCGGTTGGAGATTATTTCCATCGACAGCGAGTTGGGGTTGCAGGCGTTGGATGCGGATGTGGTGGTGTGGTTGTCGGGGATGGATTCGCCGGGGGCCGGGCCGAGCTTTGCCATTGATGCGCCTGAGGTGTTGGCGCGGCTGGATTATTCGCCGCATATTGCCAAGCGGTATTCGCGGTTGGCGGTGCGGCCCGACAGCATTGAAGATCTCGCGGATTACATGCTGGTGCAGTGGCAGCCGGACCGGCAGGTGGAAGCGTTGCGGCCCTGGAACAGTCTGGTGGAGCAGCGGTTGGCGGGGGTGGTGCAGGTGCAGGCCTATCCGTTGATGCTGGAGATGATTCGGTGCAGCGCGTGTATTGGGTTGTTGCCGCGGTATATGAGTTGTTTTGATCGTGGGTTGACGGCGTTGGATGGGGTGTTTCTGGCGGGGATGCAGCGGCAGGTTTGGATGGGGGTGAGTGCTGAGGTGCGGCATCCGCAGGAGGTGGGGTGGGTGGTGGAGATGATTCGGAATACGTTTCTTGAGCGGGGGGAGTGGTTTGATTGATTGAGTACATATCCGTTTCTTCGGTAACGGCTGCTTATGGTTTCGCTCTTACAGCGACTCACTTTGGAAAAGCCGGAATGCCGGCCCAGCCCAAAGTAAGCA
>NZ_JAAAFU010000006.1:0-68821 GCF_019352905.1 Pseudomonas sp. Xaverov 83 | reverse complement strand
GTGGGGCAAGAGCGTTTTGCTTACTTTTGCGCTTTTCAAAAGTGAGCCGCTGTAAGAGCGGAACCCTAAGTGGCCGTTACCTAAATAACGGATATGTACTCAGTTCAAAAAGCCCGATAAGCCCGCATAAACAACCCCACAACCTCCTGCACATGCTCCTCGGCCGCCTCTGCGCTCAGTTGCCCCCCGCATCCATACAGCAAACAAAAATTCGCCGTCCCCTTGAGCAAGCAAAAAAAATGCTCCGCCGCGGTGAACGGCTTGGCAATACGCAATGCGCCACTCTGGTCGATCTTACAGAGCAGCCGCTCCATCCCCTGCAACATACGCATCGGCCCAGCTTCGAAAAAGATCTGCGACAACTTCGGATCCTGACTCCCGGAAGTCATCATCAACCGATGCAGGTTCACCGACTCCTCGCTGTTGATCAGCACATGAAACCCGCGTGCGATGTTAAGCAGCACCTTCTCCACCGGCATACCTTCGGGCAGCTCGAAATACATCACCGGTAACTGCTCTTCGCACTTGGCGACCACCGCCGCCGAGAACAGCGTCTCCTTGTCGGTGAAATGGCTGTACACCGTCAGCTTCGACACCCCGGCCTCCACCGCCACCGCATCCATGCTGGTACTGGCATACCCATTACTCAAAAACAGGATCTTCGCCGCATCGAGGATCGCCTGGCGTTTTGCCATGTCCTTGGGACGCCCGGGGCTATTGGTGTTTACAGGATTGTCGGACATTTTCACTTTATTACTGGACTGGTGAGTTTGGTATTAATAACATACTGGCCAGTATAATTATTCCTAGCACTATTAGCGAAAGGTCCTTCAGCATGCGCAGCTATTTCCTGCCACTCGCGTTGCCTGCCAGCTTGTTATTCCTGTTGGCTGCCTGTGGCCATGAAGAAGCCGCGCAAACCACCGTCCGCCCGGCCATGGTGGTTCAGCCAGAGCCTTCGGCGCAGGCTTCCGACAGCTATCCCGGTGAGGTGCGTGCCCGTTATGAACCCGACCTGGCCTTTCGCATTGGCGGCAAAGTCAGCCGACGACTGGTGGAAGAGGGCGAGCGCGTCAAGGCCAACCAACCTCTGGCAGAACTCGATCCCCAGGACGTACGCCTGCAACTCGAAGCTACCCGCGCCCAGGTCGCCGCCGCTGAGGCGAACCTGAGCCTGGTGCGCGCCGAGCGTGATCGCTACAAGACCCTGATGGACCGTCAGATGGTCAGCCGTTCCCAGTACGACAATTCCGAAAACCTCTACCGTTCCGGTGAAGCTCGCCTCAAGCAGATCAAGGCCGAATTCGACGTGGCCAATAACCAGGCCGGTTACGCCGTGCTGCGGGCCCCGCAAGATGGCGTGGTCGCCAAGCGTGCGGTGGAAGTCGGCCAGGTGGTGTCTGCCGGCCAGACCGTATTCACCCTCGCCACCGACGGCGAGCGGGAAGTGCTGATCAGCCTGCCGGAGCAAAGCTTCGGGCGCTTCAAGATTGGCCAGCCGGTGTCCGTGGAGTTATGGAGCCAGCCCGACCAGCGCTTCAACGGCCGCATCCGCGAACTGTCGCCCGCCGCCGATCCAAAGTCGCGAACCTTCGCTGCCCGTGTCGCGTTTACCGGCGGCAAGGTGCCTGCGGAACTGGGGCAGAGCGCTCGCGTATTCATACAGGCCGACGGCGTGATTCCTTTGGCGGTGCCACTGTCTGCCCTCAGCGCGGAGAACGGGGCGTCCTACGTCTGGGTGGTACAACCCGACAACACCCTCAAGCGCACACCGGTGCGCATCGGTGCCTTTGGCGAGAAGACCGTGCCGGTGCTGGAAGGCCTGAACCCTACCGACTGGGTGATCGCTGCCGGTGTGCATGTACTCCATGAGGGCCAGCAAGTGCGCCCGGTGGATCGCTCCAACCGAGTGGTAAGTCTGGCGGCCAAGGAGTAGTCCCCGATGGGTTTCAATCTTTCCGAATGGGCGTTGCGTAATCGCCAGATCGTACTGTTCCTGATGATCCTGCTGGCAGTGGTCGGCACCTTGTCTTACACCAAACTGGGACAAAGCGAAGACCCGCCGTTTACCTTCAAGGCCATGGTAATCAAGACCAATTGGCCGGGGGCGACCGCCCAGGAAGTGTCACGCCAGGTCACCGAGCGTATTGAAAAGAAACTGATGGAGACCGGCGACTACGAGCGCATCGTTTCCTTCTCGCGCCCCGGCGAATCCCAGGTCACCTTCATGGCCCGGGACTCGATGCATTCCGCGCAGATCCCGGACCTCTGGTACCAGGTGCGCAAGAAGATCAGCGATATTCGCCAGACCTTGCCGCCGGATATCCAGGGCCCGTTTTTCAACGATGAATTCGGCACCACTTTCGGCAATATCTACGCCCTGACCGGCGACGGCTTCGACTATGCCGTGCTCAAGGACTACGCGGACCGTATCCAGATTCAGCTGCAACGGGTGCCGGATGTCGGCAAGGTCGAACTGCTGGGTTTGCAGGACGAGAAGATCTGGATCGAGCTGTCCAACCTCAAGCTCGCCACCCTCGGCTTGCCGCTGGCTGCCGTTCAACAGGCGCTGCAAGAGCAGAACGCAGTGTCGACCGCCGGCTTCTTTGAAACCCCGAGCGAGCGTGTGCAGCTAAGGGTTTCCGGCAACTTCAAGACCGTTAAAGAGATTCGCGACTTCCCGATCCGCGTCGGTGATCGCACGTTCCGCATCGGCGACGTGGCCGAGATTTATCGCGGCTTCAACGATCCACCGGCACCGCGCATGCGTTACATGGGCGCCGATGCCATCGGCCTGGCCGTGGCCATGCGCGACGGTGGCGACATCCTGGTGCTGGGCAAGGCCCTGGAAAACGAATTCGCACGCCTGCAGAAGAACCTTCCTGCCGGCATGGAACTGCGCAAGGTGTCGGACCAGCCGGCAGCGGTAAAAACCAGTGTCGGCGAATTCGTCCAGGTACTGGCGGAGGCCCTGGCGATTGTACTGTTGGTGAGCTTCTTCTCCCTGGGGGTGCGCACCGGCATGGTGGTCGCCCTGGCGATTCCGCTGGTGTTGGCCATGACCTTCGCCACCATGTATTACCTTGGCATCGGCCTGCACAAAATCTCTCTCGGCGCATTGGTGCTAGCACTGGGCTTGCTGGTGGACGACGCGATCATCGCCGTGGAAATGATGGCGATCAAAATGGAACAGGGGTACGACCGGCTCAAGGCTGCGAGTTTCGCCTGGACCAGCACCGCCTTCCCGATGCTGACGGGCACGCTGATTACAGCGGCGGGTTTCCTGCCGATTGCCACGGCGCAATCGAGCACCGGTGAATACACCCGCTCGATCTTCCAGGTGGTGACCATCGCACTGCTGGCCTCGTGGGTCGCCGCGGTGGTGTTCGTGCCGTACCTGGGGGAAAAACTCCTGCCGGACCTGGCGAAGATTCATGCGGCCAAGCATGGCACCGACGGACCGGATCCCTACGGCACGCCGTTCTATCAGCGCGTAAGGCGCCTGGTGGAATGGTGCGTGCGTCGGCGCAAGACGGTGATCGTCCTGACCTTGCTGCTGTTTATCGGCTCGGTGGCGCTGTTCCGCTTCGTGCCCCAGCAGTTCTTTCCGGCGTCCGGGCGACTGGAGCTGATGGTCGACTTGAAACTGGCGGAAGGCGCGTCCTTGAGCAACACGGCGGACCAGGTCAAACGCCTGGAGGCCCTGCTCAAGAAACATGCCGGCATCGAGAACTACGTGGCGTACGTGGGGACGGGCTCGCCACGTTTCTACCTGCCGCTGGACCAGCAACTGCCGGCCGCCAGCTTCGCCCAGTTTGTGGTATTGGCCAAAACCATCGAGGAGCGCGAAAGCCTGCGCACCTGGCTGATCGAGACCCTCAACGAACAATTCCCGGACCTGCGCTCGCGGGTCACGCGCCTTGAAAACGGCCCACCCGTTGGCTACCCCGTGCAGTTCCGGGTAACGGGCGAGCACATCGAAGAAGTCCGGGCCCTGGCGCGGAAAGTGGCGGCCAAGGTTCGCGAAAATACCCACGTGGTCAACGTGCACCTGGACTGGGAAGAACCGAGCAAGATCGTCTACCTCAACGTCGACCAGGACCGCGCCCGCGCACTCGGTGTGAGCACTGCCAACCTGTCGAAATTCCTCCAGAGTTCCCTCACCGGTTCCAGCGTCAGCCAGTACCGCGAGGACAACGAGTTGATCGAAATCCTGCTGCGCGGCACTGTTCATGAACGTACTGAACTGTCGCTGCTGCCAAGCCTGGCGGTGCCGACCGACAACGGCAAGAGCGTTGCGCTGTCGCAGATTGCGACCCTGGAATACGGCTTTGAAGAAGGCATCATCTGGCACCGCAACCGCCTGCCGACGGTGACCATCCGCACGGATATCTACGGCAAGGAACAACCGGCGACCCTGGTCCAGCAGATCCTGCCGACGCTGGAAGGCGTGCGCGCTGAACTGCCGGATGGATACCTGTTGGAAGTCGGCGGCACGGTCGAGGATTCCGCCCGTGGGCAGAACTCGGTCAAGGCCGGTGTGCCGCTGTTTATCGTGGTGGTGTTGACCTTGCTGATGCTGCAACTGCGCAGCTTCTCGCGCACGGCGATGGTGTTTCTCACCGCTCCGTTGGGCTTGATCGGGGTGACACTGTTCCTGCTGGTGTTCCGCCAACCCTTTGGGTTCGTGGCGATGTTGGGGACCATCGCGCTGTCGGGGATGATCATGCGCAACTCGGTGATCCTGGTGGACCAGATCGAACAGGACATCAAGGCGGGCCTGGCACCCTGGCAGGCAATTATCGAGGCGACGGTACGACGCTTCCGGCCGATTGTGCTGACCGCGCTGGCGGCCGTGCTGGCGATGATCCCGCTGTCCCGCAGTGTGTTCTTCGGGCCGATGGCCGTGGCGATCATGGGCGGTTTGATTGTGGCGACGGCGTTGACGCTGTTGTTTCTGCCGGCCTTGTACGCGGCCTGGTTCAGGATCAAGAAGGACGTGGTGTAAGGCGGGCAGCCTCCATATTCCAAGGCAGGGCAGGGAACGTTTTCGGACGTTCCTTCCACTTAGGGACTACCTGATTGCAGGTATTTTGATCTGCCGGTTCTGGCGGTCGCTGGAGCTGGTAAGTGAAGACGTCTAAATGGATTGAAGGATTGCCCTATGTGTATTTGTTCCATCATACGAATGATTGCCCGCCCTCCTAAACCGCCACAGCCCGAGTGCTCGAAGCCAAAGCCGTGCGAGACAAGGCCGCCAGAGCCCGCATGCCCGCCGAAACCCTGTTCAACGAGTTCTGACTACCACACAGGAAAAATCAACTTCGGGCTGGTTGCGATGGGGTCGTTATCCCTCGTTCGCAGCGCATAGCAACAGAGAAAGTGATCGCCCCCCGGGCAGAGGGGCGATTCTGTTGGCTTACAAGCTGCCAAACACCTTCTTTGCCAAGCTGGTAGCCGCGGCTGCCGGGTTCTTGCGAATGGTCTCTTCCTGCTGCGCAATCATCTTGAACAGCCCGTCCAGCGCCTGTTCGGTCACGTAGCTTTCGACGTTGGCACTCTTGGCATCAATCGCGCCAAAGGTCGCCGCCTTGCCCGCGAGGGCGTTGTACTGCTGAGCAACGCCAACCTTGTCGGTGGCCGCCTTGACGATCGGCAGGAACTTGGCCCGAATCTCGTCACGGCTGCTTTTGTTCAGGTACTGGGTGGCCGAGTCCTGGCCGCCGGTGAGGATGCCCTTGGCGTCGGTCACACTCATGTTTTTCACCGCATTTACCAGGATCGGCTGAGCCTGGGTCACGGCAGACTCAGCCGCCTTGTTCATGCTGGCTTCCAGTTGGTTGACCTGGTCACCCATGCCGAACATTTTCAGTTTGTCGGCGACTTTGCCCAACTTGCCCGGCAGGCCGATCTTCACTTCGGGGTTGTTGCTGAAACCGCCGGGCACGCCCAGTTGTTTCACGGCAATCTGCGCGCCTTGGGTCAGTGCATCCTTGAGGCCGCCGGTGGCGTCGCCCTGGGACAGGCTACCGAGGGACAAGGCCATGGCGTTGGCACCGAGCAGCAGGCCGGCGCACAGGGCCGTTAGGCGAAGGGAGTTACGGAGCATGGACGCTTCCTTATGTTCGAATTTTTAATCAGTGTGCAACCGCATCCACGCGTACGCGCAGCGGTTGTGGATCCTGGCCGTTCAACTGCACAGAGTGCCGTTCGGTGGTGATAAACAGTAGCTTGCCATCCAGTTCGATGCGAGCGCTGACCGAGTAACTGTGGCCGGGCTTGACCTGAGCCGGGTCATAGCTCAGGTGGAAGGGCAGCGGCACCTGGCCTTTCACCGGGCCTTTCTGCTCGGCCAGGGTCACGGCCGGGGCGTCCATCAAGGACACGTCTTGCAGGGTCACACTCAAGGTGGCGGCGGGCGGCAGGGCGATGCGTTGCAGGTAGAACACTTCGCCGTCGAGGCTGGCTTTGGGGGCGGGGCTCATGGTCTGGCAGGCTCCCAGCAGGGCGGTGAGGCCCAGGAGGATGATTTTTTTCATGGTACAGCTCCTTGTCAGCGGCGCCAGAAACACCCTGGCGCCTCGGTCACTCTAGTGTGTTTCTTCGGGGACGACGGGCTTGTCTGCCGCGTCTTCGCTGCGATGCAGGGCCACCTGGCGAATTGACAGGCGAATATCCGCCGGCAACACACGCTTGGCCGCGCCTTCGGCCAGCTCACCCAGCAGCGGGTGATAGCTCAGCTTGCCGGCCTCGTCGCGGCGCAGTACATCTTGCTCCAGCAATGTCTGGATGAAATGTCGGAAAAGGCTCTTGTCGAAGAACTCCGGGGCATTCAGGCCATGGAGGATCGACAGGCGCTGGGCCATGACGGTGCACAGGTCTTCCAGCTCTTCGGCGCTGATGCTGTTCTGGCCGCTGTTGAGCAGCAGCGAGATGGCCATGTAGAAGCGTTGCAGGGTCTGAGCGATGCTCTTGGACAGCAGCGTCAGCAGTACAAAATGCCGCGAACTCGGGGCCGGGCGCAGGTACACCTCATTCTCGAAGCGCAGCAGGCCTTGTTCGACGAAGGCCTCCAGCCACTGGTCGACCACCGCGTCCAGCTCGTCCAGGGTCCAGCGGATAAACAACTCCGATTGCAGGTACGGGTAGAGCGCGCGGGTGTAGCGCAGGATCTGTTCGCGGCTCATGCGCGAGCTGCTCTGGAAGAAACTCGCCAGCAGCGCCGGCAGGGCGAAGATGTGCAGCACGTTGTTGCGGTAGTAGGTCATCAGGACGGCATTTTGCTCGTCCAGATAAAGGATTTTGCCCAGGGCATCGCTCTGCTCCGACAGCAGTTTCATGTCCTTTACATGTTTGATCAGCGCCAGGCCGTCCCCTTCGGGCAAGGTGGTGTGGGGCGAGTAGGGCACCTTGCGCAGCAGCGCCAGGTACAGATCCAGCTGGCGTGCCATGGCCTGTTCGTCCAGGGCCAGGCGGGTGGTGGACAGCAGCGCCAATGCCACCAGGTTCACCGGGTTGATCGCCGCTGCTTCGTTCAGGTGTTGCGCCACCCGCTCGCCGAGGCGGTTGGTGGTTTCGTTGAGCCACGCCGGCTTGTAGTTCGGGCCCAGCTCCTGGGCGCGCCAGTCGGGCTGCTCGCTGTCGAGGAATTCCGCCAGCTTGATCGGTTCGCCGAAGTTCACCGCGACCTGGCCAAAGCGCTGCTTGAGGGCGCCGACCACTTTGAAAATATCGAAAATCGACTCTTTCTTCTTGCTGGCGCCGCGCAGTTCGCCGAGGTAAGTCCGGCCTTCCAGCACTCGCTCATAGCCGATGTACACCGGCACAAACACGATGGGCATGCGCGAGGAGCGCAGGAAGCTGCGCAGGGTGATCGCCAGCATCCCGGTCTTCGGTTGCAGCATGCGCCCGGTGCGCGAGCGTCCGCCTTCGACGAAGTACTCCACCGGGAAACCCTTGGTGAACAGGGTGTGCAGGTATTCGTTGAACACCGAGGTGTACAGCGGGTTGCCCTTGAAAGTACGGCGCATGAAAAACGCCCCGCCACGGCGCAACAGGCTGCCGATCACCGGCATGTTCAGGTTGATCCCGGCGGCGATGTGCGGCGGGGTCAAGCCATTCTTGAACAGGAGGTAGGAGAGCAGCAGGTAGTCGATATGGCTGCGATGGCACGGTACATAGATCACCTCGTAACCCTGTGCGACCTTTTGCACGCCCTCGATGTTGTTGACTTTGATGCCGTCGTAGATCTTGTTCCAGAACCAGCTCAGCACCACTTCCAGGAAGCGGATGGCGGTGTAGGTGTAGTCCGAGGCGATCTCGTTGCCGTAACGCAGGGCCTGGGCCTTGGCTTTTTCGGGGGTGATTTTCTCGCGTTCGGCCTCGTCGAGGATCGCTTGGCGCACCAGTGGCATGTTGACCAGGCCTTTCACCAGGTTGCGCCGGTGGGACAGGTCGGGACCGATCACCGCGGTTTTCAGGTTGCGAAAGTGCACCCGCAGGATGCGTTGGGCCATGCGCACGGTGCGTTCGTGGCCTTTATTGTGCTCGATCAATTCACGCAGGTTGATGGGCGCGGAGAATTGCACCCGGGTCTTGCGGCCCAGGATCAGGATGCTCAGCAGCCGGCGAAGGCGGCCGGTCACGGCCCAACTGTCGGCGAACAGCAGTTTCCACGGGCTGGACTCGCTGTCGGGCGACTGGCCCCAGAACACGCTGACTGGAATGATCTGTGCATTCTCTTCGGCGTGTTCGGTGAGTACGTCCACCAGGCGGGTCAGGGTGGGCGGTGCGCCACGCTTGTCTTGGCGGCCGAGCCAGTCGGGGTCGGGCGTCAGGTAGAAGAAGGCCGCCGGTTCCATCAACGGGCCGACCGATACCGGCAGCACCGGGCGCGGCAGGCCGGCCTTGGTACATTCGGTATCAACCACCGCCAATTCGGTGAGGGACGGGGATTGCAGGACGTAAAACACCGGACGACTGCGGTCGAGGTTGAGGGTAAGGGACGACTGGTTGATCGTCTCTGAGCGAACCCAGAGGTACAACAGCCGACGCAAGGTGCCAAATACCAGACGGCGAAAGGGAGAGCGGGTCATACGGCTTCTGCTTTGAGTGGGAAAAACCGAGCAGATGCTCGGGCCGCTAGTGTGCCGTATTCACCGAAAATCGGCAAAAAAGCGGCGAAGTAATCTTGAGTTGAAGCTTTTTGAGCCTGTCTTATACTCGGCAGTTCAACTGCGACGACTCAACAATAAACGTACTTATAAAAAGCATGTGGGAGCAAAACAGATGGCAACGCGCGAAACCGGCAATGTGAAGTGGTTCAATGACGCCAAGGGTTACGGCTTTATACAGCGGGAAGATGGCAAGGATGTGTTTGTGCACTACCGCGCCATTCGCGGTGAAGGGCATCGCTCATTGTCTGAAGGCCAGCAGGTGGAGTACGCCGTGGTGACAGGCGAGAAGGGCTTGCAGGCTGAGGATGTGGTGGGCCTGTAAGCCGATAAGCACGACGCACCTTTAAATGTGGGAACCCGGTCAAATGTGGGAGCCGGGCTTGCCCGCGATGGCATCGCCGCGGTTTGGCTGAATGACCGAGGTGGGCCCATCGCAGGCAAGCCAGCTCCCACATTTGATTGGGTTTGCACATTGAGGCCTTGTTAGCCTGACCTTATGCCGTTTTCCAGGTGATCTGCTCTTCACCGTCTTCGCTGATACGAATCCAGGTATCTGCGCTTTCTTCACCTTCTTCCTCAACCCAGCTGCCCGGTGCGCAACGCACTTCGACGTTCAGCGCGGCAAAGGCCGCACGAGCGCAGGCGATGTCGTCTTCCCACGGGGTCTGGTCGCTTTCCAGGTACAGGCTGTTCCATTTGCCTACGGCTTTCGGCAGCCAGGTGACCGGCACGCTGCCGGCTGTGCACTTGTAGGTCTGGCCACGCTGGACCCAATCGGTGCACGGGCCCAGGGCGGCGCCCAGCCAGGCGGCGATGGCCTTGTGGTCGACGTCGGCGTCCTTGAGGTAAATCTCGATATCAGGTTGGCGCATGGATGTTCCTCATTGCGGGATTTTGAAAATCCATTCGCGGATTCAGCGCAGGCCCCGAGAGGCCCGCAAATAATGGGTTATTGAAGCACGAAATAGTCGTAGCGCATCGACACAGTGACCAGCAGCGGTTCGGCCGCCTCGATCACTTGGGCGCGGCGCTCGGCACTGGCGCGCCAGCCGTGGGGGGTCATCGCCAGCAGATTGGCGCGGTCCTTGGGATCGGCCAGGCTGAGCTTGAACTCCAGGGTTTCACTGTGTTGCAGGCTCATGCCGTCCGGTACCAGCGCCAGGTGCTTATCGTCGGTGTACTCGCGCACTTCGTCGTACAAACGCTCACGCAGTTCCATCAGGTGGCCGCTGGTGGGGCCGACTTTCATCAAACCACCGCCCGGGCTGAGCAGGCGCTTGGCCTCCAGCCAGTCCAGCGGGCTGAAGACACTGGCAAGGAACTGGCAACTGGCATCGGCCAACGGCACTCGGGCCATGCTGGCGATCAACCAGGTCACCGTGGGGTTGCGCTTACAGGCACGCTTGACCGCTTCCTTGGAAATATCCAGGGCGTAGCCGTCGGCGCGCAGCAGGGTGTCGGCGATTTGCGCGGTGTAGTAACCCTCGCCACAGCCGATATCCAGCCAGCGCTGGGGTTTGCGTTCTGCGGCCAGTTCGGCCAGGCGCCTGGCCACCGGGGCGTAGTGCCCGGCGTTGAGGAAGTCGCGGCGCGCTTCCACCATTGCCAGGTTGTCGCCCGGGTCCCGACTGTTCTTGTGCTGCACCGGCAACAGGTTCAGGTAGCCCTGGCGCGCGCGGTCGAAACGGTGCCCGACCGGGCAAGCCACGCCATTGTCCACTTCATGGAGCGGTGCGCTGCAAATAGGGCAAGCGAGCATCAGGCGAGCAACTTGATCAGGGTCTGGTAGTAGATTTCGGTCAGTACATCTAGATCGCTGGCGAGAATGCGCTCGTTGACCTGATGGATGGTCGCGTTGACCGGGCCCAGCTCTACAACCTGAGTGCCGAGGGTCGCAATGAAGCGCCCGTCGGAAGTGCCGCCGCTGGTGGACGCCTTGGTCTCGCGGCCGGTGACGGCCTTGATGCTGGCGGAGACGGCATCGAGCAACGCGCCCGGTTCGGTGAGGAACGGCAGGCCCGACAGCGCCCACTCCACATGCCAGTCCAGGCCATGCTTGTCGAGAATCGCCGCGACCCGCTGCTGCAGGCCTTCGACGGTGGACTCGGTGGAGAAGCGGAAGTTGAACACCGCCGTCAGGTCACCCGGGATCACGTTGGTGGCGCCGGTGCCGGAATTGAGGTTGGAAATCTGGAAGCTGGTGGGCGGGAAGAAGGTGTTGCCGTCGTCCCAATGCTCGGCGGCCAGTTCGGCCAGGGCCGGAGCGGCCAGGTGGATCGGGTTCTTCGCCAGGTGCGGGTAGGCCACATGGCCTTGCACGCCGCGCACGGTCAGGGTGGCGCCGAGGGAGCCGCGACGGCCGTTCTTGACCACGTCGCCCACCAGGGTGGTGCTCGACGGTTCGCCGACGATGCACCAGTCCAGGCGTTCCTTGCGGGCTGCCAGGCGTTCGATCACAGCCTTGGTGCCGTGGTGTGCCGGGCCTTCTTCGTCACTGGTGATCAGGAAAGCCACCGAACCCTTGTGGTCCGGGTAGTCAGTGACGAAACGCTCGGAGGCGACCAGCATCGCGGCCAGGCTGCCTTTCATGTCGGCCGCGCCACGGCCGCAGAGCATGCCGTTTTCGTCGATCAGCGCGTCGAACGGGTCGTTCTGCCAGGCCTTGACCGGACCGGTCGGCACCACGTCGGTGTGGCCGGCGAAGCACAATACCGGGCCTTCGTGTTTGCCGTGGGTGGCCCAGAAGTTATCCACATCCTCGATGCGCATCGGCTCAAGCGCAAAACCGGCGTCGCCCAGGCGCTGCATCATCAGCTTCTGGCAATCGGCGTCGATCGGCGTCACCGACGGGCGACGGATCAGGTCGATAGCGAGTTGGAGGGTCGGCGAAAGGTCGGCGTGGGCCGTCATGTAAAAACTCCAGAAGCATGTCAGGGCGCAAGGCTTATGTGGGAGGAGGCTTGTGTGGGAGCGGGCTTGCTCGCGAATACGGAGTGTCAGTCAACAACGTATGAACTGACCCGGCGCATTCGCGAGCAAGCCCGCTCCCACACAAAGCAATGGCCTGGGCCAAGTCTCACAAAATGGCCGTTATCTTATAGCAAAACGGCGGCCAGAGGCCGCCGTTTAGTGCATTGCGCAGGATTTTAAGCAGCGGCCACAGGCTCTTGCTTCGGTGCCGGTTTCGGCAGCGACGACAGGAACGCCATGATCAGCGCCGCCACATACGGCAGCGACTGCACCAGCAACATCACCACCCAGAAGCGCATGTCATTGCTCGGCAGGCCCTGCACCAGGTAAATCCCCAGTGCCGCGCCCCACAACAGCAGCATGATGAACATCTCTTCCCGGGCTTCGGAAATCGCCACCCAGAAACCGTGGTTATCGGCGTTCTTCGGTGTACGAAAGAACGGAATGCTGGTGGTGAAGAAGCCGTACAGCACTGCCTTGGCAATGGTGTGGGACAACGCCAACCCGGCCAACGCCGCGCAGAATGCATCTTTCAGGTTCACACCCACCGCACGGCGGTAGAGGAAGATGATCTTGCCGACCTTGAACACGAACAGCGCCAATGGCGGAATTGCGAAAATCAGCAGCGGCGGGTCAACCCGCGTCGGCACGATAATCATCGCCGCCGACCACAACAGGGCGCCCACGGTGAAGAAGATGTTCATGCCGTCGGCCACCCACGGCAACCAGCCCGCGAGGAAGTGGTAGCGCTGGCCGCGGGTCAGCTCGGTGTCCTTGCCGCGCAACAGGCTCGCGGTGTGACGCTTGATGATCTGGATCGCCCCGTAGGCCCAGCGGAAACGCTGTTTCTTGAAGTCGATAAAGGTATCGGGCATCAGGCCCTTGCCGTAGCTGTCGTGGTAGTAGGCCGCCGACAAGCCTTTCTCGAATACCCGCAGGCCCAACTCGGCATCTTCACAGATGCACCAGTCGGCCCAGCCCAGCTCTTCAAGCACCGAGCGACGGGTCATGGTCATGGTGCCGTGCTGGATGATCGCGTCGCGGTCGTTGCGGGTGACCATGCCGATGTGGAAGAAGCCTTTGTATTCCGCGTAGCAGAGCTTCTTGAAGGTGCTTTCGTTTTGGTCGCGATAGTCCTGTGGCGACTGCACCACAGCGATTTTCGGGTCGGCGAAGTGCGGCACCATGTGCTTGAGCCAGTTCGGCGACACGCAGTAATCGGAGTCGATCACCGCGATCACTTCGGCATCCTTGGCGGTATGCGGGATCAGGTAGTTCAGCGCGCCGCCCTTGAAACCGGCCAGGGGCGAGACGTGGAAGAACTTGAAGCGCGGGCCCAGGGTTTCGCAATAGTCGCGCACCGGCTCCCATACGGCCGGGTCTTTGGTGTTGTTATCGATGATCAGGACTTCGTAGTCCGGATAGTCGAGGGCGGCCAGGGCGTCGAGGGTCTGTTTGACCATCTCCGGCGGCTCGTTGTAGCACGGCACGTGGATCGAGACTTTCGGGCGGTAGTCCGAATCTCCTACAACCGGCAGGAATTCACGCCGGCGTTTGTGAGTCCAGACCGCCTCTGCCAGTTCGTGGGCTTCGGTAAGCAACACGATAAACACGCCCAGGGCGCCGAGTGCCAGCAGGAAGCCTACCGTCAAACTGAACCAGGTGCTGTATTGCTGGCTGTAGTCGTAGCCGATCCACACCAATACTGAACCGCACAGGAAGGCGATAAAGGTCAGGAACGTACGACCACGCTGGCGCAGGGCCGAGCCGTCGATCATCAGCAGGGTCAGCGACAGCAGCGCAAGCACCACCGAGCCGATCGCCAGCACTCGCCATTGCGGAATCGCGACCACCGGGCCATCAAAATTGAATTTCTGCTGGCGTGCGGCGTTGAACACGCCCCAATAAGCGCCCACCGAACCTTCGTCGCTGGCTTTCCACGGCTGGTCAAACGCTTCGATCACGAAGTAGTTGTAGCCCTGGCGGTTCAGCGTGTTAACCAGCGTGCGCAGGTAAATCGCCTGGTCGGCCGGAGAGGCGTCAGCACCGCCACGCATCCGTCCGTTGCTTGGCCAGCCAACCTCCGACAGTAACAGCGGCTTTTTCGGGAAGGTCTTCTTCAGGTCCCGTGCGCGATCGAGGACGAACTGGCCGGCCTTGTCCACCGGGATATGTTCCCAGTACGGCAGGATGTGCGCGGCGATCAGGTCGACGTGCTTGGCCAGTTGCGGGTTGTGTTCCCAGATGTGCCATTGCTCGGAGGTGGTCACGGGCACCTTGACGGCGGCCCGTACCCGATCCAGCAGCACGATCAGCGCTTCCGGAGTGATTTCTTCGCGGAACAGCGCTTCGTTACCCACCACTACCCGCACTACGCTGCGGGAGTTGTTGGCGATTTCGATGGCACGCTGGATCTCGCGCTCGTTGCGCTCGAGGTCCGGGCTGATCCAGATCCCCAGGGTCACCCGCAGGCCGAACTCTTCCGCCAGCTTGGGGATATCCCCCAGGGTGCCGTCGACCGAGTAGGTACGGATGTTATCCGTCAGCTTGCTCATGATCGCAAGGTCCTGACGCATTTGATCGTCGGTCGGATACTGGTCTTTCTGTGGGTACTGGCCTTGCTGGAACGGCGAGTACGAAAAACCGGAGATCTGCTCGGGCCAGTTAGGGGCATTGACCGGGCGGTTGATCAGCGCCCAGAAGCCAGTGAACAGCGCGGCAATTGCCAGCACCACCACCAGGTTGAGTCCAAATTTACGCGATGACATGGCTATTTCGGGTTCCAAAGGGTGTGGAACGAAAAGAGGTGTCGGCCTACGCCGAACGGCGCGCATCCTACACTGGCCTTTCACCGACCGTACAGCAAGCCGAGAAAAACCGGACATTGGGCAGTGCAACTCGTCGTAAGTTCTCTTACTTGTAGCTTGTAGCTTAAAACTTGTCGCTGCGTAGCCCTATAATGCGCGCCGGTTTTTGGGGTAATGGTCATGAGTACAGAAGATCCACGGTTTGCCGGCGTCGCCCGCTTGTATGGCATTGAAGGCCTGGAACGCTTGAAGGCGGCCCATGTGGCCATCGTCGGCGTGGGCGGGGTGGGCTCGTGGGCGGCGGAAGCCATCGCCCGTTGTGGGGTGGGCGAGATTTCGCTGTTTGACCTGGATGATGTGTGCGTCAGCAACAGCAACCGCCAGTTGCATGCGCTGGACAGCACGGTGGGCAAGGCCAAGGTCGAGGTCATGGCCGAGCGCCTGAAGGGCATCAACCCGGACTGCACCGTGCATGCGGTGGCGGATTTCGTCACTCGCGAGACGATGGCCGAGTACATCACGCCCAATATCGATTGCGTGATCGACTGCATCGACAGTGTGAACGCCAAGGCCGCGCTGATCGCCTGGTGCAAGCGGCGCAAGATCCAGATCATCACCACTGGCGGCGCGGGCGGGCAGATTGATCCGACGCTGATTCAGGTGTGTGATTTGAACCGCACGTTCAATGACCCACTGGCGTCGAAAGTGCGCTCCACCCTGCGCCGCGACTACGGCTTCTCGCGCACCGTGACCCGCCATTACAGCGTGCCCTGCGTATTTTCCACCGAACAGCTGCGTTATCCAAAGCCGGACGGCAGCATCTGTTTGCAGAAGAGTTTTGTCGGGGATGGCGTGAAACTGGACTGCGCCGGTGGGTTTGGCGCGGTGATGATGGTCACCGCGACCTTCGGCATGGTGGCGGCGACCAAGGCGGTGGACAAGATTGTGGCCGGGGTGCGCCGGCCTGCTGACAGAGTTCAGGCAGCACCGATCTCTGCACCCTGAAAAGATCAAAATGTGGGAGCGGGCTTGCTCGCGAAAGCGGAGTGTCAGTCACCAGACAGGTCGACTGATACACCGCTTTCGCGAGCAAGCCCGCTCCCACATTCAGTTTTGTGTGAGGCTCAGCTGCCGCATGCGCTGCAGCACTGCATTCAACCCATTGCTGCGCGACGGCGATAACTGCCGCGACAGGCCCAGTTGTTCAAACCAGCCGGGCAAGTCGACCGCCTGCAACTCAGCGGCAGACAAACCGTTAACCCGTGCCAGCAACAGCGCCACCAGCCCGCGTATCAGTCGTGCATCGCTGCTGGCGGCAAACTGCCAGTGGCCATCCTGCAAACGCCCCACCAGCCACACCAGGCTTTCACAGCCCTGCACCAGGTTGACGTCGACCTTGTCTTCATCCGGCAAGGCGGGAAGACGCTCGCCCCATTGCATCAGCAGGCGGGCCCGTTGTTCCCAACTGCCGACGGCCTGAAACGTCTCCAGCGCGAAAACAGCCTCCGGCGGCAAATTCATCGCAACATATCCAGGGCTTGATCCAGCGCTTCAAAAAAGCGCTCCAGGTCATCGGAGTCGTTGTACAGCGCCAGCGACACCCGAATCGCCCCCGGCAACCCCATCTGCTTGAGCAATGGCATCGCACAATGATGACCGGCGCGTACGGCAATCCCTTGTTCGGTCAGCAAGTGGGCAAGGTCCGCGTTGTGCACGCCGTCCACCACAAAGCTGGCCAGGGCCACGTGCGGCGAACCCAGCAGGCGCACGCCGTTGCGGGCCTGCAGGCCACGCAGCAGGTAGTCGTGCAGGGCGGCTTCGTGGGCCGTCACCGCCTGCTGGTCCAGGGAACTCAGGTAATCCAGGGTTGCGCCCAGGCCGATCACGCTGGCGATCGGTGGGGTACCGGCTTCGAACCCGAGGGGCGCCGGGCGGAAGCTGGCGCTTTGGTAGTCAGCCTGCTGCACCATCTCGCCGCCAAACTGCCAATGGCGCAGGTGATGCACGGCTTCGGTGCGACCGTAAAGCACGCCAACACCATCCGGCCCGTAGAGCTTGTGGCTTGAAAACACGTAGAAGTCGCAGCCCAGGGCCTGCATGTCGTGGCGACCATGGACGATGCCCTGGGCGCCATCGACCACCGTCAGTGCGTCGTGGGCCTTGGCCAGCGCCAGCAATTGCGGCAACGGCTGCCAGGCACCGAGCACGTTGGACAGTTGGCTCACCGCCAGCAGGCGGGTGCGCGGGCCGATCAGTTGGGCGGCGGCTTGCAGGTCGATCAAGCCGTCATCGTTAAGCGGCAGTACCACCAACGCCAGCTCGCGACGTTTGGCCAGTTGCTGCCACGGCAGCAGGTTGGCGTGGTGTTCCAGGGCGCTGATGACAATCTCGTCGCCCGGGTTGAATAGGTGCTCAAGGCCATAAGCCAGGAGGTTAAGCGCTGACGTCGCGCCGTGGGTGAAGATGATTTGCCCGTTGTCACCGACGTTCAGCCACTGCGCCACCTTGTTGCGACTGTCCTCGAACGCCTGGGTCGCATGGGCGCCCGGCAAATGCTGGGCACGGTGCACATTGGCTGCGCCATTGGCGTAGTAATGGCTGATGGCGTCCAACAAGGCTTGAGGTTTTTGCGTGGTGGCGGCGTTGTCCAGATAGGTCTGGTCTTGCCGTTGCAGGGTGGCGATGGCCGGAAAATCGGCGCGCCAGGGAGAGGGCACAAGCATGGTGATCAAGACTCGTATAAACGGCCCGCATCCGGAAGAAGCGGGCCGTTAGTGGCATCGAGTCGCTGCTTAGTTGTGAGCGTGCAGCGCTGCGTTCAGTTCGATGGCTGATTTGTGGGTTTTGCACTCCACGGCACCGGTCTCGGAGTTGCGGCGGAACAGCAGGTCCGGTTGGCCGGCCAGTTCACGGGCCTTGACCACTTTGACCAGCTGGTTTGCTTCATCCAGCAGCGCAACCTTGGTGCCGGCGGTAACGTACAGGCCCGACTCAACGGTGTTGCGGTCGCCCAACGGGATACCGATACCGGCGTTGGCGCCGATCAGGCAGCCTTCGCCGACCTTGATCACGATGTTGCCGCCGCCCGACAGGGTGCCCATGGTGGAGCAACCGCCGCCCAGGTCCGAACCCTTGCCGACGAATACGCCAGCCGACACACGGCCTTCGATCATTCCCGGGCCTTCGGTGCCGGCGTTGAAGTTGACGAAACCTTCGTGCATCACGGTGGTGCCTTCGCCCACGTAGGCGCCCAGGCGGATGCGCGCGGCATCAGCGATACGCACGCCGCTCGGCACCACGTAGTCGGTCATTTTCGGGAACTTGTCCACCGAGAACACTTCCAGCAGCTCGCCACGCAGGCGCGCTTCCAGCTGACGCTCGGCCAGCTCGGCGATGTCGATTGCGCCCTGGCTGGTCCAGGCCACGTTCGGCAACTGCGGGAACACACCGGCCAGGTTCAGGCCGTGGGGCTTGACCAGGCGATGGGACAGCAGGTGCAGCTTGAGGTAGGCCTCAGGGGTGGAAGTCAGTGCGGCGTCTTCGGCCAGCAGGGTGGCGACCAGCGGCGTGTGGCTTTCAGCCAGGCGGCTCAACAGGGCGGCTTGGGCGGCGTCGACGCCTTTGAGCGCGTCAGCCAGTTGCAGGGCCTGGGTAACGGTGAAAGTGATCGCCTGGTTGCCTTCGGTGTAACCGAGGATCGGGGTGATGGCAGCGATGATTTCAGCCGATGGATTGAGCAGCGGTTGTGCGTAAAACACTTCCAGCCAAGCACCTTGGCGGTTCTGAGTGCCGACGCCGAAGCCCAGGCTGAACAGGGAATTGGACATGCTGTTACCTCTACAAAAATGGAGTGGGCTGGCCTACTTGAGGGCCGCCGAATAACTATCTGGCTTGAAGCCAATCAGGGTTTTGTCACCGAGATCAAGCACGGGGCGCTTGATCATCGAGGGTTGCGCGAGCATCAATTCAATGGCTTTCGCTTGGTCGAGATCGGCTTTGCGTTCGTCTTCGAGTTTGCGAAAGGTGGTGCCCGCACGGTTCAAAACCACCTGCCAACCGTGCTCATTGCACCATTGGGTCAAGTGTTCGCGGTCGATACCGGCCGTTTTGTAGTCATGAAACTCATACTGGATAGCGTGCTCATCGAGCCAGGTGCGCGCCTTTTTCATGGTGTCGCAGGCTTTTATGCCGAAAAGGTGCAACGTTTTGCTTGAAGCGGTCAAGGAATTGCCCCCCTTTGGGCTGACGCAGATGAAAGGTCAAGGATTATGCCATGGCCAGCGGCTTTCGGCGCCGCTCGTCACACTTACGTTTTGCTCGCGTGCGACTTTTGTGCAAAGGCCATCGCGCAGCATAGGCGGCTAATATGGCACTTCAACGGCGAGTTGTTGCCTGATGTGTGTTGTTGCAAGTTGATTGTCTGGGAATCCCGCGTTATGCAAACCGCTTACACCGTACTTATCCTGCTGATGCTGGTCAGCGTTTCGCGCCTCGTCGGGCGCATCATTCCACTGCCGTTGCCACTGGTGCAGATCGCCGCCGGCGCCTTGTTGGCCTGGCCGACCCTCGGCCTGCATGTAGCCCTCGATCCCGAGTTGTTTCTCTTCCTGTTTCTGCCGCCGCTGCTGTTCTCCGATGGCTGGCGTATGCCCAAGCGTGAATTGTGGCGCCTGCGCGGGCCGATCCTGACGCTGGCGGTGGGCCTGGTGCTGTTCACCGTGGTCGGTGCCGGTTACTTCATTCACTGGCTGTTGCCGAGTATCCCACTGCCGGTGGCCTTCGCCCTGGCGGCCGTGTTGTCGCCGACGGATGCTGTGGCGGTGTCAGCCATTTCCCAGAATCGTCTGCCAACACCGCTGATGCATATGCTTCAGGGCGAGGCGCTGATGAATGACGCCTCGGGCCTGGTGACCTTCAAGTTCGCCCTGGTGGCGGCGGTGACCGGGGTGTTTTCCCTGGCGAATGCCAGCCTGACATTTGTGCTGGTGGCCGTCGGTGGCCTGGCCATTGGCGTGGCCTTGAGCTGGCTGGTGGGCCGCTTGCGGTCCTGGATGATCGCCCGGGGCTGGGACGACCCGGCGACGCACGTGGTATTCATGTTGCTGCTGCCGTTTGCTGCCTACGTGCTGGCCGAACGCCTTGGCGCCTCGGGCATCTTGTCGGCGGTGGCCGCGGGGATGATGCAAAGCTGGCTCGACCTGCTGCCGCGCCAGACCAGCACCCGGTTGCTCAACCGCAGTGTCTGGTCGCTGCTGGAGTTTGCGTTTAACGGTTTGATCTTCCTGCTGCTGGGCCTGCAATTGCCGGACATTATCAAGGCGGTGGTGAGTCACGAGCCGACGCTGTGGCCGACCTTGTTGTATCGCTGCCTGGACGTGGTCGCGATTTTCCTGGTGCTGGTGGTGTTGCGGTTTATCTGGGTGCAGAGCATCTGGCGACTGTCGGGTTTATTGCGCCGGATTCGTGGGAAAAGTGAGCTGACACTGGTGCCCACCGCGCGGTCTTGCTGGCTGTTGACCGTCGGTGGGGTACGCGGTGCCGTGACCCTGGCCGGTGTGATGTCGGTACCGTTACTGCTTGCGCCGGGGCAGGACTTCCCCGAGCGCGACCTGCTGATCTTCATCGCCGCCGGTGTGATCCTGCTGTCGTTGGTCGCGGCCTGCATCGCTTTGCCGCTGCTGTTACGCGGCATCGAGAAGAGTCCGGATGAGAAACGCCACAATGAAGTGCGCGAGGCCTGGAAGAAGACCGCCGTGGCGGCTATCCATGCACTCGAAACCGAAGATCCCGCTGAAGCTGCACCTCTGGATGCCGCCCAGGCAGCCTTGGCCACCGAGCTCAAGGCGCGGTTGATGTCGGAGTATCGTCATCAATTGGAGGTGTTCAATGATTCGGCCGAAGCCCAGGCGCTGGCGTTTCAGATGGACCAACTGGAGCGCAAGTTGCGGCTCAAGGCCCTGCGGGCGCAGCGTCTGGAGCTGTATAGCCTGAGCCGTCACCACCAGATTGGTGATGACGTGCTACGGGAGGTGTTGGCGGATCTGGATATGAGCGAGGCGAATCTGGGTCATATCAAATAACACCGCGGTGCTTACTTGTGGCGAGGGAGCTTGCTCCCGCTGGGTAACGAAGTCGCCCCAACGCTGGCGACTTCATTCATGCAGGAAAACGGCATCAGCCGGTTTACGACTGCTGCGCAGCCGAGCGGGAGCAAGCTCCCTCGCCACATTCAGCGCAGTTATTTATTGCGGGTAATAAAGTCGCGAATCCGCGTCGCCGCTTCCACGCACTCCGCCAACGGCGCGACCAGCGCCAGGCGCACACGCCCGGCGCCCGGGTTGACCCCGTCCACTTCCCGCGACAGGTACGAGCCTGGTACCACGGTCACGTGTTCTTCCACGAACAAGTCACGGCAGAACGCCGCGTCGTCGCCCTTCACGTTCGGCCACAGGTAGAAGCCACCGTCGGGATTTTGCACGTCCAGCACCGGCTTCAGGATCGCCAGTACGGCATCGAACTTCTCCCGGTACAGATCGCGGTTGGCCTGCACGTGGGCTTCGTCCTGCCAGGCGGCAATGCTCGCCAGTTGGGTTTGCACCGGCATCGCGCAACCGTGGTAGGTGCGGTACAGCAAAAAGCCCTTGAGGATTTCGGCGTCGCCGGCCACAAAGCCCGAACGCAGGCCCGGCAGATTGGAGCGTTTGGACAGGCTGTGGAACACCACGCAGCGCTTGAAATCCTGGCGACCCAGCTCGACGCAGGCGCTGAGCAGGCCTGGCGGCGGGGTTTGTTCGTCGAAGTACAACTCGCTGTAGCACTCGTCGGCGGCGATTACAAAGTCGTATTCGTCGGCCAGGGCGATCAGCTTTTTCAGGGTGTCGACGGGAATCAGTGCACCGGTCGGGTTGCCTGGCGAGCACAGGAACAGGATCTGGCAGCGTTTCCAGATGTCCGGCGATACGGCGTCGAAATCCGGGTTGAAGCCGTTTTCATCCAGGCACGGCAGGTAGTGCGGCTTGGCTCCGGCGAGGAACGCCGCGCCTTCGTAGATCTGGTAGAACGGGTTCGGGCTGACCACCAGCGCGTCGTCGCCACGGTTGACCACGGTCTGGGTGAAGGCGAACAGCGCTTCACGGGTGCCGTTCACCGGCAGGATATTGCGCGCCGGGTCCAGCCAGCCCTTGGGCACGCTGAAACGACGTTCGCACCAGGCGCCAATGGCTTCGCGCAGGGCGGGAATGCCCAGGGTGGTGGGGTACACCGCCATCTGGTCCAGGTTGTTGGCCAGCGCGTCAGCGACGAACTGCGGAGATTTATGCTTCGGCTCGCCGATGGAGAGGGCGATCGGACGCTTGTCCGGGTTCGGTGTGACGCTGCCCAGCAGGACGCGCAATTTCTCGAACGGGTAGGGCTGCAGTTGGTTCAGGGCATTGTTCATCGATAAATCTCGTTCAATTCATTGGAAGCTGAAAATGGGCGGTCGGTCAGATGCTCAAGCGTGACATCTCGACGCCGGTCTCCTGATTGACGCTCAACTGCTGGACGATGGCTTCCTGCAAGCGTCGGCACAGTTCAGGGTCGGAAAGCGGCTGGTTGTCGGCATCGGTAATGAAGAACACGTCTTCCACCCGTTCGCCCAGGGTCGCAATCTTGGCGTTCTGCAACGACAGGTCGAACTCCAGGAAGATCGTGCCGATCCGCGCCAACAGGCCAGGCCGGTCCGGCGCGCTGAGTTCCAGCACCGTCACCGGGCGTTGGGCGTCGTTGTGGATGGTCACCTCAGGGGCAAACGCAAAGTGCTTGAGCTGGCGCGGTACCCGGCGCTGGATGATGGTCGGGTAGTCGTCAGGGTTGCGCAGCGCGTCGGTGAGGCCTTTGCGGATCTTTTTCACCCGCTCAGGGTTGTCGCCGATGGACTCGCCTTCCGTGTCGAGCACGATGTAGGTGTCGAGGGTGAACTGGCTGCTGGAGGTGATGACCCGGGCGTCGTGAATGTTCAGGTTGAGCTGGTCCATCGCGGCCACGGTCACGGCGAAGAAATCGTGCTGGTCCGGGGCGTAGATGAAGATCTGCGTACCACCCTCGAACTCGCGCTGGGTGGTTTCCTTGATCAGCACCAGCGGCCCGCCATCGGCCGGCTGCTGCAGGATCGCGTCGCTGTGCCAGGCCACGTCGCCGGCAGTGTGGCGCAGGAAGTAGTCGTCTCCCAGTTGCGACCAGAGTTGCTCGACGTCGTCCGGGTCGTTGCCGCCACGCACCAGAATATCCAGGGCCGCGCTTTGGGTGCGGCGGATCTGCTCTTCGCGGTCCACCGGGTTCTCCAGGCCGCGACGCAGCGCGCGCTTGGTCTCGGTGTAGAGCTGGCGCAACAGGCTGGCGCGCCAGGAATTCCACAGCGTCGGGTTGGTGGCGTTGATGTCGGAGACGGTGAGCACGTACAGGTAGTCGAGACGGGTTTCGTCGCCGACGGCCTGGGCGAAATCATGGATCACCTGCGGGTCGGACAAGTCCTTGCGCTGGGCGGTGGTGGACATCACCAGGTGGTTTTGCACCAGCCACACAATCAGGCGGCTGTCCCACAGTGGCAACTGGTGACGCTGGCAGAACGCTTCGGCGTCCACCGCACCAATTTCCGAGTGATCACCGTGGCGGCCCTTGCCGATGTCGTGGTACAGGCCGGCAAGGTAGATCAGCTCGGGCTTGGGCAGCCGCGCCATGAGCTTGCTGGCCAGCGGGAATTTCTCTGACACCTGGGTGTACTGCAACTTACGCAGGTGCTTGATCAGGTTCAGGGTGTGGGCGTCCACCGTATAGATGTGGAACAGGTCGTGCTGCATCTGCCCGACGATAAAGCCGAACTCCGGCAGGTAACGGCCCAGGATCCCGTAGCGGTTCATGCGCCGCAGGTTGCGGTGGATGCCGATCTTGCACTTGAACAGTTCGATAAACAGGCTGGTGTTGCGAATGTCGTTACGGAAGTCGTCGTCGATCAGGTGACGGTTTTCCCGCAGCAAACGAATGGTGTCGGCGCGTACGCCTTTGATTTCCGGCTGTTGGGCCATCAACACAAAGATTTCCAGCATCGCGAACGGCGTGCGTTTGAACACGTTGTCGTTGCGTGCCTCGATGTAGCCATCGTGGAGCTGGAAGCGCGAGTTGATCGGCTGCGGCGGTGCTTCGTCTTCCGGGGCCAGGATCACTTCTTCGAAGTGCTGGATGATCAGGTCGCTGAGCTGGGCAATGCTCATTACCACCCGGTAGTACTGCTGCATGAAGCTTTCGATGCTGGTCTTCGCGTCTTCGCCTTCAAACCCCAGCAGGGTCGCGATGGAGCGCTGGTGGTCGAACAGCAGGCGGTCTTCGGAGCGACCGGCCAGCATGTGCAACGCGTAGCGCACTTTCCACAGGAATTCCTGGGAGGAGGCCAGCAGGGCGTTTTCGCTCTCTACCAGGAAGCCTTCCCCTGCCAGGGCGCGCAGGTTCAGGGTGCCGTATTGACGGCGGGCGACCCACAAAATCGTCTGGATATCCCGCAGCCCGCCGGGGGAGCCTTTGACGTTGGGTTCCAGGTTGTATTCGGTGTCGTTGTACTTGTGGTGCCGGGCTTTCTGCTCGGCACGCTTGGCCAGGAAGAAGTCCTTGCTCGGCCACATGTGCGCGGTGCTGGTGACTTCCAGCATGCGCTGGCGCAGGCGCTCGGGGCCGGCGATGGTGCGGCTTTCCATCAGGTTGGTGATCACCGTCAGGTCGGCGCGGGCTTCCTGGGCGCATTCGTCCACCGAGCGCACGCTTTGGCCGACTTCCAGGCCGATGTCCCACAGCAACGTCAGAAAACGCTCGATGGAGTCGCGGAAAATTTCGTGATCGGCGCTGTCCAGCAAAATCAGCAGGTCGATATCGGAGTAGGGGTGCAGTTCACCACGGCCGTAGCCGCCGACCGCCACCAGGGCGATATCAGCGTCTTCGCTCCAGCTGAACTGTTCCCAGGCCTTTTGCAGGATGTTGTCGACGAACCAGGCGCGGTCCTCGATCAGCCGGCGGATGTCCCGGCCCGTGCGAAAGCGCTCGTCGAGCACCTCGCGGGCCTGACGAATGGCCTTCTTGAAGGCGGCGATGGGGCTGGCCTTCAGCGCCAGTTCCGCCTGGAACTGGCCGCGGTCGAAGAGTTCGGGATCCACCTGGGGCATCGATCGGTTTTCCTTTCTATCTATGGGTCACAGCGTTGCTATTAGAAAACCGGTGCAAACATTACGCCGAAACGCGGGGAATCGTGTCGTCGGCCCGCAGAGTGAAGATCTCGTAGCCGGTGTCGGTGACCAGCAGGGTGTGTTCCCACTGGGCCGAGAGCTTGCGGTCCTTGGTGATGGCGGTCCAGCCGTCGCCCAGTACCTTGGTGTCGGCCTTGCCCTGGTTGATCATCGGCTCGATGGTGAAGGTCATGCCTGCCTTCAGCTCCATGCCGGTGCCGGCGCGGCCGTAGTGCAGGATCTGTGGCTCTTCGTGGAATACCTTGCCGATGCCGTGGCCGCAGAATTCGCGCACCACCGAGAAGCCGTTCTTTTCAGCGTGCTTCTGGATGATTTCACCGATGTCGCCCAGGCGGCAGCCAGGCTTGACGATCTCGATGGCCTTGTACATGCATTCCTGGGTCACTTGCGAAAGGCGCTCGGCCCAGACCGGCACGGTGCCGACGTGGAACATGCGGCTGGTGTCGCCGTGGTAGCCGTCCTTGATGACGGTGACGTCGATGTTCAGGGTATCGCCGTCTTTCAACGGCTTGTCGCCGGGAATCCCGTGGCACACCACGTGGTTGATCGAGGTGCAGATCGACTTGGGGAAGCCCTTGTAGTTCAGTGGTGCAGGGATGGCTTTTTGCACGTCAACGATATAGTCGTGGCAAATGCGGTCCAGCGCTTCGGTGGTGACGCCGGGCTTGACGTGTTCGGCAATCATTTCCAACACGTCGGCAGCCAGTTTGCCGGCAACACGCATGCCAGCGATATCTTCGGCGGTTTTGAGGGTGACGGTCATACAGGCTCTCTCTAGCGCGACGCGCTGAAATCAATACGGTTTACGGGTGTGCGACAAAAGGTTGCAGAATTCGCACAAGCCCAAAAAACGCGATTCTAGCAGACGCAGGGGTGAAACCATGAGCGTCTGGCGATCGCTTCTGTCTATAAGGGTGGGGGCATTCTGGCTCTATTCAAAGGCTTAGGCAAAAGCGACTGACGGCAAATGTGATTGCGGGTTTCGTTTTTGCAAGCTCTGTGGTATAAAATGCGCCGCTTTCCGGGGATACCCCGCAAAGCTTAAATCCACACACGTGTCGACACGATGACCTGGGTGCCGGAGGCGAATGCCACTGGTTGGTCATTGGGATACGTGGAGGCCAAACCCGACTTATTAAGGAACTATCATGTCCCAAGTCAACATGCGCGATATGCTGAAGGCCGGTGTGCACTTCGGTCACCAGACCCGTTACTGGAACCCGAAAATGGGTAAGTACATTTTCGGCGCGCGTAACAAGATCCACATCATCAACCTTGAAAAAACCCTGCCAATGTTCAACGAAGCTCTGACTTTCGTAGAGCGCCTGGCCCAGGGCAAAAACAAGATTCTGTTCGTCGGCACCAAGCGTTCCGCTGGCAAGATCGTTGCTGAAGAAGCAGCACGTTGCGGTTCGCCGTACGTCGATCACCGCTGGTTGGGCGGCATGCTGACCAACTTCAAAACCATCCGTGCTTCCATCAAGCGTCTGCGTGACCTTGAAGTGCAAGCAGAAGACGGTACTTTCGCCAAGCTGACCAAGAAAGAGGCGCTGATGCGCACTCGCGACCTGGAAAAGCTCGATCGTTCCCTGGGTGGTATCAAGGACATGGGCGGTCTGCCTGACGCACTGTTCGTTATCGACGTTGATCACGAGCGCATCGCGATCACCGAAGCTAACAAGCTGGGTATCCCGGTTATCGGCGTAGTCGATACCAACAGCAGCCCGGAAGGCGTTGACTACATCATCCCAGGCAACGATGACGCAATCCGCGCTATCCAGCTGTACATGGGTTCGATGGCTGACGCTGTAATCCGTGGTCGCAACCACGTTGCTGGCGGCACCGAGCAGTTCGTTGAAGAAGCTCCGGTAGCAGCAGCTGAGTAACTGACGCCTTGGCGTTGACTCAGTAAGCAAAAAGGGGGCTTGGCCCCCTTTTTGCCACCTCGAAAACCATTTGTCGGCAGCGCAGCTACAACATCTGTAACGTGCAGCGGCCTACAAAGGTGGTTCGGGAAGAATTGATCGCCCGTTCAATCGGGTGGAATGGTTGAAAACCTATCCAAGAGGATTTTGAAAATGGCAGAGATTACTGCAGCGTTGGTTAAAGAACTGCGTGAGCGTACCGGCGAAGGCATGATGGATTGCAAAAAGGCCTTGACCAAGGCCGGCGGCGACATCGAAAAAGCCATTGATGACATGCGTGCTTCGGGCGCCATCAAGGCTGCCAAGAAAGCAGGCAACGTCGCTGCTGAAGGCGCTATCGCAATCAAGGAAGACGGCAAATCCGCCGTTATCCTGGAAGTTAACTCGCAGACCGACTTCCTGGCCCTGCAAGACGACTTCAAAAACTTTGTCGCTGCCAGCGTTGAAAAAGCGTTCGCTGACAAACTGACCGACGCCGCTCCGCTGATCGAAGCTCAAGAAGCTGATCGTCTGGTTCTGGTGGGTAAAGTAGGCGAGAACGTTAACATTCGTCGTCTGACCCGCGTTGAAGGTGATGTTGTGGGTGCTTACCTGCACGGCAACAAGATCGGTGTTGTGGTTGCCCTGAAAGGCGGCAACGTTGAACTGGCCAAAGACATCGCTATGCACGTAGCGGCCAGCAACCCTGAATTCCTGCTGCCATCGGAAGTTTCTGCTGAAGCCATCGAACGCGAGAAAGCCGTGTTCCTGCAGCTGAACGAAGAAAAAATCAAAGGCAAGCCTGAAAACATCGTTGAAAACATGGTTAAAGGCCGTATCAGCAAGTTCCTGGCTGAGGCTTCCCTGGTTGAGCAGGCGTTCGTCAAGAACCCTGAAATCAAGGTTGGCGAACTGGCCAAGAAAGCTGGTGCTGAAATCGTTTCCTTCACCTACTACAAAGTAGGCGACGGCATCGAGAAGCCGGTCGACAACTTCGCTGAAGAAGTTGCTGCCCAGCTGGCTGCCACCAAGAAGTAAGACGGTTTTTAACTGTCGCCCAAAAGAGGCTGCCCGCTTACGCGCGCAGCCTCTTTTCAAATGGGGTGATCAATTTTATTGGTTTCCCTTTGGAACTGGCTTACAAAGCCGTGTTCCGATGGCGCTGTGACAGCGTCAAGCTAGAGTGAACGCAGGCCGTAAACGGCTTGCCAAGAATTTTCAAAAAATACGCCGCAGGAGAGATTCGCAATGGCTCAGCAGGGCAGTGGTCATCAGGCTCGCTATAAACGCATTCTACTCAAGCTTAGCGGCGAGGCCCTGATGGGCTCGGAAGAGTTTGGGATCGATCCCAAGGTACTCGATCGCATGGCGCTGGAAGTCGGCCAGTTGGTCGGTATCGGTGTTCAGGTCGGTCTGGTGATCGGCGGCGGCAACCTGTTCCGCGGTGCGGCGCTGAGCGCTGCCGGCATGGATCGGGTGACAGGCGACCACATGGGCATGCTGGCCACTGTGATGAACGCCCTGGCGATGCGTGACGCCCTCGAGCGCGCCAATATCACCGCTATCGTGATGTCGGCTATTTCCATGGTTGGCGTAACGGATCACTATGATCGTCGCAAAGCCATGCGCCACCTGGATGCCAAGGAAGTAGTGATTTTTGCTGCCGGTACCGGCAACCCGTTCTTTACCACCGATTCGGCAGCCTGCCTGCGTGGTATCGAAATCAACGCGGACGTGGTGCTCAAGGCCACCAAGGTTGACGGTGTTTACACTGCAGACCCATTCAAAGACCCGCATGCCGAGAAGTTCGATCATCTGACTTATGATGAAGTGCTGGATCGCAAGCTGGGTGTGATGGACCTGACGGCTATTTGCTTGTGCCGCGACCACAAGATGCCGCTGCGCGTATTTAACATGAACAAGCCCGGCGCCCTGCTGAACATCGTACATGGCGGCGCGGAAGGGACTCTGATCGAGGAAATCGAACAATGATCAACGAAATCAAGAAAGACGCTCAAGAGCGCATGCAGAAATCCCTGGAGTCTCTGAACCATGCATTTGGTCAGATTCGTACCGGCAAGGCCCACCCAAGCATTCTGGGCAGCGTGATGGTGCCGTACTACGGCGCTGATACCTCCATCACTCAAGTGGCCAACATCACTGTAAAAGATTCGCGCACCCTGCAAGTCGTGGCCTTTGAGCGCAACATGCTTGGCGCCGTCGACAAGGCTATCCAGAGCGCCGGCCTGAACCTCAATCCGACCAACCTGGGCGAATTGCTGCTGATCTCCATGCCTGCCCTGACCGAAGAAACCCGCAAGGGCTTCACCAAGCAGGCGCGCAGTGCAGCGGAAGACGCACGTGTTGCGGTGCGCAACATTCGTCGTGATGCCTTGGGTGACCTGAAGAAGCTGGTCAAGGACAAGGAAATCAGCGAAGACGAAGAGCGTCGCGCCGTCGCCGATATCGATAAGCTGACTAAAGATGCCGAGGCCCAGATCACCAAGGCCACGGAAGATAAAGAAAAGGACCTGATGGCCGTATAAGGGGTCAGGACGCCTTCATGGAAAAGACCAAGCAGACTGTGCCCTCCGTGGTGCCGCGCCATGTCGCGATCATCATGGACGGGAATAATCGCTGGGCGAAGAAGCGCTTTATGCCAGGCGTTGCCGGGCATAAAGCGGGTGTCGATGCTGTGCGTGCCGTGATCGAGGTGTGTGCCGAGGCCAAGGTCGAGGTGTTGACCCTGTTCGCGTTCTCCAGTGAAAACTGGCAGCGCCCGGCCGAGGAAGTCAGTGCCTTGATGGACCTGTTCTTCAAGGCATTGCGTCGTGAGGCCAAGCGCCTGAACGAGAACAACATCAGCCTGCGCATCATCGGCGACCGTTCGCGGTTCCATCCGGAGCTGCAAGCGGCCATGCGCGAAGCTGAGGCGATCACTGCCGGCAGCAACCGTTTTGTGCTGCAGATCGCAGCCAACTACGGCGGCCAGTGGGATATTGCCCAGGCAGCGCAGCGCCTGGCGCGGGAAGTGCAGGCCGGCCATCTGCGCCCGGAAGACATCACGCCCGAGCTGTTACAAACCTGTCTGGTGACCGGCGACCTGCCATTACCCGACCTGTGTATTCGTACCGGTGGCGACCATCGCATCAGCAACTTCCTGTTGTGGCAGTTGGCCTATACCGAACTGTACTTCTCCGACCTGTTCTGGCCGGACTTCAAACACGATGCCATGCGCAATGCGCTGGCCGATTTCGCTTCCCGTCAGCGTCGCTTCGGTAAAACGAGCGAGCAGATCGAAGCTGGAGCCCGGGTTTAATGCTTAAACAACGAATCATCACGGCGCTGATCCTGCTGCCTATTGCCCTGTGCGGGTTTTTCCTGCTTGAAGGTGCAAACTTCGCACTGTTCATTGGCCTGGTGGTGGCACTCGGTGCCTGGGAATGGGCGCGCCTCGCTGGTTTCGCCGCGCAGTTGCCGCGTGTGGTGTACGCCGCTGTCGTGGCGGTGTTGATGTTCCTGATGTACATCCTGCCGGACTTGGCACCCTGGGTACTGGGTGCGGCGGTGTTGTGGTGGGCGTTGGCGACCTATCTGGTGCTGACGTATCCGGGCACCAGCGGCCACTGGTCCAGTGTCGCCTGCAAACTGGTGATCGGTCTTTTGATTTTGCTGCCTGCCTGGCAGGGGCTGGTCTACATCAAGCAGATGCAGTTGGGTAACTGGCTGATCATGGCGGTGATGGTATTGGTGTGGGGGGCTGATATCGGCGCCTACTTCTCTGGTCGTGCCTTCGGCAAGCGCAAGCTGGCGCCGGCTGTCAGCCCGGGTAAAAGCTGGGAAGGCGTGTATGGCGGCCTGGCGCTGACCCTGGTGATTACCCTGGTGGTCGGTGTGGTGCGTGGCTGGACCGTCAAGGAAATGCTCCTGTCCCTGGTGGGTGCGGCCGTGGTCGTGTTCATCTCGGTGGTCGGTGATCTGACTGAAAGCATGTTCAAGCGCCAGGCCGGGATCAAGGACAGCAGTAACCTGCTGCCGGGTCACGGTGGTGTTCTGGACCGTATCGACAGCCTGACCGCCGCGATCCCGATCTTTGCCGTACTGCTGTGGATGGCTGCCTCGTGAGCCGCCTGCAACAGGTGACCGTGCTGGGCGCCACCGGCTCGGTGGGGCTAAGCACCCTGGATGTGATTGCCCGTCATCCCGAGCGTTATCAAGTATTCGCATTGACCGGCTTCAGTCGCCTGAGCGAACTGCTGGCACTGTGTATACGGCACGCACCGCAATACGCAGTGGTGCCCGAAGCGGCAGTTGCACGTGGTTTGCAGGATGACCTGCGCGCTGCAGGCCTGGCGACTCAGGTGTTGGTGGGGGAGGAGGGGTTGTGCCAGGTTTCGGCTGACCCTGATGTCGACACCGTCGTCGCGGCGATTGTCGGTGCTGCCGGCTTGCGTCCGACCCTGGCCGCCGTTGATGCAGGCAAGAAGATTCTGCTGGCCAATAAAGAAGCGCTGGTGATGTCCGGTGCGCTCTTTATGCAGGCGGTGCGCAAGAGCGGCGCCGTGCTGCTGCCGCTGGACAGCGAACACAACGCGATTTTCCAATGCATGCCCGGTGACTTTGCCCGTGGGCTGAGCCAGGTCGGTGTACGCCGGATTCTGCTGACAGCTTCTGGCGGTCCTTTCCGGCAGACACCGTTGGCCGATCTGGAGCATGTTTCTCCCGACCAGGCATGCGCTCATCCGAACTGGTCCATGGGGCGCAAGATCTCGGTGGACTCGGCGAGCATGATGAACAAGGGCCTGGAGCTGATCGAGGCCTGCTGGCTGTTCGATGCCCGGCCGGATCAGGTCGAGGTGGTGATCCATCCGCAAAGTGTGATTCATTCCCTGGTGGATTACGTGGATGGCTCGGTATTGGCCCAGTTGGGCAATCCGGACATGCGCACGCCGATCGCCAATGCCCTGGCGTGGCCGGAGCGGATTGATTCGGGTGTTGCGCCGTTGGATCTGTTTGCCATCGCCCGTCTGGACTTCGAAGCGCCCGACGAGCAACGCTTCCCTTGCCTGCGTCTTGCGCGGCAAGCTGCCGAGGCAGGTAACAGCGCCCCGGCGATGCTGAATGCGGCCAATGAAGTGGCTGTGGCGGCGTTTCTGGACCGGCGCATCCGCTTTCCGCAGATCGCGAGTATGATCGAGGACGTTTTAAACCTTGAGCCCGTCGTCGCCGTGAATGATCTGGGTGCGGTGTTCGAAGCGGATGCAAAGGCCCGGGCCTTGGCTGAGCAGTGGTTGAACCGCAATGCGCGTTAGTCTTTAGGCGTGTTTGAGCCTTCAGGCACTGGATTGAAAGGCGGAGAAATTAGATGAGTGCGCTCTACATGATTGTCGGCACCCTGGTTGCTCTGGGTGTGCTGGTCACCTTCCACGAGTTCGGCCATTTCTGGGTCGCGCGTCGTTGCGGCGTCAAGGTGCTGCGCTTCTCCGTAGGCTTCGGCATGCCGTTGCTGCGCTGGCACGACCGTCGTGGCACCGAATTTGTGATTGCGGCCATCCCGTTGGGCGGCTACGTCAAAATGCTCGATGAGCGCGAAGGTGAAGTGCCGGCTGATCAGTTGGACCAATCCTTTAATCGCAAGACCGTTCGTCAGCGCATTGCCATCGTTGCGGCAGGCCCTATCGCCAACTTCCTGTTGGCGATGGTGTTTTTCTGGGTCCTGGCCATGCTGGGGAGCCAGCAAGTGCGTCCGGTTATTGGTGCGGTCGAGGTGGACAGCATGGCGGCCAAGGCGGGCCTGATCGCCGGGCAGGAAATTGTTTCAGTTGATGGCGAGCCAACCACAGGTTGGGGGGCGGTCAATCTGCAGTTGGTGCGTCGCTTGGGTGAAAGCGGCATCGTGAAGCTGGTGGTGCGTGATCAGGACTCCACCGCCGAAACCCCGCGCGAGCTGGCCCTGGACCACTGGCTGAAGGGCTCCGATGAGCCTGATCCGATCAAGTCCCTGGGCATCCGTCCGTGGCGTCCGGCCTTGCCGCCGGTGCTGGCAGAGCTGGATCCGAAAGGGCCGGCCCAGGCCGCAGGTCTGAAAACCGGCGATCGCCTGTTGGCCCTCGATGGCCAGGCACTGAATGACTGGCAGCAGGTGGTCGACCTGGTACGTGTGCGTCCAGATACCAAAATTGTGCTGAAAGTTGAGCGCGATGGTGCTCAAATCGACGTCCCTGTGACCCTGGCGGTTCGCGGGGAGGCCAAGGCAGCCGGGGGTTACCTGGGTGCCGGTGTGAAAGGTGTCGAGTGGCCACCTTCGATGGTGCGAGAGGTCAGTTTCGGGCCGTTGGCGGCAATTGGCGAGGGTGCGAGACGCACCTGGACCATGAGTGTGCTGACCCTCGATTCCCTCAAGAAAATGTTGTTCGGCGAGCTCTCGGTAAAAAACTTGAGTGGACCGATAACCATTGCTAAAGTGGCGGGCGCTTCTGCCCAGTCGGGCGTTGTAGATTTCCTGAATTTCCTGGCTTATCTGAGTATTAGCCTTGGGGTTCTGAATTTGTTGCCCATTCCAGTATTGGATGGGGGGCATCTGTTGTTTTATCTGGTCGAGTGGGCGCGTGGTCGCCCCTTGTCGGATCGGGTGCAGGGTTGGGGGATACAGATCGGTATCAGTTTGGTGGTCGGGGTGATGTTGTTAGCTCTGGTCAACGATCTGGGACGACTGTAACGCTTCGCTGAATTGCGAATCTGCCGCATTTTGCGGCAGTTTGTTTATTGCCAGTTGGAATAAGAAAGGACTTCATGAAACGTCTGCTGCTAACTGCGGTTCTCACCGTATTGATGATCGCCGAAGTTCACGCCGAGTCCTTCACCATCTCCGATATTCGCGTCAACGGCCTCCAGCGGGTTTCCGCGGGTAGCGTCTTTGGTGCCTTGCCGTTGAACGTCGGGGAACAGGCTGATGACCGTCGCCTGGTGGAATCCACTCGTGCGCTGTTCAAAACCGGGTTCTTTCAAGATATCCAACTGGGTCGCGAAGGTAACGTCCTCGTCATCACCGTCGTCGAGCGGCCTTCTGTCGCCAGTATCGAGATCGAAGGCAACAAGGCGATCTCCACTGAAGACCTGATGAAAGGCCTCAAGCAATCGGGCCTTGCCGAAGGCGAGATCTTCCAGCGTGCCACCCTCGAAGGCGTGCGTAACGAGCTGCAACGCCAGTACGTTGCCCAGGGCCGTTACTCGGCAACCGTCGAGACCGAAGTGGTGCCGCAGCCGCGTAACCGCGTTGGCCTGAAGGTCAACATCAACGAAGGCACCGTGGCGGCGATCCAGCACATCAACGTGGTGGGTAACACCAAGTTCTCCGATGACGACCTGATCGACCTGTTCGAGCTCAAGACCACCAACTGGCTCTCGTTCTTCAAGAACGATGACAAGTACGCCCGCGAAAAACTGTCCGGTGACCTGGAGCGCCTGCGTTCCTACTACCTGGACCGTGGCTATATCAACATGGATATCGCTTCGACCCAGGTGTCCATCACCCCGGACAAGAAGCACGTCTATATCACTGTCAACGTCAACGAAGGTGAGAAGTACAAGGTTCGTGACGTCAAGCTCAGCGGTGACTTGAAAGTGCCTGAAGACCAGGTCAAGTCGCTGTTGCTGGTGCAGAAAGACCAGGTGTTCTCGCGCAAGCTGATGACCACCACGTCCGAACTGATCACCCGTCGCCTGGGTAACGAAGGCTATACCTTCGCCAACGTCAACGGCGTACCGACCCCGCACGACGAAGACCATACCGTAGACATCACCTTCGTCGTAGACCCGGGCAAGCGTGCCTACGTGAACCGCATCAACTTCCGTGGCAACACCAAGTCTGCTGACGAAGTCCTGCGTCGCGAAATGCGTCAGATGGAAGGTGGCTGGGCATCGACTTACCTGATCGACCAGTCCAAGGTTCGCCTTGAGCGCCTGGGCTTCTTTAAGGAAGTCAACGTTGAAACCCCGGCTGTACCGGGCGTGGATGACCAGGTTGACGTGAACTACGCCGTAGAAGAGCAAGCCTCCGGTTCGATTACCGCCAGCGTCGGTTTCGCCCAGAGTGCCGGTCTGATCCTCGGTGGTTCGATCACCCAGAACAACTTCCTCGGTACCGGTAACAAGGTTTCCATCGGCCTGACCCGAAGCGAATACCAGAGCCGCTATAACTTCGGTTATGTCGACCCCTACTGGACAGCTGACGGTGTGAGCCTGGGCTACAACGCCTTCTACCGCACAACCGACTACAAAGACCTCGACGTTGACGTTGCAAGCTATGCCATCGACAGCCTGGGTGTTGGCGCCAACATTGGTTACCCGATCAGTGAGACCTCGCGTCTGACCTTCGGCCTGACCGCGCAACAGGACAAGATCAAGACCGGTGTGTACACCGTGGATGAGATCTTCAACTTCGTGCGTAAAGAAGGCGACCAGTTCCTGAACTTCAAGGCTTCGGCCGGCTGGTCGGAATCGACTCTGAACAAAGGTGTGTTGGCAACCCGTGGCCATTCCCAGAGCTTGACTCTGGAAGCAACCACGCCGGGCAGCGACCTGTCGTTCTTCAAGCTTGATTACCGTGGCCAGTTGTTCCAGCCATTGAGCGAAAACTACACCATGCGCCTGCACACCGAACTGGGTTATGGCGACGGTTACGGTTCGACCAGCGGCTTGCCGTTCTATGAGAACTACTATGCGGGTGGTTTCAACTCGGTACGTGGCTTCAAGGACAGCACCCTGGGGCCTCGTGGTACACCGAGCCGTGGTGTGGGTGTAACGGGTAACCAAGGTACAGTGGCTGACTCGGACAACGACCCGCTGCCATTCGGTGGTAACGTATTGATCCAGGGTGGTGCGGAAATCCTGTTCCCGCTGCCATTCGTGAAAGATCAACGTTCCCTGCGTACTTCGGTCTTCTGGGATGTGGGTAACGTGTTCGACTCCAAGTGCGAACAGGTCACCAACCCGAATGGCTCGAAGTCCAACACCCAGTGTAACGATGTGAGCTTCAGCAACCTGGCAAGCTCTGTCGGTGTCGGTGTGACTTGGGTTACTGCTCTTGGCCCGTTGAGCTTTGCTCTGGCCATGCCGGTCAAGAAACCGGATAACGCTGAAACCCAGATTTTCCAATTCTCCCTCGGCCAGACGTTCTAAGCGTCTGACCCAAGATAATGACAACGGATTCTGTAGGAGTGCATCGTGCGTAAGTTGACTCAATTGGTTCTCCTGGCGACTGTCCTGGTAGCGACCCCGGCCTTTGCCGAAATGAAAATTGCCGTTCTGAACTATCAGATGGCCCTGCTGGAATCCGATGCGGCCAAGAAATATGCCGTAGATGCCGAGAAGAAATTCGGTCCTCAGCTGACCAAGCTGAAGACGCTGGAAAGCAGCGCCAAGGGCATCCAGGATCGTCTGGTAGCCGGTGGCGACAAGATGCAGCAAGGCGAGCGCGAGCGTCTGGAGCTTGAATTCAAGCAAAAGGCCCGTGACTACCAGTTCCAGTCCAAGGAACTGAACGAAGCCAAGGCTGTTGCTGACCGCGAAATGCTCAAGCAGCTCAAGCCGAAACTCGACAGCGCTGTGGAAGAAGTCATCAAGAAAGGTGCCTTTGACCTGGTATTCGAACGCGGTGCAGTCATCGACGTTAAACCTCAGTACGACATCACCCGTCAGGTGATCGAGCGCATGAATCAGCTGAAGTAAGCCATGACTGCGACTATCAAGCTCGGCCAATTGGCCGAGTTCCTGGGGGCCACCTTGAGTGGCTCTCCGGAGAAGGAAATCACTGGGCTAGCCACCTTGCAGGAGGCTGGCCCAGCTCAGTTGAGCTTCCTGGCAAATCCTCAATACCGTAAATACCTGGGCGACAGCCGCGCCGCGGCCGTGTTGCTGAAGGCTGCTGATGCCGAAGGGTTTGCCGGGGATGCGCTGGTTGTTGCCGACCCGTACCTGGCGTATGCCCGGGCATCGCACCTGTTCGATCCAAAACCCAAGGCAGCCGCCGGTATCCATCCTTCGGCGGTGATCGCGGATGACGCGCAGGTTGACCCTGCCGCGAGCATCGGTGCTTTTGTGGTGATCGAAAGCGGCGCCCGTATCGGACCGGGCGTAACGGTGGGTGCTCAGTGCTTTATCGGCGCCCGCAGCGAGATTGGTGCCGGTGGCTGGCTGGCCCCGCGTGTGACCCTGTACCACGACGTGCGTATTGGTGAGCGTGTGGTGATTCAGTCAGGTGCCGTGATCGGCGGCGAGGGCTTCGGCTTCGCTAACTCGAAGGGTGTCTGGCACAAGATTGCCCAAGTGGGCGGTGTGTTGATCGGCGATGACGTTGAAATTGGCGTCAACACCGCTGTTGACCGCGGGGCATTGGCCGATACCGTCATTGGTAACGGCGTGAAACTGGATAACCAGATTCAGATCGCCCACAACGTGCAGATTGGCGATCACACCGCCATGGCCGCCTGCGTGGGGATCTCCGGCAGCACCAAGATCGGCAAGCATTGCATGCTCGCCGGCGGTGTTGGCCTGGTGGGCCATATCGAAGTGTGCGACAACGTATTCATCACCGGCATGACCATGGTGACCCATTCGATTACCGAACCTGGGTCCTATTCATCCGGTACGGCCATGCAGCCTGCGGCCGAATGGCGCAAGAGCGCGGCGCGTCTGAGGCAACTCGACGATATCGCTCGACGCCTGAAACATCTGGAAAAGCGTGTTGGGGACGTGACCCCTGGCGGTAATGCTTCATCAGATGGCTGATACCATTTCCATATCAAGTGTGCACAGCCGCTAGACTGCCTCCTTGATTTGCTAGAGGGGCGTGCCTTAGTCCGCACGCTCCCAATCTTTATTACAGGCTTCCCCCCGAAATGATGGACATCAACGAGATTCGCGAATACCTGCCTCACCGTTACCCGTTCCTGCTGGTGGACCGTGTGACGGACCTCAATGTTGAGGAAAAGCGCATTCGTGCCTACAAGAATGTCAGCATCAACGAACCGTTCTTCAACGGTCACTTCCCTGCGCATCCCATCATGCCAGGCGTATTGATCATCGAAGCGATGGCCCAGGCTGCCGGTATCCTTGGTTTCAAAATGCTCGACCTGAAGCCTGCCGATGGCACGCTCTACTATTTCGTGGGCTCCGACAAACTGCGCTTCCGCAACCCGGTTACCCCGGGTGACCAGTTGATCCTGGAAGCCAAGTTCATCAGCTGCAAGCGCCAGATCTGGAAGTTTGAATGCCAGGCTTCGGTCGACGGCAAGCCGGTGTGCTCGGCTGAAATCATCTGTGCGGAACGCAAACTATGAGTTTGATTGACCCTCGCGCAATCATCGATCCGACGGCCGTACTGGCCGCCGACGTTGAGGTCGGCCCTTGGTCGATCGTCGGCGCAGGTGTGGAAATCGGCGAGGGAACAGTCATCGGGCCGCATGTGATCCTCAAAGGCCCGACGCGCATTGGCAAACACAACCGCATCTATCAGTTCTCATCGATAGGCGAAGACACCCCGGACATGAAGTACAAGGGTGAAGAAACGCGTCTGGTAATCGGTGATCACAATATCATCCGTGAAGGCGTGACCATTCACCGCGGTACCGTTCAGGACCGCGCCGAGACCACCCTGGGTGATCACAACCTGGTGATGGCCTACGCGCACATCGGCCATGACAGCGTCATCGGCAACCACTGCATCCTGGTCAACAACACCGCGTTGGCCGGCCACGTGCATGTTGATGATTGGGCGATCCTGTCCGGCTTCACCCTGGTGCATCAGTACTGCCATATCGGCGCCCACAGCTTTTCCGGCATGGGCACCGCCATTGGCAAGGATGTTCCGGCATTCGTCACGGTATTCGGCAACCCGGCCGAAGCCCGCAGCATGAACTTCGAAGGCATGCGCCGTCGGGGCTTCAGCGAAGACGCCATTCACGCCCTGCGCCGCGCCTACAAGGTGGTTTACCGCCAGGGGTTGACGGTCGATCAGGCGTTGATCGAACTGACGGAACCCGCAACATTGTTTCCGGAAGTCGCGATATTCCGTGACTCGATCCAGTCGTCGACTCGCGGCATCACCCGCTGATCATGGCCAAGCTGCGTATAGCGTTGGTGGCCGGAGAAGCTTCCGGCGATATTCTCGGTGCAGGCCTGATGCGGGCTCTCAAGCTCCAGCATCCGGCGGTTGAATTCATCGGTGTCGGCGGTCCGCTGATGCAGGCTGAAGGCCTCACGTCCTACTTTCCCATGGAGCGCTTGTCGGTCATGGGGCTGGTGGAAGTGCTGGGCCGGTTGCGTGAGCTGCTGGCTCGCCGCAAAAAGCTGATCCAGACCCTGATCGAAGAAAAGCCCGACGTCTTTATCGGAATCGACGCTCCGGACTTCACCCTCAATATCGAACTCAAGTTGCGTCAGGCCGGGATCAAGACCGTGCATTACGTCAGCCCGTCCGTGTGGGCGTGGCGGCAAAAGCGCGTGCTGAAGATTCGCGAAGGCTGCGACCTGATGCTGACCCTGCTGCCGTTCGAGGCCAGGTTCTACGAAGAGAAGGGCGTGCCGGTGCGGTTTGTTGGCCACACTTTGGCCGATACCATCCCGCTCCAGGCGGATCGTGCTGCGGCGCGTGCCGAACTGGGCTTGCCTGACGGGCCGTTGGTCGCCTTGATGCCGGGTAGCCGTGGTGGCGAAGTCGGTCGTCTCGGCGCGCTGTTTTTTGATGCTGCCGAACGTCTGCAAGCGCTGAAGCCGGGCGTGCGCTTCGTATTGCCGTGCGCCAGCCCTCAGCGTCGCGCGCAAATTGAAGAGCTGCTGGTAGGTCGCAACTTGCCGTTGACCCTGCTCGACGGCGGCTCGCACCTGGCCCTGGCTGCCTGCGATGCGGTGCTGATCGCCTCCGGCACCGCGACCCTCGAGGCCTTGCTCTACAAACGCCCGATGGTCGTAGCCTATCGGCTGGCGCCGCTGACCTACTGGATTCTCAAGCGTATGGTCAAAAGCCCGTACATCTCGCTACCCAATTTGCTGGCCCAGCGACTGCTGGTGCCCGAATTGCTGCAGGATGACGCGACGCCCGAAGCCTTGGCGCAAACCATGCTCCCGCTGATCGACGGCGGCGAAGAACAAACCCGTGGTTTCGACGAAATCCACCGCACCTTGCGCCGTGACGCATCGAACCAGGCGGCGGACGCTGTGCTGACCTTGATCGGCCATAAACAGGAAACCCTATGAAGACGCAAATGGGCCTGGATTTCAGCCTGGTCGCCGATGCCCTTGATCTGGTTGCCGGTGTTGACGAAGTCGGTCGCGGCCCGCTGTGCGGCGCAGTCGTCACCGCCGCAGTGATTCTCGACCCGAACCGCCCGATCCTCGGCCTCAACGATTCGAAGAAACTCACCGAAGCCCGTCGTGAAAAGCTCTACGACGAGATCTGTGAGAAAGCCCTGAGCTGGCACATCGCCCGGGCTGAGGTCGAAGAAATCGACGAACTGAACATCCTGCACGCCACCATGCTGGCCATGCAGCGCGCCATTGAAGGCCTGCACATCGCGCCCAAAATGGCGATGATTGACGGCAACCGCTGCCCGAAGCTGACGATGCCCGCAGAAGCGGTGGTCAAGGGCGACAGCAAGGTGCCAGCGATTGCCGCTGCATCAATCCTGGCCAAGGTCAGCCGAGATCGCGAAATGGCAGCTTTTGAATTGATCTACCCGGGCTACGGCATCGGCGGGCACAAAGGTTATCCAACGCCCGTTCATCTGGAAGCTTTGGCGCGGCTGGGCCCGACCCCGATCCACCGCCTCTCGTTCGCCCCGGTTCGCCAGGCTTACGAAGCGCGGGAGAGTCTCAGCGAGGTTTAGTCGCGAGGCTGATGTTTTGCTCAAGGCCCGGTACAATCCGGGCCTTGTTGTCTCCACGTTTTTAGACAGGATCACTATGCCGGCTTCATTCGTTCACCTGCGCCTGCACACTGAATACTCCCTGGTCGACGGCCTGGTACGGATCAAACCCCTGGTCAAAACCCTGGTGGGCATGAACATGCCTGCCGTGGCGGTGACTGACCAGAACAACATGTGCTCCCTGGTCAAGTTCTACAAGGCCGCCATGGGCGCCGGCATCAAGCCGATCTGCGGCGCCGACCTGTGGCTGTCGAACAAAGACCCGGATAACCCATTGAGCCGCATCAGCCTGTTGGCGATGAACGGCGTGGGTTATCGCAACCTCACCGAACTGATTTCCCGTGGCTTCATCGATGGCCAGCGCAACGGCTCGATCATCATCGAGCGCGAATGGGTGGCCGAGGCCAGCGAAGGGCTGATCATGCTCTCGGCGGCCAAAGAGGGTGAGATCGGCATCGCGCTGTTGGGCGGCAATCCCCACGAGGCAGAAGTACTCGCCCGTGAGTGGATGGAGGTGTTCCCCAACCGTTTCTACCTGGAAATCCAGCGCACCAACCGCCCCAACGATGAAGAACAGTTGCACGCCGCCGTGGCCCTGGCTGAAAAGCTTGGTGCGCCGCTGGTGGCGACCAACGATGTGCGCTTTATCAAGAAGGAAGACTTCGAGGCCCACGAAACCCGCGTATGCATTGGCGAAGGCCGGGCGCTGGACGATCCGCGCCGCTCGAAAAACTACAGCGAAGAGCAGTACCTCAAAAGCGCCGATGAAATGGCCGAGCTGTTCAGTGACCTGCCCGAGGCCCTGGAAAACTCCGTCGAAATTGCCAAGCGCTGCAATATTGAAGTGAAGCTGGGCAAGCACTTCCTGCCCAACTTCCCGATCCCCGATGGCATGACCATCGACGAGTATTTCCGCAAGGTGTCCTTCGACGGGCTGGAGGAACGCCTGAGCGTCCTGCTGCCCAAGGACACCACTGAAGATTATGAAGCCAAGCGCCAGGTCTACGTCGACCGGCTGAATTTCGAGCTGGATATCATTATCCAGATGGGGTTCCCCGGTTACTTCCTGATCGTAATGGACTTTATCCAGTGGGCCAAAAGCAACGGCGTGCCAGTGGGCCCAGGCCGTGGATCGGGTGCCGGGTCGCTGGTGGCCTATGTGCAGAAGATCACCGATCTCGATCCGCTGGAATATGACCTGCTGTTCGAACGTTTCCTTAACCCGGAACGGGTATCGATGCCCGACTTCGACGTCGACTTCTGCATGGATGGTCGCGACCGGGTTATTGAATACGTGGCCGAGAAATACGGCCGCAACGCCGTAAGCCAGATCATCACCTTCGGTTCCATGGCGGCTAAAGCGGTAATCCGCGACGTGGCCCGGGTGCAGGGCAAGTCCTACGGCCTGGCTGACCGACTGTCGAAGATGATTCCATTCGAAGTCGGCATGACCCTGGAAAAAGCCTACGAGCAGGAAGAAATCCTGCGGGACTTCATCAAGGTCGATGAAGAAGCGGCCGAAATCTGGGACATGGCGCGCAAGCTCGAAGGCGTGGTGCGTAACGTCGGTAAACACGCCGGTGGTGTGGTTATCGCGCCTACCAAGCTGACTGACTTTTCGCCGATCTATTGCGACGAAGAAGGCGACGGCCTGGTAACCCAGTTCGACAAGGATGACGTGGAGGCGGCCGGCCTGGTGAAGTTCGACTTCCTCGGCCTGCGGACCCTGACGATCATCGACTGGGCGCTGAAGACCATCAATCGGGACCGCGCCAAGGTCAACGAGCCACCGCTGGATATCGCGTTTATCCCGCTGGACGACAAACCGACCTACAGCCTGCTGCAAAAGGCTGAAACCACGGCCGTGTTCCAGCTTGAATCCCGCGGCATGAAAGAGCTGATCAAAAAGCTCAAGCCCGACTGCCTGGAAGACTTGATCGCACTGGTGGCCCTGTTCCGTCCGGGCCCGCTGCAATCAGGCATGGTGGATGACTTCATCAACCGTAAGCACGGACGTGCCGAGCTGGCTTACCCGCACTCCGACTACCAGTACGAAGGCCTCAAGCCAGTACTGGCACCGACCTACGGCATCATCCTGTATCAAGAACAGGTGATGCAGATTGCTCAGGTCATGGCCGGCTATACCCTCGGTGGCGCGGATATGCTGCGTCGAGCCATGGGTAAGAAAAAGCCCGAGGAGATGGCCAAGCAGCGCGGTGGTTTCATTGAGGGCTGCGCCACCAACAACATCGACGCCGACCTGGCCGGTAACATCTTCGACCTGGTAGAGAAATTCGCCGGTTACGGCTTCAACAAATCCCACTCCGCCGCCTACGGCCTGGTGTCGTACCAGACGGCCTGGCTGAAGGCTCACTACCCGGCGCCGTTCATGGCCGCGGTACTGTCTGCGGATATGCACAACACCGACAAGGTCGTGACCTTGATCGAAGAAGTGCGGACCATGAAGCTGCGCCTTGACGCGCCGGACGTGAACACCTCCGAGTTCAAGTTCACGGTCAACGACGAAGGCCGCATCATTTATGGTCTCGGCGCGATCAAGGGCGTGGGCGAAGGCCCGGTGGAGGCGATTACCGAAGCGCGTCAGGACGGGCCGTTCAAGGACCTGTTCGACTTCTGCGCCCGGGTCGACCTCAAGCGCATCAACAAACGTACCCTGGATGGCTTGATCCGAAGCGGTGCCCTGGATCGTCTGGGTCCGTACTTCCATGATGAGCCGAAGGCTTACCAGGCCAACATCGACCGCAATCGCGCGGTATTGCTGACCGCCATGGAAGAAGCGATCAAGGCCGCCGAACAGACCGCGCGCACCCACGACAGCGGCCACGCCGACCTGTTTGGCGGGCTGTTCGTCGAAGAAGACGCCGACGTCTACGCCAACCATCGCAAGGCCAAGGACCTGACCCTCAAGGAGCGCCTCAAGGGAGAGAAGGACACCCTGGGCCTGTACCTCACTGGTCACCCGATTGACGAGTACGAAGGTGAAATCCGGCGTTTCGCCCGCCAGCGCATCATCGACCTGAAGCCGGCGCGGGACACCCAGACCGTCGCGGGCATGATCATCGCGCTGCGGGTGATGAAGAATAAAAAGGGCGACAAGATGGGTTTCATTACCCTCGACGACCGCTCGGGCCGCATCGAAGCGTCGCTGTTTGCCGATGCATTCCACTCCGCCCAGTCGCTGTTGCAGACCGACGCGATGGTGGTGGTGGAAGGGGAGGTCAGCAACGACGACTTCTCCGGCGGCCTGCGCCTGCGGATCAAGCGCGTGATGAGCATGGAAGATGCTCGCACCAACCTCGCCGAAAGCCTGCGCTTGAAGGTCAAGACCGATGCGCTCAAAGGCGATCAGCTACGCTGGTTGGGTGACTTGCTTAAACGCCACCGTGGCGCCTGCCCGGTGACCATGGAGTACACCCGCGACGATGCCAAGGCGATGTTGCAGTTTGGAGAGACGTGGCGAATTGATCCCGCTGATGGCTTGATTCAAGCATTGCGTGACCAGTTCGGGCGTGACAACGTCTTCCTCCAATACCGTTGACGGTCAGGCCGTACAAAGAACGCCTGATCTCGACCGAACATTTAATCTCGACCTAACCGCGCCTCTCCCTTAAGGTAGGGCGCGAATAGACAACCGGCTGGCCAGGCACCCCTTGGCCGTCGACCCAAGACGGACGCTTATGAACCCGAATTTTCTTGATTTCGAACAGCCGATCGCTGACCTGCAAGCCAAGATCGAAGAGCTGCGCCTGGTCGGCAATGACAATTCGCTGAATATCGGCGATGAAATCGCTCGCCTGCAAGACAAGAGCAGCACGCTTACCGAAGACATCTTCGGCAAGCTGACCAGCTGGCAGATCGCGCGTCTGGCCCGCCACCCGCGCCGTCCGTACACCCTGGACTACATCGAGCACATCTTCACCGAGTTCGATGAACTGCACGGCGACCGTCACTTCTCCGACGACGCCGCCATTGTGGGCGGTATCGCTCGCCTGGACGACCAGCCAGTGATGGTGATCGGTCACCAGAAAGGCCGTGAAGTGCGTGAGAAAGTCCGTCGCAACTTCGGCATGCCGCGTCCCGAAGGCTACCGCAAGGCTTGCCGCCTGATGGAAATGGCCGAGCGCTTCAAGATGCCGATCCTGACCTTCATCGACACCCCGGGCGCCTACCCGGGTATCGACGCTGAAGAGCGCAACCAAAGCGAAGCGATTGCCTGGAACCTGCGGGTGATGGCTCGCCTGAAGACTCCGATCATCGCTACCGTGATCGGCGAAGGCGGTTCCGGCGGTGCGCTGGCCATTGGCGTCTGCGACCAACTGAACATGCTGCAATATTCGACCTACGCGGTGATCTCGCCGGAAGGTTGCGCCTCGATCCTGTGGAAAACCGCCGAGAAAGCGCCGGATGCCGCTGAAGCCATGGGCATCACCGCAGATCGCCTGAAAGGCCTGGGTATCGTGGACAAAGTGATCGCCGAGCCATTGGGCGGCGCCCACCGTGACCCGGCTGCCGCTGCCGCGACCATTCGTGCTGAACTCAGCTCGCAACTGGCGATGCTCAAGAAGTTCGACAACGAGGCGCTGCTGGCCCGTCGTTACGAGCGACTGATGAGCTACGGTCTCTAAGCCGACGCGTTACCAAATGCGGGAGCGGGCTTGTGTGGGAGCTGGCTTGCCTGCGATAGCATCAACTCGGTGCGCTAGATAAACCGAGTTGGCTGCATCGCGGGCAAGCCCGGCTCCCACATTTGCTTTGTGTATGCTGGGTTATCGCATCCGGATTGATGGCGTACTTTGCTATGAAGCCCACCTTGACCGCCAAACTTCTGCAAATCCTCGCCCCCTGGCGCAGCGCTCCGGCCTGGTATATCGCCTTCTCCGGCGGCCTCGACTCCACCGTCCTGCTGCACCTTCTGGCCACTCTGGCCAAAACCGACACACTCCCGCCACTCAGTGCTATCCATGTCCATCATGGGCTGCAAGCTGCGGCTGACGCGTGGCCGGCGCATTGCCGGGCTGTGTGCGACGCCCTGGGCGTTCCCCTGCAAGTGATCCGCGTGCAGGTGCGACCCGGCGCGAGCCTGGAGCGCGCCGCCCGTGAGGCGCGGTATCAAGCGTTTGCCGAGGTCACCGGGGCAGGGGAGTTGCTAATCACGGGCCAGCACCGCGACGATCAAGCTGAAACCTTGTTGTTTCGCTTGCTGCGTGGCGGCGGCGTGCGTGGGCTGGCGGCGATGCCTGTGCAGCGTCCATTGGCGGGTGGCTACCTGGTGCGGCCCTTGCTGCATGTATCCCGCGCCGATCTGGAAGCCTACGCCCGCGAGCATCAATTGGACTGGATTGAAGACCCGTCCAACGCCGATCCGCGTTTCTCCCGCAATTACCTGCGCCACCATGTTTTCCCGCGCCTGATCGAACGTTGGCCCCAAGCCGTCAGTACCATGGCCCGCAGCGCCGAACATTTGAGCGAAGCCCAGGGCTTGCTCGACGAACTGGCACAAATGGACCTGCTGACCGCCAGCCAGCCCCCGGCGTTTCCCTGGCTCGTATTGCCCTCGCTGACCCTTGAACCGCTTGCCGCGCTCTCCGAGGCCCGCCAGCGCAACGCACTCATGCACTGGCTGACACCGCTGACACGCTTGCCCGACAGCGAGCACTGGGCCGGCTGGGCGACCCTGCGCGACGCCAAGGAAGACGCACAGCCGCTGTGGCGTCTGGCCGACGGTCAATTGCACCGTTGCGGTGGGCATATCTGGTGGTTACCCGCCAGTTGGTCGGATTTTTCTGACGCATCGGTGAGCTGGTCACAGCCACAAAACCCACTACAGTTACCCGGTAACGGCCAACTGCACTTCAGCGGCAGCGCACCCGAAGGTCCCCTGAGCATCCGTTATCGCCAAGGCGGCGAAATCATGGAATTGCCAGGCCGGGGCCGGCGTGACCTGAAGCGGTTGCTTAACGAAAGTGCCGTGCCAGGCTTCATCCGTGGCAGATTGCCGCTGCTGTATCAGGGCCAACAATTGCTGGCTGTGGCCAACCTGCCGGGGCTTGCGGCAAGTGGCGGTACCGACTGGCAATTACATTGGATGCCACCAACCTGCGATCAAGGTTTGAGCTGATAGAGCCTTTCCGGTAGACTACGCTCCCTTCTTGATACAACTTCTGTGGATTCGCCTGAATCGCAGCAGTTGCCGATTACCAAGCAGTCTTTGCTGGGCGATTCCAAAAAATGTGTAGCGATCAACGTACCGGTGTTTCATTGCTGGTCTGTCACAACGCGGCGGTTTTTTTGAAAGGTGCACTGTGATTAATGCAGGTGATCGGGGGCTTCGGCCTTCCTTCGCTTTCCCCGGCGGCTCGGACCGCTTTAACGCAGACTTCTAGGGTTTTTCATGACGCGCTACATATTCGTCACGGGCGGTGTTGTTTCTTCATTGGGGAAAGGCATTGCCTCCGCTTCATTGGCGGCCATCCTGGAGGCGCGGGGACTTAAGGTCACCATGCTCAAGCTGGACCCGTACATCAACGTTGACCCGGGCACCATGAGCCCGTTCCAGCACGGTGAAGTGTTCGTCACTCACGACGGCGCCGAGACCGACCTGGACCTGGGCCACTACGAGCGGTTCATCCGCACGACCATGACCCAGAACAACAACTTCACCACCGGCCGTGTCTACGAGCACGTGCTGCGCAAGGAGCGCCGTGGTGACTACCTGGGTGCAACCATCCAGGTGATCCCGCACATCACCGACGAAATCAAGCGCCGCATCATCAAGGGTGCAGGCGATGCCGACGTGGCGATGGTCGAGATCGGTGGCACCGTGGGTGACATCGAGTCCCAACCGTTCCTCGAAGCCATCCGCCAGTTGCGTTTCGAAGTCGGCGCCAAGCGCGCGATGCTGATGCACCTGACACTGGTGCCGTACATCGCCACCGCCGGCGAAACCAAAACCAAGCCTACCCAGCACTCGGTCAAGGAACTGCGTTCCATCGGCCTGCAGCCGGACGTGCTGGTGTGCCGCTCCGACCACGCGATCGACATCGCGTCCCGTCGCAAGATCGCCCAGTTCACCAACGTTGAAGAACGTGCGGTGATCGCCCTGGAAGACGCCGACACCATCTACAAGATCCCGGGCATCCTGCATTCTCAGGGCCTGGATGATTTTGTCGTCGAGCGTTTCGGCCTGCAGTGTGGCGGCGCCGATCTGTCCGAGTGGGAAGCCGTGGTCGACGCCAAGCTCAACCCTGAGCATGAAGTCACCATCGCCATGGTCGGCAAGTACATGGAGCTGCTGGACGCCTACAAGTCGCTGATCGAAGCGATGAGCCATGCGGGCATCAGCAACCGTACCAAGGTCAACCTGCGCTACATCGACTCCGAAGACATCGAGAACCAAGGTACTGCGTTGCTGGAAGGCGTTGACGCCATCCTGGTTCCGGGCGGCTTCGGTCTGCGTGGCGTGGAAGGCAAGATCACTGCCGTCCAGTACGCTCGTGAGAACAAGGTGCCGTACCTGGGTATCTGCCTGGGCATGCAAGTGGCGGTCATCGAGTTCGCCCGTAACGTCATGGGCTGGAAAGACGCCAACTCCACCGAGTTCGATCGCACCAGCGGCCACCCGGTCGTGGGCCTGATCACCGAGTGGGAAGATGCCACCGGCGCTGTCGAAACCCGTACCGAAGCTTCCGACCTGGGCGGCACCATGCGCCTTGGCGCGCAGGATTGCCTGCTGGAGCCGGGTTCGCTGGTTCACGATTGCTACGGTAAGGACGTGATCGTCGAGCGTCACCGTCACCGCTACGAAGTGAACAACAACCTGCTGCCGAAAATCATGGAAGCCGGCCTGAAAATCTCCGGTCGTTCCGGTGATGGCGCACTGGTTGAGGTGGTTGAAGCACCGGATCATCCATGGTTCGTGGCTTGCCAGTTCCACCCGGAGTTCACATCGACCCCGCGCGACGGTCACCCGTTGTTCAGCGGCTTCGTTAAAGCAGCACTGACGCAACATCAGAAGAAGGCGTAAACCTGATGGCCCAGAAGATCATTCGCGTAGGCGACATCGAGATTGCCAACGACAAGCCCATGGTGCTGTTCGGCGGCATGAACGTGCTGGAAAGCCGCGACATGGCGATGCAGGTCTGTGAAGAGTACGTGAAGGTGACCGAGAAACTCGGTATCCCTTACGTGTTCAAGGCCAGCTTCGACAAGGCCAACCGTTCGTCCGTGACCTCCTACCGCGGCCCGGGCCTTGAAGAAGGCATGCGGATCTTCCAGGACATCAAGCAAGCCTTCGGCGTGCCGATCATCACCGACGTCCACGAGCCTGAGCAGGCTGCCGTGGTCGCCGAGGTGTGCGACATCATCCAGTTGCCGGCCTTCCTGTCGCGCCAGACCGACCTCGTGGTCGCCATGGCCAAGACCGGCGCTGTGATCAACATCAAGAAAGCCCAGTTCCTCGCCCCCCAGGAAATGAAACATATCCTGAACAAGTGCGTGGAAGCGGGTAACGACCAGTTGATCCTCTGCGAGCGCGGTTCGAGCTTCGGCTACAACAACCTTGTGGTGGACATGCTCGGTTTCGGCATCATGAAACAATTCGAATACCCAGTGTTCTTCGACGTGACCCACGCGCTGCAAATGCCCGGTGGTCGCGCCGATTCCGCTGGCGGGCGCCGTGCCCAGGTACTGGACCTGGCCAAGGCCGGTATCAGCCAGTCCCTGGCAGGTTTGTTCCTGGAAGCCCACCCGGACCCGGACAACGCCAAGTGCGACGGCCCATGCGCCCTGCGCCTGGACAAGCTGGAGCCATTCCTGGCCCAGTTGAAGCAGTTGGACGACCTGGTCAAGAGTTTTCCGACGGTAGAGACCGCGTAACTGCCATTTCTCCGGTAAAGTATCCCACGCTAAACGCTCAGGCCCCCGGGCCTGAGCCTTGTCGCCTGCAAGCCTGCCCCGTTGTTCCACCCTTGCGGTCGGTCAAAAGATTTCCTTCAGCTGCGTCGTTTTCGTCAACTTTGGAGTGTTTACAACAATGGCAAAAATCGTCGACATCAAAGGTCGTGAAGTTCTCGACTCCCGTGGCAACCCTACCGTCGAAGCCGACGTGCTTCTCGATAACGGCATCATCGGTAGCGCCTGCGCGCCGTCCGGTGCTTCCACAGGTTCCCGCGAAGCACTGGAACTGCGTGATGGCGACAAGAGCCGTTACCTGGGCAAGGGCGTACTCAAGGCAGTCGCCAACATCAATGGCCCGATCCGCGACCTGCTGCTGGGCAAGGATCCACTGGACCAGAAAGCCCTCGATCATGCGATGATCAAGCTCGACGGTACTGAAAACAAAGGCAGCCTCGGCGCCAACGCCATCCTGGCCGTGTCCCTGGCTGCCGCCAAGGCTGCTGCACAGGATCAGGACCTGCCGCTGTACGCCCACATCGCCAACCTGAACGGCACCCCGGGTGTTTACTCGATGCCGGTTCCGATGATGAACATCATCAACGGTGGCGAGCACGCGGATAACAACGTCGACATCCAGGAGTTCATGGTGCAGCCGGTTGGCGCCAAGACCTTCTCCGAAGGCCTGCGCATGGGCACCGAGATTTTCCACCACCTCAAGGCTGTATTGAAGGCCCGTGGCCTGAGCACTGCCGTGGGTGACGAAGGCGGCTTCGCACCGAACCTGGCGTCCAACGAAGATGCACTGAAAGTGATCTCCGAAGCTGTGGCCAACGCTGGCTACAAGCTGGGCACTGACGTGACTTTGGCCCTGGACTGCGCGGCCAGCGAATTCTACGAAGACGGCAAGTACAACCTGTCCGGTGAAGGCCACGTATTCACCTCGGAAGGTTTTGCTGATTACCTCAAGGGCCTGACCGAGCGCTACCCGATCATCTCGATCGAAGACGGCCTGGACGAGTCCGACTGGGCTGGCTGGAAAGTGCTGACCGACAAGATCGGCGAGAAGATCCAGCTGGTAGGCGACGACCTGTTCGTGACCAACACCAAGATCCTGAAAGAAGGCATCGACAAGAAGATCGCCAACTCGATCCTGATCAAGTTCAACCAGATCGGCACCCTGACCGAAACCCTGGAAGCCATCCAGATGGCCAAGGCTGCGGGCTACACTGCCGTGATCTCCCACCGCTCCGGCGAAACCGAAGATTCGACCATTGCCGACCTGGCCGTGGGCACTTCGGCTGGGCAGATCAAGACCGGTTCCCTGTGCCGTTCCGATCGCGTTTCCAAGTACAACCAATTGCTGCGTATCGAAGAGCAACTGGGCGGTAAAGCCAAGTACAACGGTCGCAGCGAGTTTCGCGGCTGATTGTTAAATGGTAAAAGGTCAGCGGATTACGTCGGAAAAATCACGACAGCGTGAATTTCGGCGCTAATCTCTTGGCTATCAAGCACAAGCCTGGTTATTCCAGGCTTCGTGCTATCAGTTGCTTCAAAAGTTTTGCATGGCTGTCTTTTTTCACTGGATACCCGATATTCGATGCGCAGTCCCAATTGGTTGTTCCTCGTCTTGCTCTTGCTGCTGGCTGGCCTGCAGTACCGCCTATGGGTGGGGAATGGCAGCTTGGCGCAGGTCACCGAACTGACCCAGCAAATTGCCGCACAGCACGCCGAAAACGAGGTGTTGCTGGAGCGCAATCGCGTGCTCGATGCCGAAGTGCTTGAACTGAAAAAAGGCATGGAGACCGTTGAAGAACGGGCTCGCCATGAGTTGGGCATGGTCAAGGAGGGCGAGACCCTCTACCAGTTGGCCCAATGAGCCTTTCGTCACCGGCCTTCTGGGCCGTGATTCCTGCCGCGGGCGTGGGTGCCCGTATGGCCGCGGACCGTCCCAAGCAATACTTGCAACTGGGCGGGCGCACTATTCTCGAACACAGCCTTGGCTGTTTCCTCGATCATCCGGGTCTCAAGGGGCTGGTGGTCAGTCTTGCTGTCGACGACCCTTATTGGCCGAACCTGGCTTGCGCCACCGATCCCCGCATTACGCGGGTGGACGGCGGCGAAGAGCGCTCGGGCTCGGTGCTCAATGCGTTGCTTTACCTGCACAGTCAGGGCGCCAGCGATGACGATTGGGTGCTGGTGCATGACGCCGCCCGGCCGAACCTCAGCCGCGATGACCTGGACAAGTTGCTCTTCGAACTGGCGGACGACAGCGTGGGGGGGCTGCTGGCCGTTCCGGCGCGGGACACCCTCAAGCGCGCCGACAAGCACGGGCGCGTGTTGGAAACAGTCGATCGCACGCCGATCTGGCAGGCTTACACCCCGCAGATGTTCCGCCTTGGCGCGCTGCACCGGGCGTTGGCCGACAGCCTGGTCTCGGACGTGGTCATCACCGACGAGGCCTCGGCCATGGAATGGGCCGGGCATGCCCCCCGCCTGATCGAAGGCCGGTCCGACAACCTCAAGGTCACCCGCCCGGAAGACCTTGAATGGTTGCGTCAGCGTCGGACTTTCCAGTCTTCCTGACGGTCATCCCATCATCTGTTCAACCCCGGCTGGGGTCTTGAACTCATCCACCAGCGCCTGAATGCTGTCGAACGGTTTACCGTCCACGGCCCAACCGGGTGCGCTGATGGCATACCGGCCGCCCTGCTGATCGATCCTGAAATGGCGTACGTCGCCTCGGCGTGAACGGTAGTGAAGGTGTGCCGGTGTCGTAACGGTGGCCGGGATCAGCATGAACTGACCGGGTTTGGTCAGCAGCGTCTGTGGCGTTTTGGCTTGGGGCTGGGAGGGGCCAGGTGTCGGTGGCGCCGGACGTTGCAAGCTGGCGCGGTCCACCCGCAGGACCAGGTTGGCCTTGACCGTTCCCTCGCCCTTGCCGATGCCCAGGCTGGCGGTGCGTCCCGTGTCCACTTCGACGCCGAGGTGCCCGCCAGCCTCTGCATCCTCGATCCGCAGGCCGATGCTGCCGGTGAGTTCGGCGATTCCAGGAATGCCTTTGTAGGTATTGGTATGGCTGTCACCCACCAGTGCAACCCATTTGCCAGGGCGCGGCTTGGTGGTCTGTATCCATTGAATTACCTCGGTGGCGTAGTAGTTCAGCATGCGCTGGCGCAAGTTGTCGGCGGTGTCCGGCAGGTCGCGGAGCATATAGCTGACGGTGCAGTCGATCGGCTGGATTTTGATCCCGGCGTCACGGGCTTGGGTGACGATGTTGACGAACGAGTAGTGCCGGTCGCGCAAAGGCGGGTAGATGTTGTTGAGGAAGCCCTTGAGTTCCTCGGGCATCACCGCGCTTCGGGTACGGTAGAACGCCTTGAGCAAGGGCATGTGTACATCCGTCAGCAGATGCTCGAAATAGATGCGTTTGACACCCTGGCTGGCCAACAGCGGCATGTTGTTGATCAGGAACGCCTTGCTCGACAGCGCGCCGTGGCTTTCGCCGATCACCAGGCCGTCGCTGGCGTGCAGCAGTTTTTGAATGATGTTCGGCTGCGACTCATTAAGGCTGAGCCTTGGAAGCAAGGGCCGCATCGGTGAAAACGGCAGGTTGGCAAAGAACACCGTGGCATCTTCAGACAGCTTGGTTCGTTTCTCAAAAAACAACTTGCGAGTGTCTTTCATTGGCTGGGCGCCGCTGCCCACGGGTTCAAGGTTTTCCGAAAACGAACTGGTATCGGTGAGCATCTCCGAAACGGTCTCACGCGCAACGGGGGGCATCTCGTAGGCACTGTAGAACGTCGCGTGTTCCGGGCCGCCGAACAGCGTGTAGACCCTTTGCCAGGCATTGCGAAATGCGCCTCCGCCGGCCAGCCCGGTCGTGCGCCATTTCAGGTCCGCGCTCTGGATGGCATACAGGCCGGTGGATTGCAGGGTGTTTGGCGCGTTGGGGGCCATTACGAACAGTTCGAAGAAGCCTGATTCATTGGGTGTCTTGTAGGTCAGGTACAGGTCTCCGTGAATCCGGATGGTCTGCAGGCCGCCGGGAGTTATCCGTGGGCTCAGGGTGCGGGTCTCGGTGCTGGCCGCAACGGAAGTTTCGTTGATGGCGGTGACGCTGATCCGGCCCGCATCCTGGCGTACTGCCGGGCCCAGTGTAGGGCGCAGGCGTTCGAGGCCCTTGAGCCCCTTGGCCACGCCATGGGCGACTACCGGCAGCGCGTTAAGGGCGCCAAATACAATGCGCTCCTTCGCGTGAGGTTTGCCGCGCAGCAGGTCGTCGGCACCCACCACCATTTCAGTCGCGCCGGAGGTCAGGAAGCAAAATTCCGCCAGTAGCGCGTTGCCCATGGCCAGTGCCACGGGAATCGCCAGGATGCAGCCTTTTTCCAGGGCGTCCAGGGTGTCGGTCTTGAGCGTATCCAGGGGCGAAATAAAGCTTCGCGCCGCTATTTTTGCGAGGCGTAACCTGATCTGCCGGGCGATGAACTCAAACGGGTTACTGCCCAGTGCCGGATACGTCGGATTATTGATGTACTGCTCGGGATCCCAGTAGTTATCGGCCCGCAGGCTGTTGAACAAACCCGGGGAGGTTGCCGGCTTCGGAAACACCGCCATCCCCACCAGTGCCTCCTCCACGCCGCTGTAGATCAGGCCGGAGTCGATGGCGTCCTCATCGAAGTGTTGGGTCAGCGTCTTGCGTTGAGTGGCGTCCCTTGCCGTTTCCACCAGCCACTTGCGCATGTCTGCCGGGTTGTTGAACCCATGGAAGGGCGAGGAGTTGCCCGGGATGTAGAGCAGGGTCACCTGGCTTTGGTTGTCGGTGATGGTCAGGATGTCGGTGGATTCGCTGTTGTGGATGCGCAATAGCCGTAGGGACAGGTTTGGATCAAGACGATAGGGCGCCTGGAAGTCCTCCAGGGTGAGGTTGTCGTGGTTCTTGTCGATGCCAATCCCCGCCGCCCGTGCCGCCAGGTGCCTCTCTGCCACGGTCAGGGTGAACTCATGGAACTGTTCCAGATAGGCTTTGGTGAACGCGATGCGCATCAGGGTGTTGTAGTTTTCCCGGTGGTTGTTCCAGAACTTGCCGATCGCCTCGTCGTAGGCTTGTTCGAAATGGCTTGAGTTAACGATGTGCCTGAAGGTTTTTGGTGAAATCTCCAGCTGCGTGCTCGGGTCGTAAACCTGGGGCTGGCTTTGCAGATACAGCGCCTCATAACGCCTGGGCGGGATCCAGCCCGAGACGATGAACTCTTCGTTGAACATTGCCGGAATCCGGTTATCCATCAAACGCGGCAGCTCGCTGACAATATTGAAATAAGGCGCAGTGGTGGAAAACCCGGTGGTATTGAGCATGCCGCCCGGGGGCTGGGGCGCATTGCAGACCATGGCCTCGGTCAGCGACATCGACTGGATCACCATGGCGGTGAAGGCCGCGTTGGGGTTGTCGGTGTTGTATTCGAGGGTGGTGAGGAGGGTGGTGTCCGGGTCGAACTCGACCTGGCTGAGGGGCTGTACGCGCTCACGGATCAACTGGGCGGCGATTTGCGAAGGTACGGGGAAATCCGCCAGGACCTTGCGAACGAAATGACTGATGCGCTGGAGTTGCGGGCCGTTGGTTATCATGGGGTGCCTGGTTACGCAGTAAAAAAAGGCTATTTACCGGCACTCAGGCGCTGCATGGGCGGTAGCTGTCTATCGCAGGTAGACGGAGTGGTTGCCCAGGCCCTCCTTGAGAAAGTCCACCAGTTTTCGCACCTTGGGCGAAAGGTGGCGTTGTTGCGGGTACAGCGCCCAAACCGCGGTGTTGGGCGGTTGATGGGCTTCGAGTAACGACACCAGTGCGCCGCTGTGCAAATGCTCCAGCACGTAGTAGTCCGGCAGCTGGCAAAGGCCGACACCTTGCAGGGCCGCATCCAGCACCGCTTGCCCGCTGTTGCAGCGCCAGTTTCCTTGTACCCGCTGGGAAAATTCGCGCCCGTCCTGGGCCAGTTGCCAAATATCCGAGCTGCCGATCAGGCAGTTATGCCGACTTAATTCCGACAGGCTATGTGGCCGGCCGTACCTGGCCAGGTAGGACGGTGATGCGCACAGGTACATACGCCGCGGCGCGAGGCGGCTGGCAACCATGCGCGAATCCGCCAGGCGCCCGAGGCGAATCGCCAGGTCCAGGCCTTCGTGCACCAGGTCCAGCTGGCGGTTGGTCAATTCCACGTCCACGCGCAATTGCGGATAAAGCGCCATGAAACGCGTCACCAGCGGCACGATAAAACGCTCGCCGTAAGCCACTGCGCACGTCATGCGCAACATTCCCTTGGGCTCGCTGGCCAAGTCGCCCACGGCGCGCAAGGCTTCTTCGCGACCGTCCTGCAATCGCTGGCAATGTTGCAGGAAGGTCTGGCCGGCTTCGGTCAGCGTCACCTTGCGCGTGCTGCGATACAGCAAGCGTGTTTGCAGGCGCTCCTCCAGTCGCGCCACCTGGCGGCTGATATGGGACGACGACACGCCCAGGCGCTCGGCGGCCGCGGTGAATTGGCTGCATTCGGCCACGGCGACGAACTCGTCGATGCCTTCCCAGCGGTTTTCCAACATGCTGATTATCCCTGTACGGCAATAATGTTTTGCTTTTGTCTGGATTATTAATCAGATGGGCATGTTTTACACTGCTGGCCTTACGTTTTTAACCCGATGGAGAAACCGGATGATCAAGTCCCGCGCGGCCGTAGCCTTCGAAGCCAAGAAACCCCTCGAGATCGTTGAAGTGGATGTGGCCATGCCCAAGGCGGGCGAGGTGCTGCTGCGAGTGGTTGCTTCCGGCGTGTGCCATACCGACGCCTACACCCTGTCGGGCGCGGACCCGGAAGGTATCTTCCCATCGATCCTTGGCCACGAAGGCGGCGCTGTGGTGGAAGCCATCGGCGAAGGCGTGACCTCGGTGGCGGTAGGCGATCACGTGATCCCGCTGTACACCCCGGAATGCGGCAAGTGCAAATTCTGCCTGTCGGGCAAGACCAACCTCTGCCAGGCGATTCGCGCCACCCAAGGCAAGGGCCTGATGCCAGATGGCACCTCGCGCTTTTCCTACAAGGGCCAGCCGATTTTCCACTACATGGGGACTTCGACCTTTTCCGAATACACCGTGCTGCCGGAAATCTCCGTAGCGAAGATTCCTAAAGAAGCGCCGCTGGAAAAAGTCTGCCTGCTGGGCTGTGGCGTCACCACCGGTATCGGTGCGGTGATCAACACCGCCAAGGTCAAACCGGGCGACACCGTGGCCATCTTCGGCTTGGGCGGCATCGGCCTGTCTGCAGTGATCGGTGCAGTGAAAGCCAAGGCCGGTCGCATCATTGCCATCGACATCAACCCGGCCAAGTTTGAAATCGCCAAGCAACTGGGCGCTACCGACTGCATCAATCCGAAAGACTACGATCGCCCGATCCAGGACGTGATTGTCGATTTGACCGATGGCGGCGTCGACTTTTCCTTCGAGTGCATCGGCAATGTCCAACTGATGCGTGCGGCCCTTGAGTGCTGCCACAAAGGCTGGGGCGAGTCGGTGATCATCGGCGTGGCCGGTGCGGGTCAGGAAATTGCTACCCGTCCGTTCCAACTGGTGACCGGTCGCGTCTGGCGCGGTTCGGCGTTTGGTGGCGTGCGGGGTCGCAGCGAATTGCCAAGCTACGTGGAGATGGCCCAGGCCGGCGAAATCCCGCTGGATACCTTCATCACCCACACCATGGGCCTGGAAGATATCAACAAGGCGTTTGACCTGATGCATGAAGGCAAGAGCATCCGCACCGTCATTCACTTCTGAGGTCGGCCATGAGTCTGGAAAACCTGTCGTGCCAGAAAAGCTTCGGTGGCTGGCATAAACGCTACAAGCACCATTCCGACGTGCTGGGTTGCGACATGACCTTCGCCGTGTACCTGCCGCCGCAAGCGGAGCAGGGCGGAAAATTGCCGGTGCTGTACTGGCTGTCGGGGCTGACCTGCACCGATGAGAACTTCATGCAGAAGGCCGGCGCCCAGCGCATGGCGGCCGAGCTGGGGTTGATCATTGTTGCGCCGGACACCAGCCCCCGCGGCCCCGGTGTGCCGGGTGATCCGGACAATGCCTGGGACTTTGGCCTCGGCGCCGGCTTCTACCTGAACGCCACCCAGGAACCCTGGGCCCAGCACTATCGGATGCATGATTACGTGGTGCAGGAATTGCCGGCATTGATCGAGGCGCATTTCCCGGCGTCGGCCAAACGCGGGATCAGCGGCCACTCCATGGGCGGCCACGGCGCACTGGTGTGTGCCTTGCGCAACCCGGGGCGTTATCAGTCGGTGTCGGCGTTCTCGCCGATCAACAATCCGATGGATTGCCCGTGGGGCCAGAAGGCGTTCTCCCGCTATCTCGGGGAAGAGCGATCGAAGTGGCGCGAATGGGACGCCTGCGTGTTGATCAGCGAAGCCTCGGAAAAGCTGCCGCTGCTGGTGGACCAGGGCGATCGTGACGATTTCCTGGCCGTTCAGCTCAAGCCTGAAGCCTTGCAACAAGCGGCCAGGGCGGCGAACCATCCATTGGAGCTGCGCCTGCAACCGGGCTATGACCACAGCTACTTCTTTATCGCCAGCTTCATCGAAGACCATTTACGCCATCACGCGCGCGCTTTGCTCGGTTAATGTGAGGCAAAAGTAGGTAGAATCACGCCCTGAATTAAATCGGGGCGTTTTTTTATGCGTATTGGCCACGGCTATGATGTGCACCGTTTCGCCGAAGGCGATTTCATCACCCTGGGCGGCGTGCGGATCGCGCACCACCACGGGTTGCTGGCTCATTCCGACGGCGACGTGGTGCTGCATGCCTTGAGCGATGCCTTGCTCGGCGCCGCCGCGTTGGGTGACATCGGCAAGCACTTTCCGGACACCGACCCGACCTTCAAGGGCGCGGACAGCCGTGTGCTGTTGCGTCACGTGGTCGGCTTGATCCATGCCAAGGGCTGGAAGGTCGGCAACGTCGACAACACCATCGTCGCCCAGGCGCCCAAGATGGCCCCGCATATCGAATCGATGCGCGCGCTGATTGCCGCGGATCTTCAAGTTGAGTTGGATCAAGTGAACGTAAAAGCCACCACCACCGAAAAGCTCGGGTTTACCGGTCGCGAAGAGGGCATTGCCGTGCACTCCGTTGCCTTGTTGCTGCGCGCATGAATGATCTGCAACTGCTGGGCCCGCGTGCCTATGGCGAGGCCCTGGGCAGCGCTGTTCTGAAGGCCATCGCTGAAGATTTCCAAGTGGATGAAGTGCTGGATATCCCGCTGACCGGCGAGGGTGAACACCTGTGGTTGTGGGTGGAAAAGCGCGGCCTGAATACCGAAGAAGCGGCACGGCGGATTGCCAAGGCGGCGGGCGTGCCGTTGCGCACCGTCAGCTACGCCGGGCTCAAGGATCGCCAGGCGCTGACCCGGCAGTGGTTCAGTGTGCAATTGCCGGGCAAGGCGGACCCGGACCTGAGCGCTGCAGAAAACGAGACCTTGAAGATCCTCAAGACCGGCCGTCACAAGCGCAAGCTGCAGCGCGGCGCACATTCGGCCAACGGCTTTACCTTGCGCCTGACCCAGTTTGCCGGTGATGCCGCGGCTATCGACGCGCGCCTGCAACTGATCGCCAAGCAAGGCATTCCCAACTATTTCGGCGCCCAGCGGTTCGGTCATAACGGCGGCAACGTCGTCGATGCCCGCGACTGGGCCGCGCGCAAGGCCTTGCCGGAGCAGCGCAATGTGCGTTCGCGCTTGCTCTCGACGGCCCGCAGCTTCCTGTTCAATAAAGTGCTGGCGGCGCGGGTAGCCGACGGTTCCTGGCAGTGCGCCCAGGTCGGTGACTTGCTGGCGTTTACCGACAGCCGCAGCTTTTTCCCGGCGGGGGAGGCTGAATGCAGCGACCCGCGCCTGGCGATTCTCGACTTGCATCCCACAGGTCCACAGTGGGGCGAAGGTGATTCGCCGGCGTCGGGGGCAACCTTCGCTCTGGAACAGGCGATCGCCGACGGTGAAGCTGACCTGCGGGATTGGCTGGTGAATGCCGGCATGAGCCAGGAACGTCGCATTCTTCGACTGCCCATTGGCGGGTTGACGTGGCATTATCCCGAACCTGACATTCTGCAATTGGAATTCGTCCTGCCGGCCGGATGCTTCGCCACTGTCTTGGTGCGCGAGCTTGTAGATCTGGTGCCGGTGGGGCAGACGGACAGCCCATGCGTATTCTGATATCTAACGACGACGGGGTCACCGCACCCGGCCTTGCCGCGCTTCATGCTGCGCTGGCGGATTACGCCGAGTGCGTGGTGGTAGCCCCGGACCAGGACAAAAGCGGCGCCAGCAGCTCGCTGACGCTCGACCGTCCGTTGCACATACAGACGTTGCCCAACGGCTTTATCAGCGTGAATGGCACGCCGACCGATTGCGTGCACCTGGCAATCAACAGCCTGCTGGACCGCGAGCCGGACTTGGTGGTTTCCGGGATTAACCTGGGCGCCAACCTCGGTGACGACGTGCTGTATTCCGGCACGGTGGCGGCGGCCCTTGAGGGGCGTTTCCTGGGCCGGACCTCGTTCGCGTTTTCGCTGGCGTCGCGTCAGTTGGACAACCTGGAGACGGCGGCCTACTTCGCCCGCAAGCTGGTGGAGGCCCATCACACTCTGGATTTGCCGCCGCGTACGGTGCTGAACGTCAATTTTCCGAACCTGCCTGTTGAGCATATTCGCGGCTTCAAGCTGACCCGCCTGGGCCATCGCTCCCGCGCTGCGGCACCGCTGAAGGTGGTGGACCCGCGTGGCAAGGAAGGTTACTGGATTGCCGCTGCCGGCGATGCCGAAGACGGCGGCGAAGGCACGGACTTTCATGCGGTGATGCAAGGTTATATTTCGATTACTCCGTTGCAACTTGATCGCACCTTCAGTGATGCCTTCAGTAGCCTCGATGGCTGGCTGGAGGGAGTGCTCTGATGGCGCGCGAACAAGACGACCTGCTGCGACGGGGCATTGGGATGACTTCCCAGCGCACCCGCGAGCGATTGATCCAGCGCCTGTATGAAGAAGGGCTGTCCAACGCCCAGGTGCTGGAAGTCATCCGGCGTACCCCGCGGCATTTGTTTGTCGATGAAGCCCTGGCGCATCGTGCCTATGAAGACACCGCGCTGCCCATCGGCCACAACCAGACCATCTCCCAGCCTTATATGGTGGCGCGGATGAGTGAGCTGTTGCTGGCGGCGGGCCCGCTGGACAAGGTGCTGGAAATCGGGACCGGCTCCGGCTACCAGACGGCCGTGTTGTCGCAGCTGGTTGAGCGGGTGTTTTCGGTCGAGCGCATCAAGGTGTTGCAAGACCGGGCCAAGGAACGCCTGGTGGAGCTGAACCTGCGCAATGTGGTGTTTCGTTGGGGCGACGGTTGGGAAGGCTGGCCGGCGCTGGCGCCGTATAACGGCATTATCGTCACCGCCGTGGCCACCGACGTGCCCCAGGCCTTGCTCGATCAGCTGGCTCCCGGCGGGCGCCTGGTGATCCCGGTGGGCTCCGGCGAAGTGCAACAATTAATGTTGATCATTCGCGAGGAAGAAGGCTTTTCCCGGCATGTGCTCGGAGCGGTGCGTTTTGTCCCGTTGCTTAACGGTCCGCTGGCCTGATCAATTATTCCTGCGTACTGAATTCTATTGCCGGGTATGTGTCTTACAGCGGGGTCTATTGAGTCAACGTGATCCGCCGTGGGAATTAAACATGATGAAAATTTCTTTAGAATCGTGTTTCCAGTAAAAACCCAATGGCCAGTTATACTTGCGTCATATTTCAAGCCTGATACAGGCGTTCATAGTCAGCCACCATAAAGGGAGCGGCGGGTGAGTCTCACGGTCATTGCACAGCGTATGAGTCAAACAAGCTTTCAGCGACTGGTGATTGGCCTTGTCTTGAGTTCCTTGCTGGCGGCTTGCTCAAGCACGCCATCCGGTGGTGCCCGGGTGGTCGACCGCAATAATGCGGTGCCGCAAAAGCCTACGGTTACCACCGGGCAATATGTCGTGCGCAAGGGCGATACGATGTTCTCGATTGCCTTCCGTTATGGTTGGGATTACAAAGCGCTGGCCGCCCGTAACAACATTCCTGTGCCATATACGATACATCCAGGTCAGACCATTCGTTTCGATGGCCGTACCGGTTCAACACCGACCGCCGTCGTCACAAACACAGCTTCTTCGCCGTCGTCTTCGAGCAAAACCACCATCATCACCCGGCCTGCAGGCACCGCCGCGCCTAGCGTTGCGAGCAAGCCGGCACCTGCGCCGCTGCCGCCAGCAGGGCCTGCTCCTACGGGTTGGGGATGGCCCTCAAATGGCATTCTTATTGGAAAATTCTCTTCAAACGGTAGTTTGAATAAAGGCATTGATATCGCCGGAGATTTGGGACAGCCTGTTTTAGCTGCGTCTGATGGGACAGTGGTGTACGCCGGGAGTGGTTTACGGGGCTACGGCGAGCTGGTCATCATCAAACACAGCGATACCTACGTCAGTGCCTACGGTCATAACCGCAGGCTGTTGGTTCGGGAGGGGCAGCAGGTCAAAGTCGGACAGACAATTGCCGAAATGGGGTCAACTGGTACAGACCGGGTGAAACTGCACTTTGAGATTCGCCGCCAAGGGAAACCTGTTGATCCGCTGCAATTCCTTCCCCGTCGTTGATATGTTGCACAGCCTGTTCCCTCACGTAGAAGGAACAGGCTCCAGCGTTGCCAAGGATAAAGGCGTCGCTTGAGCTTGAGGTCGAACTCACCAAAGGACTATAACAATGGCTCTCAGTAAAGAAGCGCCGGAGTTTGACATCGACGATGAGGTTCTCCTTATGGAGACCGGCATTGCTACGGAATCGATGTCGAATGAGGGACCTGCTGTACCTTCAGTTCGCACCAAATCCAAGAACTCCACCGCGTTAAAGCAACACAAGTACATTGATTACACCCGGGCGCTCGACGCGACTCAGTTGTACCTCAATGAAATCGGCTTTTCCCCTCTGCTCACTCCCGAAGAAGAAGTCTTTTTTGCGCGCTTGTCGCAAAAGGGCGATCCGGCTGGGCGCAAGCGCATGATTGAAAGCAACCTGCGGCTGGTGGTGAAAATCGCCCGACGCTACGTCAATCGTGGGCTGTCCCTGTTGGACTTGATCGAGGAAGGCAATCTCGGCTTGATCCGGGCGGTGGAGAAGTTTGACCCTGAGCGGGGTTTTCGCTTTTCAACCTACGCCACCTGGTGGATTCGTCAGACCATCGAACGGGCGATCATGAATCAAACCCGTACGATCCGGTTGCCGATCCATGTGGTCAAAGAGCTCAACGTCTACCTTCGGGCGGCGCGCGAGCTGACACAAAAACTCGATCATGAACCTTCGCCTGAAGAAATCGCCAACCTGCTGGAAAAACCGGTGGGAGAGGTCAAGCGCATGCTCGGTCTCAATGAGCGGGTGTCTTCAGTCGATGTCTCGCTGGGTCCGGATTCGGATAAAACCCTGCTGGACACCCTGACCGATGATCGTCCTACGGACCCTTGTGAGTTGCTGCAGGACGACGATCTGTCGCAAAGCATCGACCAGTGGCTTTCGGAGCTGACGGACAAACAGCGTGAGGTGGTGATTCGCCGCTTCGGGCTGCGCGGCCACGAAAGCAGCACGCTGGAAGATGTTGGCCTGGAGATTGGCTTGACCCGTGAGCGGGTGCGGCAGATCCAGGTCGAGGGTCTCAAGCGCTTGCGCGAGATCCTGGAGAAGAATGGCTTGTCGAGTGAGTCGTTGTTCCAGTAAACGACGCAGGACGAAATGTGGGAGCGGGCTTGTGTGGGAGCTGGCTTGCCTGCGATAGCATCACCTCGGTGCAACTGATAGATCGAGGTGATGCTATCGCGGGCAAGCCCGGCTCCCACATAGGTGGGCTCCCACATTTCTTTGTGCATGGAATTACATCGTGTGATTGCTCGTTCCCACGCTCTGCGTGGGAACGAGCGGGCACAAAAAAGCCCCGCTTTTAAGGGCGGGGCTTTTCGACTAAATCAGTACAAGTTAGATAACTTGAACTTCTTCAGCTTGCATGCCTTTCTGACCGCGGGTAGCGATGAAAGAAACCTGTTGGCCTTCTTTCAGGCTTTTGAAGCCGTCGGATTGGATAGCTTTGAAGTGAACGAACAGGTCGTCACCGGATTGTGGAGTGATGAAGCCGAAGCCTTTTTCATCGTTGAACCACTTAACGGTACCAGTTTGGCGATTAGACATGGTGTATCTCCTTGGACAAAGTTAACTGCGACTCAGGAAAAGCCCTGGCCGAGACTGAGTGCAAAGAGCAGGAAAAATTCTTGGAGATGGTTGGATCGAAATTCAACATATCGTGTAGAGATTCTCAGTGACACAAGCAGCACAGTGGCGCCACCTTAACCCTTTTTCCGGAACGTGCCAATGGTATTTCCGAAGGTTTCTCTATTTTCGTGACTGGCGGCAGCCTGATACAGCACCAATACCCCGCAATTGAAGGTGCGTCCCGCCCAGCAGGGGCTGCGCGGCGCCAAGAAAAACAGCCGCCCCTTTGAACCACGGGGCCAGCCCCGGTAAGATGCCCAACAGAATTTTTTCACCTCGCTATTCAGGACACCCGCCATGAGCATCAAATCGGACAAGTGGATTCGCCGCATGGCGCAAGAGCACGGCATGATCGAGCCCTTCGTGGAGCGCCAGATGCGCGGCGAAGGCGCTGAGCGGCTGATTTCGTTCGGGGTTTCCAGCTACGGCTACGATGTACGCTGCGCCGATGAGTTCAAGGTGTTCACCAACATCAACTCGGCAACCGTCGATCCGAAAAACTTCGACGAAAAAAGCTTCGTCGACGTCAAGAGCGACGTCTGCATCATCCCGCCTAACTCCTTCGCCCTGGCGCGCACCGTCGAATTCTTCCGTATCCCGCGCAACGTCCTGACCATCTGCCTGGGCAAGAGCACCTACGCGCGCTGCGGCATCATCGTCAACGTGACGCCGCTGGAGCCGGAATGGGAAGGGCACGTCACCCTGGAGTTCTCCAACACCACCACGTTGCCGGCAAAAATCTACGCTAACGAAGGTGTCGCTCAGATGTTGTTCTTCGAATCCGACGAAGAGTGCGAAGTGTCCTATAAGGACCGCGGCGGCAAGTATCAGGGCCAGCGCGGCGTTACTCTCCCACGCACCTGATCGAATCGTCTTACAGGCTAAGGGAATTTGTCAGCGGGCATGCACTCTATTGAGTGTACTGCCCCGACGCGTGCACAACGCGCCGGGCCACGCTTGAGGAGTCCCCTATGAAGCTCGATCCGCGAATCAGCGCCGAACTCGCCCGGCTTGAACCCAATCAGATTGGTGTGATGGCCTGGTCCTTGATGGCCGATCCCGCCGCAGGCGGCATTCCCGGCCAGCCCGGCCCGGATGATCCCTGGCCCAACCAGCCTGAAGAGCCTGGCGAACCTACGCTCCCCGACGAACCGCCTCCCGCCCCTGTGGCTTGATTTCCTGCACGTGTCGCCAATGGTCAGATGCTCAACGCACTGGCCATACTTCATGGTCTCCGATCACGAAGATCCGGCTGCCTTCTTCCTGCGTCACTGAATAACCCCCGGTAAATGCGCCAAACGCCGGCAACAGGCTGACCTGGTTGCCGAGCAGGAAGCACGGCAGGCGCAAGCTTTGCCGGCCCTTGCCCCGCAGGCGATACACCGGATGCACGTGCCCAGCCAGCACATGGTGGCTGGCGTGGGCGTCGGGCTCGTGCTGCAACGCAAACGGGCCTATCAGCAGGGGTTCGGTCACCACCTCAATGTTCAGATCTACCGGTGGGTCGCCAGCGCGCTTGTCATGGTTGCCGCGAATCAGCGTGAGTCCCACGTCTGCATGACGCTCACGCCAGGCTCTCAGCGCGTTCAGGGTGCCGCTGGCGTGAGAGCCGGGCCCGTGGAGAAAGTCGCCGAGAAAGATCACCTGCGAGCATGGGAAAGCCGCCAGCAGCCGGTCCAGGCGTTGAAGGTTGTCCGTCGTCGTGCCTTGGGGCACTGGCTGGCCCAGGCTGCGATAGGCTGACGCCTTGCCAAAATGCGCGTCGGCGATCAGCAGGCACTTTCTCGCGGGCCAATACACAGCCTTGTCCGCCAGCAACCACAGCGCTTCTTCCGCCAAGTGTATCGGGTAATGAGCGGGCATCAGGGCTTCCCGTTATCGGCGACTTTTTCCAGATCCTTGACCATTCGCGCAATCCGCTCCGAGAGTTTTTCCGAACTCAGGCTTTCCCGAAAACGTTCCACCAGTAAAGGGAACGCCAGCGGCGTAGGCCGTTTTATCCGATGCAGGTCCAATTTCAACCCCGACAAGTGGCGCAACGTCTCTTCCAGCCGACGAATATCCAGTTCTTCCCGCAGGACTTCTTCTCCGGCCTGGGTCAGCAACAGGTTCTGCGGGTCATATTGCTTGAACACTTCAAAGAACAAGCCGCTGGACGCCTGAACCTGACGCGTACTTTTCGGCGCACCAGGGTAGCCGGCAAACACCAGCCCGGCGATCCGCGCAATCTCGCGAAAGCGCCGCAGGGCCAGCTCACCGGCATTCAGGCTCGCTACCACGTCATCCAGCAGATCATCCGCACTCAGCAACTCCCCGCTCAGTAACTCAGGCCAGTCCACCTCGGTCGCGCTCAGCAGCTCCAGCCCGTAGTCATTGACCGCAATCGAGAACGTCACCGCCTGCTGCCGACTGACGCGCCAGGCCAGCAGGCTCGCCAGCCCCAGATGCACCTGGCGCCCGGCGAACGGATACAGGAACAGATGCCAGCCTTCCCGGGACTTGAGGGCCTCGGCCAGCAAATGCTCGCGGGTTGGCAGCCCGGACCAGCGCAACTGGGTGTCCAGCAACGATTGCACCGCCTGCATCTCCGGGCCGAGGAATTGCCCATGGGCAGCCGCATCAAAGCGCTCGACCACCGCCTGGGCCAGCTCGTTGGAAAGCGGCATGCGCCCGCCGTTCCAGCGCGGCACGGCAGCCTTTTTCGCGGTACTGCGTCGCACATAGGCGGTCATGTTTTCTACTCGCACCAACTCCAGCAAGCGCCCGGCGAACAGGAAGCCATCTCCCGGCTTCAGCCGTGCAATAAAGCCTTCCTCGACACTGCCCAAGGTCTTGCCACCCCCGCCTTTGCTCCAGAATTTCAGCTGGATGCTGGCGTCGCTGACGATGGTGCCCACGCTCATGCGATGGCGTCGCGCCAGTCGTGCGTCGGGAACGCGCCAGATGCCGTGTTCGTCCGGCTCGACCCGCCGGTAATCCGGGTAGGCCGTCAGCGACAGCCCACCATGACGCACGAAGCCCAGGGCCCAGGCCCAATCTGCCTCGCTCAAGTCACGATAGGCCCATGCGGTACGCACCTCCGCCAGCAGCTCATCCGGCACAAAACCGCCGCCCAGCGCCATGCTCACCAGATGTTGCACCAGCACATCCAAAGGCTTGTGGGGTGACTGACGGGCTTCGATACGCCGTTCAGCGATAGCGTCCTGCGCGGCGGCGGCTTCCACCAGCTCGAGGCTGTGGGTCGGCACCAGCGTGACCCGCGACGGCCTGCCTGGCGCATGGCCGGAACGCCCGGCGCGCTGCATCAGGCGCGCCACGCCCTTGGCCGAGCCAATCTGCAGCACCCGTTCCACCGGCAGGAAATCCACCCCCAAGTCGAGGCTCGACGTACACACCACGGCCTTCAGTTGCCCTTCCTTCAAGGCCCGTTCCACCCAATCCCGGGTTTCCCGGGACAGCGAGCCGTGGTGCAGGGCAATCACTCCGGCCCAATCGGGGCGAGCGTCGAGCAGGGCCTGGTACCAGATTTCCGATTGCGCTCGTGTGTTGGTGAACACCAGGCAACTGCTGCTGGCATCGACCTCGGCTACCACCTGCGGGAGCATTTTCAGGCCGATATGGCCGGCCCATGGAAAGCGCTCGATAACCGGTGGCAACAGGGTGTCCACTTGCAACTGTTTGGTGGTTTGGCCTTGGACGTTGATCCCGCCGCCTTGTGGGATCAACACCTCCAGTGCGTGGGCCTGATTACCCAGGGTCGCGGAAATGCCCCACACAATCAGCTCTGGACGCCATTGTCGCAGGCGGGCGAGGGCCAGTTGCAGTTGCACGCCGCGTTTGTTGCCGATCAGTTCGTGCCATTCGTCCACTACCACCATGCGCAGGTGTGACAGGCTGGTCTGGCTGTCGGCGCGAGCCAGCATCAGCGTGAGGCTTTCCGGGGTGGTGATCAGGGTGGTGGGCAGGCGGCGGCTCTGGCGGGCGCGTTCGCTGCTGCTGGTGTCGCCGGTGCGCAGGCCGACGGTCCAGGGGATGTTCAGGGATTCCAACGGTGCTTCAAGGGCGCGGGCGGTGTCTGCGGCGAGGGCGCGCATTGGGGTGATCCACAGGACTGTCAGCGGTTCGGCGGGGGCTTTGCGTTTGCGGGGGGTGGTTTCGGTGATGGCGAAGCGGTTGAGGGCGGCGAACCACAGGGCGTAGGTTTTGCCGGCGCCGGTGCTGGCGTGGAGTAGTCCTGATTGGCCTTCCTTCACGGCCTTCCATACCTGTTTCTGGAAGGCGAATGGGTTCCAGTTTTTGGCGGTGAACCAGTCTTTGGCGAAATTGCGGGATTTGGCCATGCTTGGGGCTCTGGGGGTGTAATTCAGAGACCTGTGGGGTGGGGGAAAGGTTTAACTGCGATTGCTGGGTTTTCGGGTGTATATCCGTTATTTAGGTAACGGCCACTTATGGTTCCGCTCTTACAGCGGGTCACTTTTGGCAAACGCCCC